>JBIJBG010000003.1:0-40232 GCA_044345355.1 Flavobacteriales bacterium
GGGTGTTCCGGCCGGAATGCTGACAGCTCCTGTTACCGGATTCATGGCAGGAACATTTGCCCCTGCAGTAAGTGGTGCAGCGGGAGTTAAAATTGTACCCGTAATGGCTGAAACACTCAACGGTGATCCGTTCAGAGAGTCATTGGCATATGCATTGCCCGCATTCGAATTTCCGGCAAAGCCGTTAATACCCGAATAGGTATCATTAACCGCGTTAATTACAGCCGCGACAACCGTTACCGTGATGGTCGCATTGTCACAGTTTGTGGAATTGAGGTTCTCACAAATCTGATACGTTATGACATAGGTACCTGCGGGTGTTCCGGCCGGAATGCTGACAACTCCTGTTACCGGATTCATGGCAGGAACATTTGCCCCTGCAGTAAGTGGTGCAGCGGGAGTTAAAATTGTACCCGTAATGGCTGAAACACTCAACGGTGAACCGTTCAGAGAGTCATTGGCATATGCATTGCCCGCATTCGAATTTCCGGCAAAGCCGTTAATACCCGAATAGGTTTCATTAACTGCAATGATTGGGGAAGGAACGACTAATACCGAAGCAACGGCCTGATCACAGTTCGATGGATCTGATAACTCGCAAATTTGATAGTTAATCGTGTATGTACCCGCCGGTGTAGCCGATCCCACTGTTATGGATCCATCCGGATTAAGTGTAAGTTCCGGGCTCTGGGAGATAACAGTTAATGAAACGGTTGTCAAATTTGGCTGATTACCGTTCAATTGGTCGTTAGCAAGCACACTCGGAGTGGTACCGCCATCCAAACTTTCAAATGGACCATAACTGTCCGCATTGGCAATAATCAGACTTACAGGAGTTATCGTTACTGACGATAAATTATCCGTAGTGTCAGGATCATTTTCTACCGCACTTACCAAAGCGGTATTCAAATAATTGCCCGATGTCAAAACCTGAGCAAAAATTTGCAATTGTGCGGAGGCTCCATTAGCCAAAGATGCTATAGACCATAAACCTGAACTTGAATTATATGAACCCGTAGAAGCATTGAAACTAACCAACGCATAACCTGTAGGTAAAGCCTCAATAATTTCAACATTTGAAGCGCTATTTGGACCATTATTTACTACCGTTATCGTAAAAGTAACCGTGTCACCAACAGTAGGGCTCGTCGGTAGAACTGTTTTTTGCACCTGCAAGTCAGCATCGCAGTTTACGGCTGAAATATCTAACGTAATAGGTGGAGGAATCTGACCACAATCGTTGGCTCCGAGTTGATAACTCAAGGTAACGGTATTGGTATTGTTTAATGTTAAAACATACCCCGATACTGTATTGCCCGTCAAGCTGGCATTGCCGGATTGGATACTCAATACGCCTCCGGGAGGATCTACAAAAACATCATACGGAAAACCTACACAATAATTGCCGGAATCACTTAAAATAGCCGGAATAATGGAAAGAACGGGAACATCGGTTCCACATATGGGTATCGATGATGTGGCGTAACTGTAAATTGTTTCCTGTGCATTATCAGCAGTGCCGTTGCCCATACTGCCACTAACCCGGTGTCCCACATATCCGAAATTGAATTTGCATTTTTCAGTTATCATGGTGGTGTGGCCACCCGTTTTAACGGAAGTAATTTTATCCACTGAAGAGTTTATACCATCCGGAATTCCCGGGTTGGCGGTTGTCAAGGCTCCCCTGCCAATCATGCCAAAATTATTGTCTCCAAAGCAAAAAATCATTGAATCGCGGTTGATGACATTAACCGCGCTATGACGGCCATCGTTTTCGGAGGGGCTCATCCATGCAATATTGCCCATGGGCGTACCTGCAGGCGCCGCCGCGTTATACCTCGGACTAACCCAGTTTAATCGATTTGTGGTGGTAAAATCGCCAAGCTGTCTCATTTCATTATTTCCGAGGGCATACAAATTCCCGTTCGTCATCAACACATAATAACTATTTCCCGGCGTACCGTTAAATGAGGAGTTAAGACCGATCATTTTTATTGTTTCGGCGCTGGGTAAATTCATTTGGGCTGCCCTATCCCGGGTTTGAGCAGCCGTATTATTACCCAGATAAGTATCGATACCCCAGGTCCATATCGTTCCATCAGACCTCAATGCCATGGCAATCTCTCCGGCGTAGCGAATTGCGATTACTCCGCTTAGAGTAGGGCTTCCGGCCGCAGAGGTGGTTACCTGTGACCAGGCAGTTCCGCTGCCTCCTCCACCCTGTCCTCTGAGTGTTGCATTATCGGATAATACGAAAACGCGGCCATCACAAGTCAAAATCATCAGAGCCCCTAGTCCGGTGTAAGCGCTGGCCACCATCATTTTCACATTCACGGGGTTTACACCTGCGGGCAATCCATTGGTATTTCCGTTAACGGTAATTTTTTGAAAAGTTGTACTCGATGTTATATTAGCGTTAATACATACTCCCTCTGTTCCCCAAGCATACAAACCATTTTCAGCCAATACAAAAAACTGTTGGGTATTTGAAGATCTGGATCCGCCGGCTACTTTGTAAGGCTTTGCTGTTCCGAGGGCGGGATAGTTGGCGGAATTTAACGTAATGGGGGACAACAGATTAGTGGTTCCATTATTGGCCATGCGTTCGCCCCAGACGGAAAAAGATCCGTCGTAAGTACGCACTACCGTGGAATGAAAGGTTGAAACATAATTGTCATATTCAATTGTTGCCGCATTATTATCGGCCTTTAAAAAACTGTTGTCGTATTCCGTATTTCCGCAGCCCTCCCCCGGTAAGAAACCACAATTTAAAATTTGTGCGGAAACCGTATTTTCCGATGAAAGAAACAGGAGTAACAAACAATAAAAACCATATTGAATGGCCTTATTTTTTGTGTGTAAAAATGTGCTCATCTGGTATATAATTGAATTTCTTTATTTTATCTCGAATGGTACATAAAAGGGTTGCACTTGTTGATCAAAATCAACAAAATCGAACGAAACATACGACCCTCGCTTCAAAGTGCCCGATAAACTATATTGCAGTATATAAGAGCCTGTTCCAATCATGTAATTATCTAAAATTAATTTACCGGTCATCTCGGCATCAACCCCTGAAACCACGAACGAATTCGGTATTAAGTGTAATTCATCATTGTAAGTCTCTACCTTTACGGGAATTGATATTCTAATATCCGAAATCAGCCTGCCTGCCGAGATTTCAGAATGGAAAACCAGCTGATCAACCTCGTATTTTATCTTCGCTTTACCAACATTGACAATTAAAACCTCAGGAATAGCAGGATGGGAACATTCATCGGATTTATGGAGGTGCGATGACAAATTAAATTTCACTTTATAAATTCCCGGAGTATTAAATTTAAATTCATACAATTCCTCCTCTTTGCCCGAATCAATCAATAAATCATCCTTATAAATGCCATACCGCATACCGGATATTCCCTCTTTCAGAAACCGATTTTTGGGAATAGAGGAACCAAAAGACAGTTTCATTGAATCAACAGAAAAAGAAACACCTCTTATAGCGTGAAGACTACCTTTACTCCTGCTGCCCGCCCCCTTCTGCGGTGTATTAAAGAGATAAACAGTAACGGATTCCTCCCCGTTTCGGGGATAAAAAGGAGCTCCATGTCCATTAAAAGAAACATGTTTTTGATCTCTGGCTACCTGGCCGATAGGCACTTGGTAATTTGATTCACAATTTACCTTACCGGTAAGGTAACCCACAAAAAAGGGATTGTTTTCAATTAACGCAGCTGCGTGGCGGAACTCAATTCCTTTTCCATTAGAGAACATGCCGACGGTTCCTTTAGCGGACAATTGATAATGCGTACACAGAAATGTAATGAGAATAAGTACCGCACTAAACTGCTTTTGTATCAAGCGCAACATAAATAAATAAATTAAAAGATTGAGATGCTTAAATTTCATCAACGGATAAACTCATATTTGAAAACGAGGAATTAAGCACTTGTGCTTAATCAACATTTTTTCCGACTTGTACTTTTAAAAATAGATTAGACCTGACCGAAATAGGGTGCAAAAGTATAAAAAAACAAATTAATATGAAATCATAAAAAAAGTACCTTAGGCCTTTCTTACTTTTTAATTATAAAATATCGTCTTTTTGAGAGACGGCTTTCATAAACATAAAGCCATGAACCATTTAGGAACACTCCCCTCCAAAGCATCCGAAAAACGAAAGGAACATAGAGCCCTGCTGGAAAAAGGGGCAAAAAAAATGCCCCTTAACAAGCTTTGGCAAGCGCATAAAGATGCTTTTTCGCGAATCGATTGCCTGGAATGCGCCAATTGCTGCAAAACACTGGGCCCGCGATTTACCTCGAGTGACATCAGCCGCATCGCAAAAAAGATGCGCATGAAGGATACTGAATTTACGGAAAAATTCCTCCGGGTGGATGAAGACGAAGACTACGTAGCCAAATCGCTGCCCTGTCCCTTTCTGGGAGAGGATAACCGCTGCTCCGTTTACGAAGACCGCCCCGGAGACTGCCGTAAGTACCCTTACACCGATTCGGAGGCTTTTTTTAAATACCCCAAAACCACGTTAAAAAATGCGGCATATTGTCCAGCGGTATTCCATGTCCTGGAAAAACTGAAAGACATCTGAATCCTTTATTCAGCATGGAGTATAAATCCCATTTTCGCAAAAGTAGTTACCTTGCTTCCATAAAATTCTATCCCGAATGAATGCCATTCCCGCACTGCTGCTCATTGCCATTATGGGTGCAAGCCACGGCTGCCGTATTAATCCGCCCATAAAGACCGAAAAAACAAAGCCCGAAGAACAGATTGCCCACATTAAGCTTCCCGAAGGTTTTTCCATTTCGGTATATGCCCCTGGAATAAAAAATGCTCGGGCTATGGCCCTGGGTGCCGATGGAACGGTATATGCCGGCTCCCGCAAAGAAGGAAAACTCTATTCCATAAAAGACAAAAACGGTGACGGGAAGGCTGATAAAATAACCGTTTTGGCCACAGGCCTCCATATGCCCACGGGTGTTGCCTACCACAAAGGCGACCTCTATGTTTCTGAAGTGTCCAGAATTTTGATTTACCGAAAAATAGATACGCATACGGAAAAGGCTCCCGAGCCTGAAGTTCTTTCTTACTCGTTTCCATCCGATGAGCACCATGGTTGGAAATTTATCGATTTCGGCCCGGATGGCAAATTGTATGTTCCGGTTGGTGCACCCTGTAATGTATGCGAAAAAGAAGACCAACGCTATTCTTCCATCATGCGGATAAATACGGACGGGACTGAACCCGAAGTGTTTGCCCACGGTGTGCGCAACTCCGTAGGCTTTGCCTGGCATCCGGAAACGAAAGAACTTTGGTTTACCGACAACGGAAGAGATTGGCTGGGTGATGACATCCCCCCCTGCGAACTGAATCATGCACCCGCTGCCGGATTACACTTTGGATTTCCCTACTGCCACGGTGGAACCATTTTGGATCCGGAATACGGCAAAGACAAAAAATGTGCGGATTATCGCGCACCTGCTCAAAATCTGGGTCCGCATACCGCACCACTCGGTATGTTGTTTTACACCGGCTCCCAATTCCCCGAAAAATACCGAAAAGGCATTTTTATTGCCGAACACGGATCCTGGAACCGCACTACGCCCATCGGGTATCGGATTACGTTTGTGAAACTTGAGGGAAATAAATCACTGAGTTATGAACCGTTCGCCGAAGGTTGGCTGCAAAAAGACGGCACACGGACGGGAAGGCCGGTAGATTTGCTGGAATTGCCCGACGGTTCTGTTTTGGTAAGTGATGATTACGGAGACTGCATTTATCGTATCCATTACTCGGGGAAATAAAACGCCCCTCGTAAATCAACGATTAGGAAGGGGAATAAATGCGGATACCTTTTTCTGGTAGGCTGCATAATCCGGGCGTTTCCCTATCATCCTTTTTTCCATCATAGGAATGCTGGCTCCAAGAAACATGGATAATAAGACAACAAGCCCGACGCCGGTCCAATAATAGGCAGGATTTGCCGAAAGTCCCATGAGAAACACGCCGACCCAAAAAAGCCATTCACCGAAATAATTCGGATGACGGCTGTAGGCCCATACGCCAGAACGCATAAATTCAGAAGGCTTTTTAATACGCCGCTTAAAAGCATGCATCTGCTCGTCGGCCACGGTTTCTAAAATTACTCCGCACAAGGCAACCGTAAAGGCAAGTAAATCAAAAACAGTTATATCTCCGGAATATTCCGCAACCGCAGGATACAAAGGAAGACAAATGGCAAACACCATAAGCGCGGGGAAAAAATGAATAGCCGAAAAATCAACCAAAAATCCTTTCAATCCTCCCCCTTTTTTTAATTCAATATAGCGGAAATCTTCTACGGAAAATCCGCCCCAATGCCTGGACCAATTTAAGGTAAGACGTATGGCCCAGATGAAAACGGCAGAAAAAACAAGTATTTGCCTGAAATTCCATCCCGACTCAGAATCTAGAGGTATCAGATACATTAAAAACAGGGGCGGCGCCACACTCCAGTAGGCATCAAAAAAACTGCTGTTCCTGCTCAGCCGGGCAAAAAGAAATAAAATAAACATACCGACTAAATTGGCGACAAACAATTTCCAAAGAGGATGCCAGGCAAGACCTGAAAGACTCTGCAGTATGAAAGCAGAAAAGGCATAACTCACGATATATCCACAGGCAACTGCCAGAAGAGAAAATGCTTTGGTATAACGGAGCTTCGGTTGTTGTATTTGCATATCAGATATAACACGTGTTGCTAAAAAAAGTTCACCGGGGTGGAATTACGGAAACCCAATACCGATAATCCAACGAGCCGTTTCGGGTAGCCGGATTCAAAAAAGAGAGGGTGAGCAAGGCCGGATGGTGTCTCGGATATTCACAGACAATTGTCGTGTTATAACCAATCCGTTTTAAATCTTCTACTCCCTCAAGGTCGGTATATAAAAATCGGTTTTGGTAATTGATATCAAAAAAAGTGGACACGTCCGAAGAATAATAATAGGGAAAAATACGGTCGGAATAAAACTCCAGAGGATGATCACTTACGCCATATAACGCAAAAAAAGAGCCCGCCGGCGCGGTGTTCACAAAATCAGCAGCTCTTTTGCCCGGTTGATAGTTGAGCAACTGCGGATAAAAAATAAGGTTTAATTGAAGATTTGCCCATGCGGCTACAAAAATTCCAACAACTACAATCCATTCTCCGGGAAGGATTTTTTTTCTTCCCGAATACACACAAATCATCAACGCGACAATAAAAAAGAACAACAAAAGAAACCAGGTGCCGACCCCATTGAACACAAACAGGGAAGCCAGACAGCCGATAAGCGCCAATGCCGTTATCCCTGTTATCAGAAGTCCGACTGCCCATCTGTTCAGTATCCGATTGGTGAATACCACAGAAAGAAACCGGGCACTGAATAACGCAGCAAAAGGAAAAGTAACAAATATGTAATGGGGCAGTTTGTAGTGGGATAGAGAAAGAGCCAAAAAGGGCAGTACAAATCCAAAAAGAGAAAGCACTTCAGGCAAAGAGCGGGATGCATGAAACCGATTTTTAATCATTCGCCGCACACTATCCCCTAAGGCAAGCAAAGCAAAGGGAAACCAGGGAAGAAAAGCCCAGGGGAACGTGTGAAAAAAATAAAAAAAGGAAGCATCGTTCCGCCATTCATTTTCTCCTGTTATACGACCGAAACTTTGGGTCCAAAAGAAAAATTCAGGGCCTTTCAAACCATATTGTTTATATAACCCATAGGTCATGGGAGCTAAAACAGCGACCGTTATAACAACCGCCAAAAGCCAAAGCGGCGAAAATGCGGCTTTGCGATTTCGGGAAAAAACAAGCTGGGCAGCAATGGCGGCACCTACCACAATAGCCGCAATGGGGCCTTTCGCCAACATGGCCATGCCCAAACCTAAGGAGCCCAATACTAAGCCAAGGATACTTTCGTAAGTGATAAACGAAGCAAACTGCCACACGGAAAACAGAACAAAAGCCGCCAAAAGGGTATCTGTACGCACATCCTGATTAAACAAAAACCAGGCCTGACAGGACGCGAGAATAAACAAAGCCTTCCACGCTACTTTTCGGGAGTAATAAAGAAGGAAGTTTATACGCCCATGCCTTATTGCCTAAAATGTCTATGGAAACTGATGAAAGCCAAAACAGCAGAGGCGGTTTATCCAGATAATTTTCGTGCCGGTGTTTTACCTGAAGGTATTCTCCCGTCCTGGCCATTTCGGCACTGATTGACGCGTACTGGGCCGCATCCGTTTCCATCACATCCGGAAAGAGCCCGCACAAATAGGCGGAAAACAGCATGGCCGAAAGTACAAACGTAATCAGTCCCGGCCACGGCGTATCCGCATCTTTCCATTCGGAGTCTGCCCTCATTGTACTGCCCTATTTCTAATTCCCGCTGTTATCTCCTTCGGGTTGATTCAGGAGTTGCTCCAAGCCTCCAGAGGGATTTGATTTGAGTACCCTGAGTTTATTTTTAAGCTCCTGTGTTGACTGCAAAATAATCGCTGTACGGCGGGTTTCTTCCTCCACCGATTTAGCCGAAGCCCCTTTGAAACGGGCCAGATAATCTCCCTCTTCGGTCATGCGTTCTTCCAGGCGGCTGAGTATATTTTCCGCTTTCTGAACCTCTCCCAGGTCCAGATACAAATCGGCAATAAGTAAACTGAAATAATTGTAAGGCACTTTGGCATCCGGCATCAATTCTTCCGCCTTGTCCAACACCTGAATGGCTTTGTCATTCTTCTTCTCCATCATCAATTTGGAGGCCAGGCGCACAAAGCTGTTGCGGAAGTTGAAGGTCATCCGCATGTTGGTTTCATCCAGATACACCTTGGGGTCGTTCATATTGCCCCAGGCAAATTTATTCATGAAATTGTCATACATGATGTCTGAGTTGATTTCGCCCGGCTGCCGGTCGTGCGATTTAGCTTTGAATGGAACAAAACGGTAGGCCATTCCTTCCAGTTGAAAATAATCTTGCAATCCCATAAAATCTTCGCCCACCGTGATGGCAAAATATACCGGGCGATCCCAGTTAAAATTATTCAGAAGAGACAGAATCATCAGGTCGCTTTTGAGTACATAGGGGCGGTCTATTTCAATGCGTATTTCTTTCTCCACCCGGTCTTCCGAACCTTTTGGCACGGTACCGTTGGCCACCACTTTCGCACTGTCCACCGGAATGATAAACTTGTTGGAACGGAAGTAATATAACTTCTGACCGCGGCCTACATCGGCCATATTGCGGCCTTCCGCATTCAACAGCCAATTAAAATGCTCTTTGATGGTGTAATATTGGGGATTTTCCCGATCAAACAATACCTGATCCCTTTTAGATCCAAGATACTGGTCCTGACGCATACCGAAAGGCACTCCCGGTCCGTCATAGGCGGCACGCTTCATCTGATCGATATACCAGTCGGTATTCAACAGACTGAGGTTTACCACACGCACATCCGTGCGGACTCCCTCCACCTCCTGAGCATACCAGAGTGGGAACGTATCATTGTCACCGTTCGTAAAAATAATGGCGTTGGGCGCACAGCTGTTCAGGTAATTTTTGGCAAAATCGCGGGCGGTATAACGTCCTGCTCTGTTATGGTCGTCATAGTTTTGAAAAGCCAAAATAAGCGGCACGGACATAGCCACCAGAATGGCTCCGGTTGCGGCAAGCGAAGAAGAGAGCTTTTTCCCCAAGGCATTTTGTAAAAATTCATGAAGAGCATATACTCCGAAGCCTATCCAAATGCAGAACGCATAAAAAGACCCCGCATAGGCATAATCACGCTCACGCGGTTGAAGCGGCGTTTGATTCAAATAGAGCACAATGGCATAACCGGTGAGGAAAAATAACATGAAGACAATAATAAAACTGCGGTTGGAACGCATCATTTGATAGGCAAAGCCTATTAAACCCAAAATAAGAGGCAGAAAATAATAGCGGTTCCTTCCGGGATTGGCGGCTCGGTCTTCGGGAAGCTTAGATTGAGGAGCGCCCGTAACCAATTCATCAATAAAAGGAATTCCACTGATCCAATTTCCGTTAATGGCTTCTCCGTTGCCCTGCATATCATTCTGACGGCCTACGAAGTTCCACATGAAATACCGGTTGTACATGTGCACGATGTGGTACCGGAAAAAGAATGTCAGGTTATTACCGAAGGTGGGCTTGGCGCCCTGCTTAATTTTTCCCCAATATTTATACTCACGCACATGCTGTCCCTGCGGGCTCCACAAACGCGGAAAAATCGTGCTTTCCGAAGAGGCGTAAGTGGGCTCCTTTTTGCGGTCGGTTTCCAAATAGCTGTATCCCATTTTGTATTTTTTTCCTTCCTTTTCGGAAAGGCGGATAAAGTTTTCCGCTTCGAATTTTTCGGTGAAAAAATTCACCTGTTTGCCGCGCTCATCCAAAATGGTGTAGGCACGGGTAATCATTGGGCCTTTATCTTCATAACCTGTGGGATTGGCGTAATAATAAGGGCCGTAAAAGAGTGGCTGGGAGCCATACTGTTCGCGGTTCAGGTAAGCCAACAGAGAAAACACGTCCGCCGGGTTATTTTCGTCCATGGGCGTATTCGCATTGGAACGGATAATGATCATGGCATAGGAGGTATAACCCAGCAGAATGACCGCAAAAAAGGAAATAACCAGATTGAACGTGGAATATTCACTGTGACGCGACTGTCCGGCAAATTTGTCGTTACCCTTGTCGTTATAAATCCCATACCAAAGCAATAATCCGGGCAGCACGAGGGTAACGGCGCACAAGAAGGAAAGAAAGCGGTTTTTGGTTACTGCAAAAGTGACCCCGAAAAGAGCCACGCCAAAAATTACCCATAGCAACGAGGCCTGGAGAATAAACCAAAATACCGCCGTGGCAAAAATGTACAGCCAGACGGGGGCCTGCCGGTTTGAGGTAAACCACAGTCCCAGGCCGATAAATGCCGCAATTACCAAAATAAAGAACACAAAACCGCTGTAAAAGGGCAGGCCGAATGTGTCAGTAAAGAGTTGTTCAAAAACGCCGGCACCTTCCACAATTCCGGGGATGATGCCATACTGAACAAAAACAAGGAAAAATCCACCAAGAAAAAAAGTCCCGACTGATCCCACTAAAGTGGGTTTGTAGCGGCGGAAATAATAAATGAAGGCTAACGCAGGGATGGTAAGCAGGTTCAGCAGGTGCACCCCGATGGAAAGGCCCATCAGGTAAGCGATAAGCACGAGCCAACGGTCGGCGTGGGGCTCATCGGCGCTTTCGTCCCAGCGCAGCATGGCCCAAAAAACAACTGCCGTAAAAAGGGAAGACGCCGCATATACTTCGGCCTCCACCGCTGAAAACCAAAACGTATCCGAGAACGTATAGGCAAGAGCGCCTATCAGTCCCGAACCGAGAACAGAGATACGCGTACCTACGGGTAGTTTGTCTCCGTCTGCCGTGCCGTGAGCCTGTGCGGCTATTTTTCGGGCTAAAATGGTTATGGTCCAAAATAGAAATGCGATGGTAAAGGCGGAAGTAATTACCGATACCATGTTAATCCAATAGGCAACCTGGGCCACATCACCACCGGCCAAAAGGGAAAACACCCTTCCAATCATCAGGAACAGCGGAGCGCCCGGGGGATGCCCTACCTGAAGTTTGTATGAGGATGCGATGAACTCCCCACAATCCCAAAAACTGGTAGTGGGCTCCATGGTAAAGAAATACGTAAAAAAGGCTACTAAAAAAGTAACCCATCCCAGCATGTTGTTCCAAAAGCGATAATGCATCATAAAGCGGAAGCCTAAAATTTGGTTTATCTGCGAAAGTATAAATGTATTTGGAAACGGCGAACATTCCAATAAAAATAGGCCCGGAATTACTGCCGCAACAACTAAACCCGAAAAGGGCTGAACTAAAATTCGCCGTTATGCGTTATCTTACCGTTGTTTTCGCAATTTTGCGCAGATGAAAGGGAAAATACTCCGCCTGTTGCTTTTCGTGATTCTTTGGTTGCCGGCCATTTTGGTTACAGCCCAGGAGCCCAATCCTTTCGGGCCTGATGCACCGCCGCCGGTAAGAAAAGAACGAGTCATTGACCGTTTCTTTTTCGGCGGAAATTTGGGCCTGCAGGTAGGGCAGGTTACTTATGTAAATATTGCACCCATTGTAGGATACAAGATAACACGCAGATACCATGCGGGGGTGGGAATCAATTACATCTACACCAACTATTTCGGGCAGGGATACCACCTGATCGGGGGCCGTCTTTTTCAGCAATTTTTTGTGTGGAAAGGCATTTTTCTGCACGGAGAATATGAATTCATGAATTACCCCACCTCTTTCGCCAATGCCAACGGAAAATGGGTGCGCAACATCGCCAATGCCTTCAACCTGGGTCCTGGCTACCAACAAAATTTCGGACGAAGGGCATTTACCAATGTGGCGGTTCTGTACAACGTGATTTGGGACCGCAACAATACCATTTACAATACGCCCTGGTCGCTCCGGTTTACCTTCGGATTTTAAAGGGAGAACAACAATAAATTGAACAACCGTTTATCAGAACAGGGAACTCATGCGTCTGATTTCCCCGTGATCAGGGCATTCGGCCAGCAACGCTGCCATGGTTTTTCCAAATTCGGGATGAATATAATCAGGGGCGAGCTCGGCCATGGGGGCCAATACGAAACGACGGAGATGGGCGCGCGGATGGGGAATCTGTAGATCAGGCGAATAAATATGGAGATCATCCCAGAAGAGAATGTCCAGATCCAAGGTACGGGAACAGTATCCGGCCTCCTTATGGCGTACTCTTCCCAAAACTTGCTCCACATCCAGCAGATGTTTCATCAAAGCGGGCGGATTCCATGAGGTAAAACAGGAAAAACAGAGGTTCAAAAAAGGCACGGGATCTTCAAATTCCCAAGGCTCTGTTTCATATACGGATGATATTTCAGAAATGCTCAAAGCCTCACCTTCCAATTGATGCAGGGATTCGCGGAGGTAATTCAGCCGGTCTCCGGAATTGCTTCCGGCCGAAATAAAAACTTTCGCCGTAAAACTATTTTGCACCCCGTAAAGTTATATAACCTGCATCAAAATGCCGCATCATGAAATTTCAAATGAGCGCTCCGGTAAAGGGTCATTCTCCGCAGGAAATAATCCGCGTATTCGATTTCGATCTGCTCCGTGCATTAAGCCCCCCGATGATGAAGCCGGATCTGGTTTCGTATGGCGGTTATGCCCCCGGCACAACAATTCATTTCCGACTAAACACTCCTTTCGGCATTAAAGACTGGAAAGGAATGATAACCGAATACCGCGAGAATGAAGCTGAAATTTATTTCATCGACCAAGGTGTTGAACTTCCTTTTGGAATAAAAAGCTGGAAACACAAACACCGTTTAATCCGCACAACCTACGGAACCGAAATCCGCGATGAAGTGGAATTTTCCTTCTACGGAGTGCTTTCCCGCCTGGTTCTCACACCCGGCATCTGGCTGCAGTTTCTTTACCGAAAACCGCTCTATTCCAAAATTATTTCGAGGCGGCTTAAAAAACAAATGTGAAAATTTGTGAAAATCAAGTCAAAGTTTTAGTTTTGACTCCGATAACCACCATTTTAAAAAACCAAAGTGAAGGCAATAAAAAAGTACATAGCGATTCTTTTTATTGTATTGTGGGGGAAGGCCTTATATAGTCAGATTACGGTGGCTACCGCTACTCCCCAACAGGCACTGAATGTACTTATCGGAGGCAATGTTCCTTATACATTCGTCGGTTCTCAGGGAAATACCTCGCAATTCGGCACATTCAACGGCGCAAATTCCAACATCGGCTTTGCCTCCGGCATGTTGCTCAGTACGGCAACAATTGTTGCCCCCAACGGCTTTGCACCTCCGGCATTTTTAACCGGCGCCGGGACTACGGGCAGCACCCTGTTGAACGGTTTAGGATTAGGCAATACCAACAATGCGGCGCAGGTTACCTTCTCGTTCACCCCCGTTTCAGATACCATTAAATTCCGGTATGTGTTTGCCTCCAACGAGTACCCCAATTATGTATGCAGCGGATTTAACGATGTGTTTGCGTTCTTTCTTTCAGGGCCGAATCCCTCAGGAGGAACCTACACCAACACCAACATTGCCCTGATCCCTGGAACGACCACGCCCGTTACCATCAACAACGTGAATGCGGGCAATACTTCAGGAACCTGTTCACCCCCATCCGGCGGAGGACCCTGTCCGTGTAATTCGCAATATTTTGTCAACAATTACAGCCCCAACCAGGGCACGGTCAACATCAACGGATTTACCACTCCGCTCACTGCCGTAGCTGCCGTGGTTCCCTGCTCCACCTACACCATCACCCTTGCCGTAGGCGATGTGCTGGATGGTGCACTCAATTCAGCCGTATTTTTGGAAGCCAACAGTTTTATTTCTCCTGTCGTTACCATTAACCCGAATGCAAGTATCGGCGGAGTGGACACCATACTCTATGAAGGCTGCAGTTTTGCCGATATCGAGGTGTTCAGAAATTACGGATTGGAAGACAGCCAAACCTATACCCTACAAATTTCGGGAACCGCACAAAATGGGGTAGATTACACCGGTATTCCCCAAACACTTACTTTCCCGGCAGGTGATTCTACGCAAATCTTCACTCTGAATACGCTGAACAATCCGGGATCCGACCAAAACTCGTTTGTCACCATCACCATTACCGATACCGTTTGTGCTACCGGAGGTACTATCTCCTCCTCTATCACACTCCAACTTATCCATGTAGATACCCTGAACGTGGACATAGGGCCGGATCTGCTCTCCTGCGACACGTTGAACATTCCCTCCCTCGTGACGGGCGGGCTTCCTCCATACTCCTACAGCTGGAATAACGGACAGTTTACCTCTCCCCAAATCACCGACTACATACTCACTACTCCGGAAGCCTTCATTTTAGAAGTAAACGATAACTGCAACAACACCGCTTACGACACGCTTCAGGCCAACGTACTCAATGCCCCCACGGCTTATTTTGATATTTCGGCATCCTCGCCTGTGGTTAACGAAGAATGCGGAACGGTGACCATCACCATTACGCGTCAGGAATTATTGAATCAGGCAAGAACTTATCCCGTTTTAACCGCCGGCACAGCTACCGGAGGAACGGATTATTCTCTCCCGGCTACCTGTTCTTTTGGGGTCAATCAAACTACGGCAACTATTTCGTTGACTCCGATTTGGGATGCTCTTTCGGAAGGTCCTGAAACCATTTTCATCATCATGGCGGACACGCTCTGCAACGGAACGATAGTTTTCGACAGTACCCTCATCACTATTCTCAACATTAATCCCCAAACACTTAATGCCGGAACCGATATTTCCACGGGCTGCCCCATTTTAGTCCAAAATCTCCAGCCCGTAAGCTCAGGCGGTACACCACCCTACAATTATAACTGGAGCTCCGGACAGAACACCCAGAACATCAGCGTGCAGCCTCAGGTGACCACGATATATGCGGTTACGGTTACGGATAGTTGTGGAAATTCCGTTTCCGATGATCTGGAAATTGAAACCTATTATCCGCCCATACCCGATTTCACATTCAACTCGGCCAACTGGTGCGAACCTGCCATCGTGCTTTTTACCAACACCACCCAAAATGTTTCCGGACAAATCACCGGATATTCCTGGAATCTCGGAAACGGAGAAATAAGCACCCAGGTAAATCCTGCGGGAGTGTATGAAACGGACGGTGAATATGAGGTAACGCTTGTGGCAGACAACTCTTTCGGATGCACGGATTCCGTCACCAAAACCATTACCGTAAGGCCCAAACCGGAAGCAGGCTTTTATTTTGCCCCGTCAAATCCTTCCGTTAATAATCCATTGGTCGGTTTTTTCGACAATTCCTCCGAGGATGCACTCAGCTGGACCTGGCAGATTCAATCGCTTTATTCGTCCACGGAGCAAAATACCCAATACACCTTCACCACGCCGGGCGAATACGATGTAACGCTTTATATCGTAAACCAATACGGATGTACGGATACCGCCTACGGAACCGTAATCGTAACGGGGATTTCCACCATTTATGTGCCCACGGCATTTACCCCACAGGGCGATTTACTGAATGAAACCTTCATGCCGCTGCTCACCAACATGAAAGCCTTCGAAATGCGCATATTTAACCGATGGGGAGAACTACTTTTTTCTACACAAAATCCCGACGGACCTGGATGGGATGGAAAGAACAAGGCCGGCAATCCGATGAAGAACGATGTATATGTGTACAAAATATACGTGAAGGATATCTACGGGATGGAGTTTGACTATTACGGGCAATTTCTGCTGATGAGCGACAAAAACTGATTCCGGCGTGTTATACTAAAACCTTCGCCGCCCCGTTCAATTAAGTATGCTCCGGTATTTTGTTCTGGTTTTTCTTTTTCACTTTTCGTGCGCCGTATCAGGGCAAGTTACCCTGTTGCCCGGAACCACCTTGGATTACGGGCAGGTAGACGTGTGGAGAAACCAACCCGGAGAATTAAAAATCCTGAATACCGGAAACCGTCCGCTTGCCATTTTAAAAATCAGTGGTTCGGCCAATCTCACCGCCGAATACCCAAAAACCTTCATACCGCCCGGTGATACCGCAACCGTCATTTTTCGCCTGTTCACACCCCATTCGGGATCCTTTTCCGAGCAGGCCGATTTGTTTCTGAGCTCATCTGAAAAACCGCTGCGCATCACCGTAAAAGGGAGCATTAAAAGCATCGCCTCAGATGCTCTTACCGCATGCCCCACAGAAGGTCTGCAAGGCCCTCCCCCGACCTTTCTGCAGCGATTTGCCGCCATAGACAAGGAAACCGGCCGGCCTGTTCCCAGAGCACTTTTCAGCCTGATCTCCTACGGCGGATACAGGGACGATTTTAAAACACCCGGAAACGGAAAAGCCGTTATCAAAAACTACAGAACGGGCGAATACGAAGTGTCGGTGCGTGCTGACGGATACCTTCCGATAGACAGCGGATTGCTGATTTTGCCGGGAGAACACGATTTTCGTTTTTACCTGAAAAAACCAAAGCCCACAATCCCTGATCCTAAGCCCATGCCAGAGCCGGAACCTCAGCCCCAAATCACGCAAATTATACCCGATACGCTTCCCCCACAAAAAACGGAAACCGGCGGATCTTCCATCATGCCTCTGGAAAAATTTAAACCCAACAACCTGGTTTTCGTATTGGATATTTCCTCTTCCATGCGCATCCTCGGCCGCATGGAGCTGCTGAAAAAAGCCATGATACAACTGACCGAAGCCCTCAGAGAAGCCGACAGAATAACCCTGATTACCTTTTCCACAGTGCCCGTTTTACGCATAAAAGGCGCACCCGGAAACCAAAAAGATACGCTCAACAGCATCATCCGCTCGCTATCGGCATCCGGAGCCACTTACGGAATACGGGGCTTGCGCTTTGCTTATGAACTCGCCGAAAAAAATATCATCCCCGAAGGAAACAACACGGTAATCATAGCCACCGACGGGGAATTCCCCCAGACAGATGAACATGGAACGGACATTCAAACCCTCATCCGCGATTATCTCGAAAAAAATATCAAACTGGGCGTCATGGCATTCGGACGCGATGCCGAAGCGCTGAAAAGCATGGAAAAAATGGCGGTAAAAGGTGCCGGCGGATATATGCGCATGGACGGAACCGATGCTTCTCCCGAAAGGCTGCTGCAGGAAATCATGAGGCAAAGCGAACGCTGAAAACCCATACACAAATCCAAAAAAACCTTTTTCGTGATAAGGCCCTCACAAAATACATGTCCTGAAAATACCTATATTTGATGCGGTAAATCGTATTTCGCGCCTTTATGCAGAGTCCGGCTTACACCATGTAAAATCCCGCAAGTCGGACAAAAAATCATAACATGCAAATCGGTCAAAACAAAGTGGTGTCCATCACCTACACGCTGCGCGAAGCAGGAGAAAACACAGAAATCATTCAACAGGTAGAATCAGACCAGCCTCTGGTTTTTCTATTCGGAGTCGGGCAGCTTCTGCCCAAATTTGAAGAGCATCTAGCCGGTAAATCACAAGGTGACTCATACGAATTTACACTCCTCCACATGGACGCTTACGGACCCGTTGATTCCGAAGCGGTAGTGGAAGTCCCCATCGACATTTTTATGGTGGACGGAAAATTAGCCGAAGACATGCTCACCATAGGCGGTACCGTGCGCCTGCGCGACGATGAAAACAGGCTGCTTCAGGGCACCGTATTGCAACGCGGACTGGATAAAGTAAAAATAGACTTCAATCATCCCATGGCAGGGAAAGACCTTCATTTTTCGGGAATCATCACCGACGTGCGTCCCGCATCCGAAGAAGAAATTGCCCACGGCCATGTGCATGGGGAGGGCGGTCATCACCATTAAAACAGGAGTTTCTTTTCCCTATTTTCTAACCTAGACTATGCATGGAAAACACGGAAGATGTAAGCGACGAAAAAGAAAAAAAACGGAAAGAGCGCGAAGCTTTTGAAGCCTATTTTCTCCGGGAAAAAGCAAAAGAAGAGGCGCGCAACAAAAAAGTCATTACACTGGTCATTATTTTCGGCGTGGGTGTCCCCCTGCTCTTTACCGTTCTATATTTTGTGGCCTTGATTTCGTTCGGCATTTTGGATAAACTGTAGCCGAACATCATATTTTTTTCGCCCTTAGACCCTTTCCGGCTACTTTTGCAACAATCAATCTGTACTTGCTATGTTTCGTTCTCACACCTGCGGCGAACTGCGCCTCAGTGATGCCGGCAAAACCGTAACCCTTGCCGGCTGGGTAAAAAAAAGCCGGGATCTGGGCGGCCTTACCTTCATTGATCTGCGCGACCGCTACGGCATTACCCAACTGGCCTTCAACATGGAGACCGACGCCTCCCTCTGCACGGAAGCCCGAAAATTGGGACGCGAATTTGTGATTCAGGTTACCGGCTCGGTAAAAGAACGCGAAAGCAAAAACCGGCAGATGCCCACGGGCGATATTGAGTTGGAAGTTTCCAACTTCAACATACTCAACAAATCCATCACCCCGCCCTTTACGCTGGAAGAGGAAACCGACGGCGGCGACGAACTGCGCATGAAATACCGCTACCTTGATCTGCGGAGGGATACGGTACGCAAGAATCTGGAATTACGCCACCGTATGGGATCTGAAACCCGCCGCTACTTAGATTCGCTTCAATTTATTGAAGTAGAAACACCGGTACTCATCAAATCTACCCCGGAAGGAGCGCGTGATTTCGTAGTTCCTTCCCGCATGAACCCCGGCGAATTTTATGCCCTGCCTCAATCACCCCAAACCTTTAAGCAGCTGCTGATGGTTTCAGGGTTTGATAAGTACTACCAAATTGTAAAATGCTTCCGCGATGAAGACCTCCGTGCGGACAGACAACCCGAGTTCACTCAGATAGACTGCGAAATGAGTTTCGTGGAACAGGACGATATCCTCGCCACATTTGAAGGGCTGGTACGACACCTTTTCAAAGCGGTGAAAGGAATCGATATTCCGCCCATGCCGCGCATGACCTATGCCGATGCCATGCGGCTTTATGGTTCCGACAAACCCGATATCCGTTTCGGGATGCAATTTGTGGAACTGAACGATACGGTAAAAAATAAAGGCTTTAAAGTATTTGATGATGCGGAACTGGTAGTGGGGATCTGCGCCGAAGGGGCTGCAGAATTCACGCGGAAACAGCTGGATGAGCTCACCGAATTCGTAAAGCGGCCCCAAATAGGCGCCTCCGGATTGGTATATGCCCGTTATAACACGGACGGAAGTCTGAAATCGAGCGTAGATAAATTTTACGGAGAAGAAGAACTGAAAAACTGGGCACAGGCGTTCGGCGCAAAACCCGGTGACCTGATGCTCATTCTGGCAGGTCCGGGCGACAAAGTGCGCAAACAGCTGAACGAACTCCGGCTGGAAATGGGCAACCGGCTCGGCCTGCGCTCCAAAGACAAATTCTCCTGCCACTGGGTAGTAGATTTTCCCCTGCTTGAATTTGATGAAGAGAGCGGACGCTACCATGCCATGCATCACCCGTTCACTTCGCCCAAACCGGAAGATATTCATCTCCTGGATAGCAATCCGGGCTCAGTCCGCGCCAATGCCTACGACATGGTCATCAACGGAGTGGAGGTAGGCGGCGGATCCATCCGTATTTACGACCGTGATCTGCAGATGCGCATGTTTACCCTGTTGGGCTTCAGCGAAGAAGAGGCACGCCGGCAATTCGGCTTTTTGATGAATGCCTTTGAATACGGAGCTCCCCCGCACGGCGGAATCGCCTTCGGATTCGACCGGCTTTGTTCGCTGTTCGGCGGAGCCGAAGTCATACGCGATTTCATTGCCTTCCCTAAAAACAATGCGGGGCGCGATGTAATGATTGACAGTCCTTCGGCCATTTCAGAAGAACAATTGCAGGAGCTGAATATATCCCTGCGCGGAGAAAAAAAGTGATTTTATCGTGTTATTAATGGGTTCAAGAATCATTTATAACAAAACCGGACTTAACACTTTCTTATTTATTTATGCCGATGTTACCGGACCCTTCAATCCAATTCATCATGCCAAACTTACTGTTGAATGCCGAATTTGTTGCGGAAGATTGGATGTTGAATGACTGATGCGGCTTGTTATAAATAAATTTACTTTGCAGGAAATCCGATAGATTTCAGGAAAATTTCAAAAAAACAAAAAACGGAAGATATCTTCCGTTTTTTTACGCTCTGTTTATTGTATCAATTCTTTCAATTTCAGATGCTCCATTTTCAGCATTTCGCTGTAAAGATTGATCTGCCTGAAACTTGTGGCATTGCCTAAGCGCCCGCTGATTTTTTTAATTTTTCTCAATACCCGGTAATACTCCGGACGGGCGGCCTCTTCTTTTTCCAATCCTTCAATTATTGTTATCGTGGCCCTGGTTTTTAAAAAAGAAGACGTGGCCGGCGCAAATGCTTCAATATCACTGGCGATAGCATTGTCAAACGCGGCATTCATCCAATAACTTTCATCTACCGGATAAACGGCTTCCACCTTCCTAAGCATATCGATGGTCCGGTATCTGAGCAATTTTCCGGAAGCCCTTAAAGCAGGCATGCGATTGATTCCTTCCAATTGTTGAATACGATTACCCAATACCAGGCTAAAATCGGTCAACTGTCTGTCTAAATCTTTCACCGCAGCCAAATCTACTTGTTGAGAAAAAATGGGAGTGGTAAATAAAAGACAAAATAATGCGGCAAAAATGGTCTTACTTGTTTTCATCATGCGTGCATGTTTAAATTGTTACTCAAACTATTAAGACAAATGCCGTGCCAAAAAAACCCCACAAACCGAAGCCGGCGAAAACGTAAAAAATTAGCTACCTTCGGTGTATGAAACGCAACATCCTATCCGCTCTTGCAATAATCGTTTCCATATCATTTTGTTTCACTGATTTTCTTTACGCCCAACCCTGCACCTCGCAGCGCTATAAACAGCGCGTTTTCCCTAATGTGCAAAAAACAGCCGATATCCAATTCGCCACGGTGCAAAGCCTTCCTTCGGTATATGTCAACGAAACCCAGACCGTAACCCAAAACCTGTTTCTGGATGTTTGGCAGCCCGTAGGAGATACCCTTCAGAAAAGGCCGCTCGTCATTTTAGCCTACGGAGGCGCTTTTGTACTCGGTACCAAAAACGATGCGGACATACAGGCCGCCTGTGATTCTTTGGCCCACTTGGGTTATGTAACGGCTTCCATCCAATACCGGCTGGGCCTGAACCCGGCAAGTACTTCTTCGGGAGAAAGAGCCGTTTACCGTGCTACCCAAGAT
Organism: Flavobacteriales bacterium; assembly: GCA_044345355.1. Classification (GTDB taxonomy): domain Bacteria; phylum Bacteroidota; class Bacteroidia; order CAIKAF01; family CAIKAF01; genus JAKRSD01. The sequence continues at coordinate 21,901 of JBIJBG010000003.1, forward strand.
TATGCCGCCGCCGTAAGGTATTTCAAAAACTTCGCTTCTCTTTACAAAATTGATACCTCCGCCATTTTCGCGGGCGGATGCAGCGCGGGCAGTTTTGCCGCCATGCACATGGCTTACGGCGAGGACGATGAACGGCCGGCTTCCACGTTCGCCTCGGGTGGATTGTTTCCCGCACCCGATTTAGGCTGCATCAACTGTTCGGGAAACAGTTATCCCTTTTCGCACAAAATACGCGGCGTCATCAACATGTGGGGGGCTTTGGGCTACCTCACCTGGATTGAGCCCAATGATCCGCCCATCGTCAGTTTTCACGGCGACGCTGATCCGTTGGTGCCCTATACACAGGGATTTCCATTTACCGTAGGGGCTACCCTGCCCATGGTGTACGGCTCCGCCAAAATTTATGAACGAACCCAGCAGTTAGGCATCCACCATGAATTTTACACTTACCAAAGTGCATTGCACCAGCTCTGGGGCGCAGGTTTAGAACAAACCTGGGTAGCGGGACCCACCGAGTTTCAAATTCCCATACTCAACGGCATCCGCCTGTTTCTTTACAACCAACTGAAACCCACATTTACCCAGCTGAGCGGCCCCGAAAATGCCTGTACGGGCGATGCCTTTTGGTATCAGGTTCCCTTGCGCACCGGATTCCGCTATTGCTGGCAGGTACAAAACGGGCAGATTCTTCAGGTACAGAATAACCAAATCCGTGTGCGTTGGAACAGCCCGGGCACGGGACAGGTTTCCGTACGTGAGTTTAACCACCTCGATTTTCCCGCGGATTCTTTCCTGATTAGAACAGTCAGCATTACGCCCAAACCGATTGTTTCGGTACAGGCTCCTACACAGCTTTGTGCCGGCGATACCGCTACGCTCACTGCCTCAGGGGCGGCTTCCTATCAGTGGAACGGGGGAAACTGGTTGTCTTCAACCGCCGGATTTTCCGTACAGGCCTGGCCCTCGCAGAACGTGTCGTATTCGGTGTACGGTTTTTCGTCCGCCGGATGCGCCGACACAGCCACGGGAAGCATCGCCGTGTCTCCCGCACCGGTGGCTCCGTTTATAACACGTATCGGCAACACGCTTTCCGTTCCCCCGCAATACGCCGCTTACCAATGGTTTCTTGACGGCACGCTGATTCCGGGTGCCACGCTGTCCGCCACCCAGATTAGCGCCAACGGAGTTTATACCGTACAGGTGAGCAATGCACAGGGGTGCGATGCACTGTCTTATCCGTTTTCCATCAACAACCTTTCCACGGTCCAAAACGCAACAGAACATTGGCAGGTTTTTCCGAATCCTGGCCGCGAAGAAATTTTCATCAAAGGCCCTGAAAGCGGACTTTTCCGCGTGGAATGGACCACGGTTTCCGGGCAGAAAATAAAAGAGGAAATCCAAAACGCAGAAAAAGGAATCCGGCTTACAACACCGCTTTCCGCGGGATTGTATCTGCTTTCGATTACGGAAACTGAGGGCCCACGGAGCATGAACCGCCTGGTGGTGGTTATGCCTTAACGTTAAGGCATAAAAAAAGACCCCGAAAGGTCTTTTTTGGTGGAGAATACCGGATTCGAACCGGTGGCCTCTTGCATGCCATGCAAGCGCTCTAGCCAGCTGAGCTAATCCCCCTCAGGTATGTCAAAAACGGATTTTACCCGTCACTTTTTTAACTTTTTTCGGTTTGTATCTTTAAAACACTTCCCTCATAAAGCGGCACAAAAATATGTTTTTTTGTGATTGCAAGAAGTATTTATGGCAGATTTCCCAATTCCATCCCCTATCCAACGCATCATTACCGACTTTCTGGGCGCCACACCCGTCTTCACGGGATTTGAGCGGAAAGGAGGCGGTTCCATTAATTCCGCGGCCATAATCCGCACGGACAAAGGGCATTTTTTTGCCAAATGGAATTCATTGGAAGGCCGCGAAGGCATGTTTGCCGCTGAAGCCGAAGGCCTCCGTCTGCTGGGTGAGACCCGCGAAATTAAGGTACCCGAACCGCTGGGCTCTGCCGAAGAAGACAACACCTGTTATCTGGTGATGGAGCTGCTGGAATCAGGAGACTTTGACATTGATTTTTGGGAAGTTTTCGGACGGAAGTTAGCAGCACTTCATAAACACAGTCACAATTCCTTTGGATTGGATCAGGATAATTTCATCGGCTCCCTGCCCCAAAAAAACAGTCCCACCTCCACCTGGACCGACTTTTTCATCCGACACAGACTGGAGCCGCAGCTGCGCAGGGCGGTAGATGCCGGCAAAGCCGATTCCGCCGTGATGCAGAAGTTTGAAAACCTTTACGCCAAACTGCCCGAAATTTTTCCCGAAGAAAAACCGGCCCTGCTGCATGGCGACCTCTGGGGCGGCAACTTCATGTGCACCCTGGACGGAGAGCCCGCCATTTTCGACCCTGCCGTGTATTACGGCTGCCGCGAAATGGATCTGGCCATGACACGTCTTTTCGGCGGTTTTGATCCCGAATTTTACGAAAGTTATATGGAAGCTTTTCCGCTGGCGCCCGGATTTGAAAAGCGGTTCGATATCTGCAACCTTTACCCGCTGCTGGTGCACGTGAATTTATTCCCCGGCTCCTACATCCAAACCGTAAAACACATCGTGAGCCGCTTCTGATCCGCTAATCAAACACGGTTTCCAATACCTCGCCCGATACAGGAAAAAACTGCGCATTTACATGCAGACGGATATATTCTTCCAACCGCCGGCGCACCATGCGCCTCACCTCGCGCGGATAATCAGCCATCAGCAGATTCCCCTGAAACAAATGCGACAGATACTCTGCCTCCGCACCGGATAAGGTATGCGCCGGATCGGTGAATGCATCCGCACAAAAAGCATGCATGGGAATGGAGAAACAGGGCGATTCCGCCGTATGCGTTCCCTGCGGCGATACCCCCATCAGCCCGATAAGTGCACACAAAAAAGCCTGGGGCAGATGCCTCAACCCGTTACCCTCATCCAACAAATGCATAAAATGCGCCACGGTACGGTACAGTTCTTCGTCGTTCTGTTCCTCCGGGTGCAGGCGGTACAAGGCTTCCGCCCAATACATGCACACGGACGACTTTTCGAGATCGTGCCGAATGGTGGCAAAAAGCGGATCTGAACTTACTGAATGGGCCGTAAACAACGTTTTGTTCTCCCTTTCGGAAAAGCTGACCTGCACATGGGCCATGGGTGAAAAGACCACGGATTGCCCCTGTTTTCCCCTTCGTCTGGCACCTCTCACCAAAAAGGAATAAAAGCGACCCGAATCCGACAGCATTTTTACGATCAGGCCCGAATCGCCGAAGGGAAAAGTTCTGACCACAAAGCCTGAACAAACCGTTTTCATGAGGGCATCAGTTGATGATGAGAATGCGGGTAACTTCCCGTTCCGAGCCGTCCGCATTGGCCGCAAAAACCAAATAAACACCCGTCTGGGCCCGGCGTCCGTTGAATCCCGTTCCCGGCCATACCGCAGATCCGCCGTTGGATCGGGTCTGGTAGATTACCTGCCCGCTGATATCGGTAATCTTTAATTCGGAGTCCGCTGCGAGGCCGGTAATGGTAATAGGCCCCGTAAACGATTCGCGCACGGGATTGGGAAAGGCGTACACGTTGCCGGAAAAACCGATGCCTGCCTCGGTGGCGTCCCCGCGATACGATATAATGCCGCCCTCGGTAGCAAAATATACCGTACCCGCCAGTGGATGAACCGCAATGGACAAGAGGTTATCCGAAATAAGCGGAGTATTGGACCGGAGAAAATGCTGCTGAATGGTGTAGCCGTCCTCGGAAATAAGGTAAGCCCCCGCACCGAAAGTAGCCATCCATTTGCGGTTTCCGCCGTCCACCGTGATGTCGCGGATAAATACCCCGTCAAGCAGTTTTTCGTTGTTGCCGTCGGCGGCTTTTACCACGGGCTGAATGCCGTTGAATGCCGTATTGGAAAATACGGAACCGGGATTGTAGAAGATGATGAATCCGTTTTCGGTACCCACCCAAACCTCTCCGTCTTTTTCCTCCGTAATGCAGGTAACGAAAGGTGTGGGCAGTGAGCCCGTACCGATGTTTGTGTTGATGTTTCTTACCTGGGAAACAGACGAATAATTATCGTGGCGCACGGCATAGATGCCTGAGCCGCGCACGGAAATCCAGACATGACCGTTGGAAAGGGCTTTTACATAATTCACCTGCCCCGCACCCACACCCGGCACAAAAAAGGATTTCCAGGTGCCGTCAGGCCTGCGCACGGCCAGCGGGCGCGCGGTGTTGTTCATGGCTACCCAGACTGCGCCGTTATCATCTACCGACACGGAAGACACACTGTAGGTTCCGCCCGAAGACCGGGAAATGGCGCCTCCCGTGGTAGACGAGTCATAGCGGGCCGTTACGGTTTCTCCTTTTATCTCAAATAATCCGGAGCCCAGCGAAGACGCGTAGGTAACCGGCTCTGCGGAAGGCAGGGAGACTACCTGCAAAAAATCGGGCGCCACATTCATAAGCGGCTGATTTTCGGTATTGAAATGTTTCCAGTTTCCTTCATCATCCATGGAAAACACGCCATCCACACGGAACAGCGGCGAAAAACCGGGGGTGGTTCCACCCGAAGCCACCCACAAGCGCTGCCCATCGTGCATGAGACGGAAGGCAAAGGAAGAAAACGGCCCTTTCGGGAAAAAAAAGTCGCGCTTATCGTAGTTAAACACGCGCATCACGCCGAACTGTCCGTCAGAAAGCCACGTTTCTCCGTTGGCGTCGGTAAATCCGCCCGCACTGCGGAAGAGAAGTTCATCATTTAGGCGGGCATGGTCAGTGCCATCGGTATTTTTTACGATGACGGTAGCCGCAAAACCGCTTTCGGGACCCAGCATCACCACCATGCGCCCATTCTCCACATTCAGGCTGCGCACGGTACGGCCCTGAAGCGAATCCCAAGCCTTCCAGGAATTGCCGTCATATCGGTAAATGGTATCCTGGTTGTCGATTCCGTTGCTTAATTTCCGCGAATAAGCCGCATACAGCGTGCCCTCGTGATTCACTACGGCGTTGTAGGTGCCCACAAAAATGCCCGGGTAGCGCACCCAGGCCCCGAAATCCTGAAAAGCGCCGTTGCCCGAATAATAAAATAACCCACCTGCCGTGGCGGCCAACAGGGTGCCGTCATCGGCAAAATCAATGTCATTTACGGGCAATTCCAGCCCCTGGTTGTCGGAAAAAATAACGTATTGGGGCAGTTCACCCGCCAGCAGATCCACCACGGCAATGCCGAAATTGCAGGAAAGGTAGGCGCGCGTACCGCGAATGCTGACGTTGTTGATGGTTTTTTCGTTTACGGCGGGCGAGTTGTACAAATCGCGGATGTTGACAATGCCCTCTTCCCGGATCAGGTCTATGTTTCCGTTCACGTAACCCACGAGCAGGCATCGGGCCTCCGGTGAGTAGCCCACGGCATTCACGCCTGCATCCGAAAGGCCGTTCACCGTGCTGTATCGGGTAATGCGCTTGCTTGATTTGTCCAATGCGTACACGCCCGTGGTGGTGCCCACGAAAACCCGGTCACCACCGTCGCATACGGAAGTGCCGCGGTTGTAGGGAAGGTGGATATCCCACTGACCCGTTCCCACCTGTTGGGCCTGAAGCGCCGGGGAGAGCAGAAAAAACACACACGGTAAAAACGCGATTATTCTCATTGGAGATGCAAATAACGGATTCCTGGGGAAATTATTCGGGGAAAAAATCAAAAATCCTTGGAAAAGGGAGGATTCTGGGGGGAAATTGGCGGGTGGCGGTTAATTTTTTACCTTTGCGTTCTCCGCACCCGTAGTTCAACGGATAGAATGCAAGATTCCGGTTCTTGTGATAGGGGTTCGAGTCCCTTCGGGTGCACAGAAAGGAAATAAGCCGTCTGAAGTTCAGGCGGCTTTTTAGTTTAGGCCGGGTGATCCTACTTTTTTGAACCATTTTTGGAAAAACGGAATAAGTCCATTTTGGGCAGATAAGCAAACCGTTAATTTACTCTCAAATTATCATCCCGGCACGTTTTTCCGGCCAACCTCTTTTTCACTGCTGCTCAGCAAAATGCCCGTGCGGCACCTAAGACCGTTTTTTATTTCCGCCTTTCATCGATAAAATATCACCTTCGGGGAGGATTCCCTTCATTGGCAGCAGCTTAATACTTTCGAAGAATTTTGTCAGGCCATCACGTCCATCAGCATGCTTTCGAAAAGAGCACGTCCGTCCGTGTTGGACAGGTAATCGGCCCAGGCGCGCTCCGGATGCGGCATCATCCCGAATACGTTGCGCCCCTTGTTGGTGATTCCCGCAATGTCGTCCAAAGAACCGTTCGGATTGGCTTCGGCGGTTCTGTTTCCCTGCTCATCGCAGTAGCGGAATAAAACCCGGTCTTCATCCTGCAGGCGCTTCAGCGTGTCGGCATCGCAATAAAACTTCCCTTCGCCATGCGCAATGGGTATTTTTAATACGCTTCCCCGCTCAATTCCGCGGGTAACCAAGGAATTGGATGTTTCCGTGCGCAGAAATACATTTTTGCAGATAAACTGTCTGGAATTGTTGTGCAGTAAAGCGCCTTCCAGCAGGCCGGCTTCGGTAAGTATCTGAAATCCGTTGCAGATGCCCATCACATAACCGCCCTTGCCGGCAAACTCCACCACTTCCTTCATGATGGGTGAAAACCGGGCAATGGCCCCGGAACGGAGGTAATCGCCATACGAAAACCCGCCCGGACAGAATACCATGTCGCAGCCCTGCAAATCATGCTCTTTGTGCCAAAGCTGAACCGGCTTCTTTCCCGACACTTTTTCCAGACAATACAAAAGATCATGGTCGCAGTTGGAACCGGGAAAAGTAATGACGCCGAATTTCATGTTCTGAAAGAGTTTTAAGGTCGCTAATTTACCAATTTAAACGTAAACGTGTCGGCAAAATAATGATGGTAACGGCCCAGCAGTATCGCCAACAACAATGCCGCCATGAGCAGTCGCACGATTCCCGGATTTTTAATATCCGGAATGAAGCGGCTCATCAACACCGAAAAGGAAAACGCCCCCGGTAAAAAAACGGATGCTGAAGCTGTCGGAGCCAGCGGGGCTGCCAACACCAAAAACAGCGGAAGAAGCATCAATGCCGAATAAAACCGACGGGTGATGATTTTATAGGATGCCAACTGCCTGAACATGCCTAAAAGCGCAGCACTGAAAAGCATCAACACTAACCCTGAAAAAATCCAAAAAACGGGGTAAAACCGAACGGGGCGAAAAAAAGCAGCCAGGTCGGAATAGCCAGGATACGGCCAGGCATAGCGATGATAATCCAATAAAAAAAAGAACCAGAACGTGAGCCCCACGGGCATGCCCAGGCCAAACAATACGGCAAAAAATTCTTTACGCGTAGCAGGCTTCATGATATAAAGAGCCGCCACGGAAAAAGGGAAAAAAACCAAAAAAGGGGCGAAAAAAAGTACGCTCAGACCCATGAAAAATCCGAACCTGTAGGCGTTAATCTGCCCTTTCTGTTCTGAAAAATTGGCCAACAGGGCACGAAAAGCCAGCACCATAAACAGCATCCCAAAAAGAGAACCGGAAAGACTTCCGAACGAGGGATGCAAACCCAGAAACACCGTGAAAAAGAATACCGGCAGACCGGAAATACCGGCACCCAGGTTATACTGCATAAGCAGCTGATCAAAAAGAACAATAACTGCCGCAGACAAAAGTACATTCAACCCGGCCTGCCAAAAAGGAGCCAGCTTTTCGGTATGCAGAAGGGCAAAAAGAAGGCCGGATGAATGCGTTTCGGAAGAGCTGATAAAAAAATGCTCCGCCCGGAAAAGCAGAAGCAGAAGCAGCGAAACGACTACAGAAAGGTTTTTATTTTTATGAAGTGCATCTACCATGACCGAGGCACAAAGAAACAAATTAGGCCGACATGGAAAAAGCGAATTTTTTGGTTCTTTTTCCCGAAAACAAAGAAACTTTTTACATTTGGAGCCTAAATTGAAACTTATCGCACGTTATGGATTGGTTATTTAACGGTTTGGCAGACTTCTTTCAATGGTCCTTTCAAGGCCTTACCTGGTTGGGCATGCGTTTCAACTGGTTTATGATTTTTGCCATTTCGGCACTCACGATCTGGTGGATGATTCAAATGCTCCGCCACCCCAAAGAGGAATAAGCATATTCTCATTGACCTTATTTTCCGAGACCGCCTCCCCAAAAGGAGTCGGTCTTTTTTTTGGGCGGGCTTTGCCGAAAATTCACCGGCATTAGGTATTCTCCGTTGATTTGGCATACCGTACTTTCGTAAAAAAATACATCATGAAGCTCCGACTGATTTTATCGGCAATCCTCCTGACCTTCGGACAATTCGTTTTCAGTCAATATTTCGGAAAAAAGGAACTCAGCGCCATTAAAAAACATGTGTATTATCTGTCTTCCGACCAATTGGAAGGCCGCTACCCCGGAACGGCCGGCGAGTCCATGGCCGCCGATTACATCGTGTCCCGATGGAAAAAAACACGCATTATCCCGGGCGGTGAAAACGGCAGCTGGTTCAGGGAGTTCCGGTTTACAGACCGTGTAGAGGCAGACACGTCCTGCGCTCTGCTCATCGGGGAAAGACGCTACACGCTGAATGAGGATTTCTGGCCGATGGCTTTTTCGGGAGAAGGCAATCCGTCTGCCGGGTGCATCTATGTAAACTACGGCATCAGCAATCCGGAAAAAGGATACGATGATTATGCGCTCTTTTCGCCTCAGGAACTGAACGGGAAAATCTTCATCATAGAACTCGGAAGTCCCGACGGAATGCACCCCCATTCAGCACATATCAAGTATTCCGATGCTGCCGCTAAGGCAAGACGGGCCGAGGATTTGGGAGCGGCCGGCGTTATTTTTATAAATACAAAAAAAGAAGCGGAAATTCCCGGTAAAGACTTTCCCAAATCGGTTCTATCCGAACCCATTCCATGCCTGTATGCCGGAGGAAAAGCCGCGGAGGTGCTGCGCGATGGGAGTGCCGGCAGAGTGGGTATATGCGTAAAAATAAACCGGATTACGGGCAGCGGAAAAAACGTCATCGGATTTATCGATAACCAAGCCCCCTACCGGGTCATCATCGGTGCCCATTACGACCATCTGGGCTGGGGCGGAGAAGGCTCACTGCATAAAGGCGAAAGGGCCATTCACAAGGGGGCGGATGATAACGCCTCCGGCACGGCAGCGCTGATTGAACTGGGAAAATATCTGGCGGAGAAAGGGCCCAAAAACAACAACTATGTGTTGGTAGCTTTTTCCGCGGAAGAAAAGGGTTTGCTGGGTTCAAACGATTATGTGAAATCGGCTCTTTTCGATCCTGCCAAGGCGAATTACATGCTCAATATGGACATGATAGGCCGGCTGGAAAACAATCACATTCTGATTAATGCCGCCGGAACATCCTCCATGTGGGGCAATAATCTGAACGCGGTAAAAGGAGGAAATCTAAGCTTCAAAACATCCGAAAGCGGCACGGGTCCGTCCGATCATACCTCATTCTACCTAAAAAACATTCCGGTGCTGCATTTTTTCACGGGTACGCATGCCGATTACCATAAACCCTCCGATGATGCGGAAAAGGTAAATATCACGGGAATCGGACAGGTGGCCGACTTTATCGTGGATTTGATAACGCAGCTCGACCCGCAGGGAAAATTGGATTTTGTAAAAACCAAGGAAGCCGAAAGCACCAAAGCACCCAAATTCAGCGTTACTTTAGGCATCGTGCCCGATTATTTATATGAAGGTGAAGGCTTAAGAGCGGACGGGGTGAGCGACGGAAAGCCCGCACAAAAAGCCGGTGTAATGGCGGGCGATGTGCTTATCCGTTTAGGCGATTATCCCATCCTCGACATGAAAAGCTACATGGAGGCGTTGGGCAAATTCAAAAAAGGAGAAAATACAATGCTCAAAATCAAACGAAACGAAGAGTTTCTGAACCTCCACATCTCTTTTTGAGCTGAATGTTTACACCGATTTTTAATGACCCCCTAAAATTTTACCCTATATTAGCGCTCAACAAATTCCTCTCAAATGAAAAATTTCAGTCTTATCGGCCTTGTTTTAACTTGCGCTTTAATGAATTCAAATGCCCAGGTGTTGTTCAATGAAACCTTTGATTTTATTCCGGGCACGACTTCCGGCGGAGCCGGAACTTACAACTTTGCACCCGGTTTTTTACTTAGGAATGTAGACAACCTCAATCCCGCAGGTAGTGTGTCTTATGTAAACGAAGCCTGGGAGCGGAGAGAAGATTTTATTATTAATCCGGCCGACTCCGCTGCCTTCTCCACGTCTTGGTACGTTCCGGCAGGCCAGTCAAATGATTGGATGTGGACTCCTTTAATCGGTCCGCTTCCCCAAAACGTTAAACTCAGTTGGAATGCGCTTGCCCCTGATGCAGCATATCCAGATGGGTACGAAGTTCGTATCATGGTTGCACCATCTGTTCCTACAGGAGGGAACGGATTAATAGGAAACCAGATTACCAACTCAACCGTTTTATTCAGCACGGCGGCTGAAAATTCAACCTGGACTTCCAGAAGCGTATCATTAAACCCATATGCGGGCCAATCTGTGTACATTGGTTTCAGAAATAATTCAAACGATCAATTCCTTCTTGTAGTTGATGATATAAAAGTAGAAGTGCTTGTAGATTTTGATGCCCAATTATTAAGCGTAAATTCTCTAAGCGAGTACACCCAAATTCCGGCCTCACAAGTGGCTCCGATAAACTTTGAAGGAACCTTAAAAAACTTAGGTGTCCAAGCGCTCTCGAATGTAACGCTTACTGCCAATGTATATGACCAAACACAAACCTTGGTTCATACCGCAAGTTCCAGCCCTATAGCCAGTTTGGCCCCCATGGCCACGTCTTCACTCACCATCCCCGCCTGGACTCCCCCTTCCGTGGCCCAAAACTACACGGTGAAACTGTTTGTTGATGCAAACGAGGCGGACCAGGTATCAGCTAATGATACCATTACCCGTACCATCACCATCACAGAAACTACCTATGCCCGCGATAATGGAATAATAACCGGAAGCTTAGGCATTGGGGCTGGAAACGGTGGCTATCTTGGCCAAGATTTTATTATCAATAATACGGCAAGAATATCTGAAGTAGGGGTATATTATACCCGCGGATATACCGGAAAACGAATGGGTGTTGCCATTTGGAATATGACGGCAAATGTACCGGATCAAATTGTCGCCTTAACCGATACGCTTATTTACCCGGATGATTCCGCCGATTATTATATAATGCCCATAAATCAAGGGCCTTTTGAGCTTACTCCAGGCCGCTATGCAATTACTGCCATTGAATTCGATTCTACCCTGGCATTGGCTCAAACAAATGAAATTTTTACAACAGGAAGAACATGGGTTGACTGGCCAACCAGCCCCATAGCCGGTTGGGCAAATAATGAAAATTTTGGCGCAAATTTCAGCAAACCTTACCTTATCCGACCTACTATTCTGCCTACATGTCCTGCTAATTTGGTTACGTCTTCTACCGTGAATGATGCCGCCTGCGGAAATGCCGATGGAAGCATTGAACTGATCGTAGGAGGAGGAAATTATACCTTCTCCTGGTCTGACGGACAAACCTCAGCAACCGCCTCCAACTTAAGCGCGGCGCAATATTCAGTTACAGTCACAAATACCGATTTGATTTGCACCCAGGTGTACAATTACACCGTAAATAACCAAAATGGTCCGACGTTAGTAACCATCAGCGGAAGCGATGTTGATTGTTTTGGCGATGAAGGAACGGCAAATGTGGAGGTCACAGGAGGAACGGCACCCTACACATACCTTTGGTCCAACGGCGAAAACACCACATCCATTACCGATGTTGCAGGTTCCTATTCGGTAGTAGTTACAGATGATAACGGATGTATTCTTACCGCAGGTCCCGTAGAAATTACATCCCCCGCAGAGCTTGCTGCTTCAGGCAGTTTTACTCCCGAATCTTGTCCGGGCTGTGCTGATGGTACCGCCAGTGCAAGCGTAAGCGGAGGCGTAGAACCTTATTCTTACAGCTGGTCTCCTTCAGGAGGTAATGCTTCTCAAGCCTCCGGCCTTACAGGTGGATCTTACACCGTTTCCATCACAGATGATAACGGATGTGAAACGGAAGTTACCATTACCGTTACCACCAACGCCTCTATTACAGGTTCAGAAACAACGGAAAATAACCATATCAATACTTTTCCAAACCCCAGTAACGGCGTTTTTGTATTCACTTCCGACATTCTTCACACAGGAGATGCCCTTGTAGAAGTGTTAGACATAAGCGGTAAACTTGTCTATTCAAAAAACATTACAATGAATAACAGCCTCTCTAATACTACCGTGTATTTAGAATATGCTGCAGCAGGAACCTACATACTTCGGTTTACTGCCGGCAACAACAAATTCTTCAGAAAGCTGATTATCAAATAATTTTTTGCCGGAACACATTAAAAAAAGGGCTGCCAAATGGCAGCCCTTTTTTTTTGGTTTCTTCTGATAATCACATAAGCTACCATGCCTGTTTATCTATCAGATATATTAGCGCCGTAATAGCAGCAGAGCCTAAATCAAGTTCTCTTTTACTTATCTTATCAAACGTATCAGAAGAGGCATGGTGATAATCGAAATAGCGCTGTTCATCAGGACGGTAGCCGAATAAAGCCACGGGGCCATTTGCCTTCAGGGGGCCTATATCCGCGCCGCTGCCGCCTTCCTGAAAACGGTGCAGCAGATACGGCTCCAGAAGCGGTTTCCACGACCTAAGGGCACGTCCCGCTTTTGCATTATTTTCGAAATTGAACCCCCTGGGCGTAAATCCGCCTGCATCGCTTTCTATGGCCGCCAGATGAATTTCTTTATTGCGCCTGGCCTCTTCGGCATATTTCATGGCACCGCGCAGGCCGTTTTCTTCGTTCATGAACAACACCGCCCGAATGGTATGACGGGGTTTATATCCCAACGCTTTAAACGTACGCAATACCTCCACAGACTGCACACAGCCCGCGCCGTCATCATGGGCACCTTGGCCCACATCCCAGGAGTCTAAATGACCGCCCGCAAGGATGTACGTATCGGGGTACTCACTTCCACGAATTTCCCCGATTACATTGTACGAAATTTTATCGGGAAAAGTGCGGCAATTCAACGTCATGGCCACTTTCAGGCGGGGATTTCTAATCAGCTCATCATGCAGCCTGTTGGCCGACCGGATGCCGAGGGCAGCACAGGGAATGGGCTTCACGCCTTCGTCAAACCCGGTATTTCCCGTATGGGCAAAATCATCATCGGAATGGGTGAGGGAGCGGATCAGGCAGGCCACGGCCCCTTTGGAAGATGAAACCGAAGGACCGAAACGGCGGGCTGCATAAGTTTCTCCGTAGCAGGTAAAGGTGTGAATATGCGTTTCATTAAACGGCATATTGATGAACACGATTTTCCCTTCCACGGCTTCGCGCGGTAATTTTTTCAATGCGTCGATATCGGGTACTTCCAACAACTCTGCCTGCAGTTCGCCTGAAGTGGGGGCTGAATTCCCCAAAGCCAACGCCGAAAGCGAAGCATTTCCGTTGCCTTGAATAATCTTCACCGATTCCGGCGCACCGCGCTCCCAATGCGGAACCATGACGGGCTGAAGAAAAACCCGGTCAAGGCCCAACGAGTCCATAACTGATTTTGCCCAATTTACGGCTTGATGGGCAGATTCAGATCCGCTGAGCCGGTGACCGATGTTCAGGCATAGATGGCGCAGCCAGTCGTACCCCCGGCCCCGGAGCAATACCTCATCGTAGATAGAACGGATAAATACCGAATCGGCCGAAACCTTTGCAGGAGGGGCAACCTGAGCCAGGGAAGGACTCAACATTCCCGCCAGCATTGTGCATAATAAAATATGTTTCATCGGGGGAAAGATAAAAAAAGCAAGCGAAACGGGAAATACGCAACAGCAGGCGCTATTTCGGGGCATAAAAATTCCAAAGCACTTTCACTTCCACCCGGCGGTTCCGCTGCCGGCCTTGGCCGGTTTCGTTGGTAGATTTAGGCACTTTTTCTCCGAATCCTTCATACACGACAATGTTGGCACGCGGATATCCTACACGGATGAGGTAATTCACCACGGCTTTCACGCGCCGCTCGGAAAGGCCCTGATTGAAGCCTTCGGAACCTACAAAATCGGTATGGCCCTTCACCTCGAGTTTGGCCTCCCGATAATCCCGGATGTCTTTATACATGTAATACAGTTTGGTACGGGAAGTGTCGGGAATTTCTGCCGAATCAAAATCAAATTCAATGACGATATCACGCGGAAGAGCCTTCTTTTTTCCTACGGCTGGGATTTTGCCCGAAGCACGGAATCCGGGCGGAGGGGGCATTACGGCACCTACCGATTTAAAACTTTTTGCCTTCAGATAAACCCCGCTGTCCACCACGCCGTCACCGGCATCGGCAATGACCACTTTAATCCGGTATCTGCCGTAAGGAGTCACTTTATGTGAGGCTGTAAGTACGGTGGTTAATCCATCCCATTGAAGTCTGTTATCGAATACTTTGGATTTTAATTCCCCGCTTTTATCCCGCGGATCTAGGGTAGAGCCATTGTCTATGTAATACTGGCTGTTGCGCCTGTCATTGATGCTGTTTACCGACACCTCCTCCTCGGTATCGGGTACTTTGGCCAGATTCACCTGCCCGGTAATACCGGGTCCGGAGAGAAAAAATCCGAATACATCATTGTACCCGCGATTTACATACTCCAGGTATTCTTCGCTGGCGAATACATATTTCAACTCAATCCGGTCAGAAACGGGGAAAAAATCAAACTCCAGGGAAACTGCATCGTAGGTTGTTTTACCGGCCAGCTTGGTAAGCAATGGGTCCCCGGCCCGGTTGTTATCCAGCCCCATGATGGGTGAATTATTGGGCCCCCTCGTTCCGTATATGCTTCCCGTGGTCAGCACCAATCCGTCATTCATGCCCAATTTCCCTTCGGGATATTTAAAAAAACCGAGCGAATGGTTGGCTCCGGTAAAGGTAATGTTGGACACATTAACCTCGGGGGAACCCAAAAACACGGACTTGACCAGGTATTCCAGTTTGTAATTGGCATCTACCTCATATTGGGCCTCAAGGTCGGCCTGAACCAGGGCTGAAATAAGGAGTATGGAGATTATCCGTTTCAAAGCGAGAGGAAAATCAATTTCAACATAAAACGAAACTTAGCGCATTTTGGTGCATTCAACGAGCCCAAAGGTTGTACTTGAGGATGCAGTAAATGGCGCGGAAGCCATCTTTCCAACCGATTTTTTTCCCCTCTGCATAGGTGCGTCCGTAATATGAAATGCCTACCTCATAAATTCGTATCTGGGGAATCCGCGCTATTTTGGCCGTTATTTCAGGTTCAAATCCGAAACGGTTTTCCTTCAGCCGAATCTGTTTGACCACATCGGCCCGGAAAAGTTTATAACACGTTTCCATGTCGGTAAGATTTAAATTGGTAAACGCATTGGACAGGAAGGTGAGAAATTTATTTCCGATGCTATGCCAGAAAAACAAAATGCGGTGCGGACGTCCTCCCATAAAGCGTGAGCCGTAAACCACATCGGCAAAACCGGCGAGAACGGGCCGCAGAAGGAGATTAAACTCATCGGGATCATACTCCAGGTCGGCATCCTGAATGACGATAAAATCCCCGGTGGCTTCGCGGATACCTGTACGCAATGCCGCGCCCTTTCCCTTATTCACTTCGTGCGAAATAAGGCGCAGGTTGAGGGTGGGATTATCCGTCCGGAAGTGCTCCACCGCCTGAACCGTATCATCAAGAGAGCAGTCGTTTACCACAAGCACCTCCTTCAACAGGGCTCCCTCCAGCGATACCGCGGCTACCTTTTTTAAGATGTGGTGAATGGTCTTGCCTTCGTTGTAGGCCGGGATGATGATGGATAATGTGGTGCTCAATGTACTTTTTTAGAGCTCAAAAATGAGAAAAAAGAAAGAGACGGAGGTGTTCACCGGCCCAGGAAGTGCAGAATGGCCTGCCGGCATGCAGCCACGGCACGTTCCAAATCATCGTTCAGGATGATTGTGTCGAATCGGGAAGCGTACTCCATTTCCGTGCGGGCTTTTTCCACACGCATAGCCAAATTTACCTCGGTTTCAGTTCCCCGTGCACGCAGACGTTGAGCCAAAATTTCGAGCGATGGGGGCATCACAAATATAGACAAGGCCCTTTGGCCGAATTTTTCTTTGAGATTCAGGCCGCCTTCCACATCCACATCAAAGACCACATGCTTTCCCTCATTCCAGATACGTTCCGCTTCCCGGCGCAGGGTACCGTAGTACTTTCCCTCGTACACCATTTCCCATTCAATAAATTCATCGTTTTCGATGGATTGCATGAACTCCCGCACACTCAGAAAATAATAATCCCGGCCGTGCACTTCACCCTCCCGGGGAGGACGGGTACATGCCGAAACGGAAAAAGAAAGACCGGGAATTTCTTGGAGCATGCGGTGAACCAGCGTGGTTTTACCGGAACCGCTGGGTGCTGAAAAAATGATGAGTTTGCCTTGGACCAAATGACGTATTTTCGGGCAAAATTCATAATTTTATTTCATGAATAAGGTATTGCGGGTTATTTTAGGCGTTCCATACAGCATTTATGCCTATACGGTTTATGTGATCAGTATGCTGTTGATGTTCTTTTACACGTTGATTATTTCCGTGTTTTTCTCTTCCGAAAAAAGTAAAGCATTATTTTTCAATGGCCTGGAAGTATGGTCTGCGGGATGGATGGGGCTTTGCGGAATCCGTTATACGCTGGTGGATCGTAAAAAACATTACCTGAAAAATCAACCCTATGTAATGGTATGCAATCATTTCAGTTTTTTGGACATGATGGTGGGCGGAATTACTTCCTACCCCAACGTACGTGTTCTGGCCAAGGCCGAAATAAAAAAGATCCCTTTTTTCAGTAAATTTTTCGGCATGGTGAGCGTTTTTGTGGACCGAAAAAGCAAAGAAAGCCGGGAGCAGAGCCGCATTGCCCTTTCCGAAGCCATCAAACAAAAAAACAGCATCTGGATTTTCCCGGAAGGCACCCGCAACCGGACAAACAATCCCTTGAAGGAATTTTACGACGGGGCGTTTAAAATTGCCATTGAGCAACAGGTGCCCGTGTTACCTCTGGTAACTACGAACTCGCGCTTCATCAATCGGATGGGAACTCCGATTTTATTTCCCGGAAAGTTTGAAATTCACTTTCTGGAGCCCGTTTCTACCGTGGGCCTTACCGACGATGACGTTCCAGCCCTCAGGGATCAGGTTTTTCATATGATGGAAAACTGTATTCTGGAAAACGACCGTTGGTTTGAGAGTCGAGGGAAAATGATTAATGGTTAATGGTTGAACGAATTGGGAGAAGGCGTTCGGATAATATTTCGGTTCTTTGAAGCTTATGTCCTTTTTAGCGGGAATTTTCTCCCTCTATCCGGATGCATATTTCCGATAGAGCCCATAAAACCATTGTATTTTCTCTTTCTCGTTCGGGAAATCTTTATAGGTCTTGGGGGGAGCATCCAGGCAGGCTTTAAACTCCTCAGGAGAAATGCCGTATTTTTTGGCAATGTATTGGCTGTCCGCTTCGATATTTTCTGGTTTATAGGATATTTTTTTTAGCTCTTCCAAGGCTTGTTCGCGGCTCACCTGTCCGCTTACGATTTGAGAAGAGAGCGTCGCACGGCGGTAGTCCATGTTGTATTTGGTGGGCATAACGTACGACTGCCAAAATCCGGTAATTTTAGATTCGTGATGTTTCCCGCCGTAATCCTGCCAGCCAAACTCCTCCATCAGAAATTTTTTGGCGGCTCCCTTATCATAGGAAATCAGGTTGAGCGGATAAACGGTTTTAATACCCTGAAAAAACTTGTACTTTATTTCGCCAAAAAGGCCCACTACGGGAGTTTTCCTGATGCGGGCATTGGAAAATTTCCGGACGATATGGCGGTATAATTTTTCATCTTTCAGCACATGGTAACCCCAGGTTAAAGGAAGGATTCCTTCTCCGGAAAAATTACCTCCCGACAAAATGTATTTAATCCCGTATTTGTTGGCGGTTTCGTATAAACTTGCCGCAATGGCAATATCGGTGGGCATTTCCAAATCCACTATCGAAGATTTTAGAAAAGCCAGCTGAATATCCCGAAACTCTGCCCAATCCAACACATAACTGACGTAATCGCAATGCAGTTTTTCCACTACTTT
>JBIJBG010000223.1:0-3770 GCA_044345355.1 Flavobacteriales bacterium
GGTTCTAATTCACGAAAAGTAATTTCCATGGTGTAATTAACCACCTCTGTTTGGCTCACCTTATAGGTAAGTGAAGTTCCTTTTTCTATTTTCAGAGAAATGATTTTGGTTTTCTCCGCAATTTTAGATTCTTGAGAATTACCCCCGCAACCGCTCGACATAAGCACCAACATAAACCAAAGCGGTGGAGTTGTTTGGACTTTATTCATGGCCGATTTGATTAAATTGCTTAGTAAAGTTATAAAAATCTGGTTTTGAATTCTTTGTTTATTTAAAAAATCAAGAAAAACGTCTGAGTATTCCGGACCATATTAAACCGGAAATTATATGCCAGATACCCCAAAATGCACAGATGATGGCCGATTCCGCATTGTGTGGGAAAAATTGCAGCACCAAAATAAGGGCCAATCCGGCATTTTGTATTCCGGTCTCTACGGAAACAGTTTTCGCCTCGGCGATGTCCAATCTGCCCGTGAAAGCGAAAAAAAACGAAAACAGGAAGGCGATTCCGTTCATGAGCAGGACATAGAAAAACAGGTTTTCCCAGTTGCCGGAAAATACATGGATGTTTTGTAGGAGAGCTCCCGCAAGAAATGCAAAAAAGAAAATACCTGACAACACATTCACCGGTTTTGAAATACGTTCTGTCCATGCAGGCTTTAATTCGGAAAGCAGCCAGCCTGAACCCACGGGAATTACCGTTAAAAACAGCAAACTTTTCATCACTTGGACAGGATCCATAGAAAAACTGCTTTTCCATTCATCCAACGGACCATACAGAGATGTCCAAAATCCAAATATCAGCGGTGTGAGAAAGAGGGAAAGACAGGTAGAAATGAAGGTGAGTGCAATGGATAATGAGACTTTTCCTCCGGCCAGTTTGGCTAGATAATTCGAAACATTTCCACCGGGCACGGCTGCCAGCAAAAACATTCCGGTGGCTATTCCCGGAGGGGGGTGCATTAAAATGACAAGCAGCCAGGTAAGAAACGGCAGCAAAAGCCATTGTGATGTCAGACCTATGATGAGCGGTCTCGGTTTTTTAATAACGGAGAATAGCGTACTTTTTGTAATTCCCAGCGAAACCCCGAACATGATAAATCCCAGGGTAAGATAAAGGGTCCACTCTGCACCCTGATTGAAGACTATTTCGCCCGAGCCGTTCATTATTTAACGGTCTGCCGACCAACATACATTTACCTCCCGGGCACCAAAATAGGGTAGCCTTCCATGGGCCGTCCGAAAATTATCAATAGCTATCATATCTCCTGATTTCCAAGGAATTATACTCATATTTTTCCAGATAATGCTTTGGATATGTTTTACGTATTTATCCGGTATGGCATCTCCGTTTCCGAAGGTAACATGCATGGCTCTGTCCTCTGGTTTTATCTTCCGGCTTTCCCGATAATCGTTTATTTTTAAAAAAAGAGCCAGTGCAAAGCCGCGAAGATTATTTTGGTGAACAGCAACGTGGGCATATTCAAAGCGGGCTGCGGAGGAATGAAAAACCTGAGTATGATTGAACCATATTTTTTCTCCGCTCGTGGGATGCGTAAGTATTGCAGGACGTGTGTTGACCAGTTTCAATCCATCGTCCGGAAGCCAATGGGGCTGCAGCTCATATTCACGGCAAATGGCTTCAACTTTATTTTTATCGGTTGTTTGAAAAAGATCGGGCCAGGGTTTTAGTTGTTTTACATTTTTTGGTTTTGATTCAGGACCCGAATAATTGCGGATCATGGTAACTCCTTTTTCTTCAAACTCCTGCCGGATGGCCGGATCTAAATCCCGATATACTGCCGCAAAATCACAGGTTGGCGTTTCTCCTCCGCTTTTTGGCGCTACCTTACACCAGAAGAATAATTTACGGGGAGCAAAAGGGAGAAAACTCATTTCGCAATGTTGCATAATGGGGTAATGGGAGGGAAGCTCACTGGCGGAGAAAACATAATCGGTGAGTTTATTACGCGGCGAGGTGCCTAAGTAATCATTTTTCAAATCCGGATCAATCAGTTTTGCCCCCTTTTCAAACGTGTGCGGGTCACTGATACCAAATCCTCTGAATAAAACGGCTCCCTGTTGATCTAATTTTTCGCGGATCAGTTCAGCTTTGGCCTGTATAAATCCCTCTAATGTTTCACCGGATGACCGGGCTATGTATGGATGTGTGATAGGCATGTTTCTTAAGTTATCGGAAGTAAAAAGGCATTTTTTTAACGGTGTCCGAGATATTGCTGTAAAATGATGACGGCACTTACCGTATCGGCAAGGCTTTTGTCTTTTTTTAATTTTTTTCCTGCTCCCGCTTCCCTAATTGTTTGAAGGGCTTCACGGGTTGTAAACCGCTCATCTTCCCGGTGAATGGTAACATTCGGATAAGCCAGCGCGAGTTTCCTCAGAAATCCTACAATCTCTTTTTCTACTTTTGATTCGGCTCCTTCATCGGGCACGGGTTCACCCACTACAATCAGTTCTACGTTTTCCTTTTTTAAATAGTCTCCCAAAAAGGAAATAAGTTCCGAAGTGTGCACTGCCGCCAATGGCCCTGCGATGATCTGGAGCGGATCGGTTACCGCAAGACCCGTTCTTTTTGTTCCGTAATCAATGGCTAGAATTCTTCCCATGTTTTATTCTTCTTCCACATAGGTGGGTACACAATCGAATTGGTTTACCAGAATATCATCGTATTTGTCTGCGAAGGTAAAGAGTTCACGAAATTGAGGCATGGCTGTTTCCAGGGTAAAATCAGATTCAAATATCAGCAGGCTGAGTAAAATGTCCCGATTGTTGATACTGAATACGGTGCGCTGCATTTCATAATTTTTTTGGAGCAGGAATGCATATAATGGAGCAAGTCCTTTTTTGGGTAGTTGGGCAATTACTGCATCTGCCACGATAAAACGCGTAGCCGCCACAAATGAAATATTTATTTTGACGCTTCCACGTTCCACCTGCCACAGGTCAATACCCATGCGGCACAATTCTTTTTTATATTCCAGTAAATCCAAAACCGTCTCCATCATTTCACCCGTCTTGGAAGGAATATAAGGCTTTCCCCGGTAAATTTCTTCTTCCATTTTGTTTCCGCATTCAGGGCAATAGCCTTTGACCATTTCATCGATGATGATCAGATTGGAGCATGCCGTGCAGCGTACGGATCGCCTTTTTTCTATTTTGCGAAATTCCTCCAGGCAGGATTGCAGATAATTTACGGGTAGGGCAAAACCTAAGGAGTTTCCTTCCTTGATGATAAATGTGTTCACCCCTATGATTTTTCCGTTTTCATCCACCAGGGGGCCTCCGCTGTTTCCCGGATTTATGGGCGCATCAATCTGCAGGTAATCAATGCCGTTGTAATTGCTTTTTGTTTTGGAGATAATTCCTCGGGTGGAAGCATATTTTAGTCCAAACGGGTGCCCGATTGCCAACACTTCGTTTCCTTCCTTTACGGATTCGGATTCGCCCAATGGAATGTCTTCCACCTCCTCGTAAACGGCATCCGGTTGAATAAAAGCCAGATCATACAATGGATCATGGCAGACCACGGGAAGGAGCGTTTTTTTAATTTTTCGGCCGGTAACTGCAGCTTGGGTTGACCCGGCGATTACATGAAAGTTGGTAATAATCAGGCCCTCTCTTTTAAGATAAAAGCCGGTACCGTTCCCATAGGGTGTGGCAATCTGTACCACGCAGTCGCGCATTCTTCCTATGATGTCATTCATGCTTTCGGCGAAAAATGTAATGCCCTTATTTCATGCAAAAACGAG
>JBIJBG010000225.1:0-3748 GCA_044345355.1 Flavobacteriales bacterium
TTTAGTTCCCTTCGCGCCTCCACGGGAAATTCAGTGCTCGAAAGGGTGGAGCAAATTCGGGCGGAACGGCCTGCGGATATATCAGAGGTGGAGAGACACCACATAGTCAACGGCTTCATCATTCGCATGAATCCAGAGCTTCTGTTTTCCCTGAACGAAATCCCTGAGGTGGATTATGTAGAAGATGTAACGGATCTTCGTTTTTTTCTGATGAATCCGGTGCGTATGGAGGAGCAGAATGTTCAGCAAAGGGCGCTGGGAGCGGCCGAACCCGGCTTGGTAGCCGTGGGCGCCCGAGATTTGTGGAGTCTCGGTTACACGGGAAAAGGTGTTAAAATTCTCAGTTTTGATACAGGTATCTGGCCCGAACACCCTTCATTGGGTGGCCGTTTTTATGGCGAATTCGTTCCGCTGCGGTTTGCCTGGAACGGCATTTGGAGTCAGTTTCCGGCAGATAAATCTTCCAGCCACGGAACCCATACCGTGGGTACCATGGCGGGTTTGGATACCGCAACGGCCGATACCATCGGTTTGGCGTTTAAGGCATATTTCATGGCTACGGATCCCATAGTATCCGATTTGGCAGATACCATCGGCGCTGGCAATTTAATGGCTTGTTATGAATGGGCGCTTGATCCGGATGGAAATCCCGCAACCACCGGAGATATGCCTGACGTCATCTGCAATTCATGGGGCACCGCGGGTAATGTGGGTTTTTGTGGCAGCTTTGTGGCCGATATGTTGGCCATGGTAGATTTGGCGGGTATTGCCAATGAGTACAGCGCCGGGAATAATGGACCTTCACCCACCACCGTCGGATTACCGGCACTGGTTAATCCGGGTTTGTTGAATGCCTTTGCAGTGGGCGCGGTGAATGGTAATGTACCGGGATTTCCGATAGCCTCATTTTCCAGCCGTGGTCCCAGCCCCTGTCTGGGCGGCGGATCACTGGAAATCAAACCCGAGGTGGTAGCACCGGGAGTGGATGTACGCTCCTGCGTAAAGAAAAACAGCTATGCTTTTTTTGACGGCACCAGTATGGCAGGCCCACATGTTGCGGGAGTTCTGGCCCTTCTGAAAGAAGCATTTCCCGATCTGCCCGGCGAAACACTCAAGGCGGCTCTCTACTACTCCGCGTCAGATTTAGGTGATCCCGGAGAGGACAATACCTATGGCATGGGTATTATTCAGGCCGGAGCAGCTTATCAATGGTTGCTCAATGAAGGATATTCTCCCGTTCCTCCATCCTCTTCCGTGCCCGAATTGGCCATTGAAAAACCTCTGGTAGGCATGTTGGATTTGCATTGTGAGGCCGGCTGGACTCCCACACTGTCTATTTACAACGAAGGGATTTTTCCCATTCAGGATACTGTCTTTTTTTCGGTGGAGTTGAACGGAAATGCAACCGCCGGATGGGCACAGTTCATCACCCTCAATCCCCAGCAGCGCATGCAGGTTTCCGCTCCCCAATCCTATACGCTTCAACTCGGAGCCAATGAAATTTGGATATCCGCCCGTCAAAAAAATGTGCCTGTGGAAAAGGATATGATCAATAACAACCGCACCTTCCGATTCGAACGGGTAACGGAAATCCCGCTTCCTTACACCTGGCGTTTTGAAGGCGACTCACTTACGGCAGAAGGTTGGCGCCTGATAAACGGGGATATGCTCCGCACCTTTGAAAAATACACCACGGCCGGTCAGGATTCTGGGGTTCGTTCGGCAGCCATGCGCTTTGTTTTGTATGCACCCGCCGAGAGCCAGCCGGATTATTTGATTTCTCCCTTGATTTCCGTGCCCGCAGGAAACAATACCCTTGCTTTTGATGCAGCCCATCAATTGCGCGCTTCCAACGCAAAAGATTCTCTTTTCGTAGTGGCTTCCTCCGATTGCGGTTTTTCATTTCCGCATGTTTTATTTGCCGCGGGAGCATCCCAACTCGCCACCGTTACCGGAACCACGCCCACCAATTTTGTTCCTTCCCTTCCGGAACATTGGAAAAGATGGGTTGTTCCGATACCCGCCTCACTTTCGGGGCAATCCCTGCTCTTTGCCTTCCTTACCAAAAACAGAAAAGGAGGCAACCTGTTTATTGATGATTTTTCAGTATTTCCGCAGTTTGATCCGCTGGAGAGCGTAGAACAGTACGCTCCCAAGCCGGAACTGTTTCCCAATCCGTTTACCGATGGATTTCAAATACGTTTTACTTCAGAAGCAGTTGGCCTCACGCTCCATTTTTTTGATGTTCAGGGCCGCCGCATTTTCATTCAATACACCCAATCCGGTTCCTCCATTTACGTGGAGCCGGGTGAGGTCCCGGCAGGAATTTATTTTATGAAAATAACATCCGATACCGGCACTTCCGTTTTTCGTGTTATCCGAAGTAATTAGTCTGAACAGTTTATATATCCGTCGAACTTTTTTTCGTTTAATAAAAATGGACGGATAATTTTGAGCGCATTAAAACCAATGTTTTTTATGAATAAGTATTTTTTGGTATTCATTTTCTTCGGATTGACTTTCTCAAACACCTATGCGCAGGCCGTGCATGGCGAAAGAGAAAAAGAATGGGCATCATGGTACCGTGAAACGCCTGAAAAGAAATTTGAACTCCGACATACCAAACTGAAGGTTTCTTTCGATTTTGCCAAGCAGCACATGCCAGGTGAAGCCTGGATTACTCTCAAACCTTTTTTCTATCCGCAAAATACGTTGCGTCTGGATGCAAAGGCAATGCTCATTCATGAGGTGAAGCAGGACGGAAAGGAATTAACTCATCAGTATGATGGTACTTTTTTGGATATTGATCTCGGTAAAACCTATACCCGCAAAGATTCGCTTACCCTGTACATCCGTTATACGGCCCGGCCCGGAGAAGTAAAAAGTAAAGGAAGCGCGGCCATTACCGATGCCAAAGGCCTTTATTTTATTGACCCGCTCGATACCGATCCAGACAAGCCAACCCAAATTTGGACGCAGGGCGAAACGGAATCTTCCAGTTGTTGGTTCCCCACGATAGATGCACCCAACCAAAAAACCTCTCAAGAAATTTTCATTACCGTACCCGATCGTTTTGTTACGCTGTCTAATGGCCTTATGGAGTCCTCAGTTAAAAATACCGACGGCACACGCACCGATTACTGGAATTTTCCCATGCCGCATGCGCCTTATCTGTTTTTTATGGCCGTGGGCGAATTTGAAGTCGTAAACGATTTCTGGAAAAAAATGCCAGTGGATTATTACGTGGAAAAAAAATATGCACCCTTTGCCAAGGAAATTTTCGGAAATACCCCGGAAATGATTCAGTTTTTTTCCGACCTCACCGGAATTACCTATCCCTGGCCAAAGTATGCCCAGGTGGTTTGCCGCGATTATGTGAGCGGAGCCATGGAAAATACCACCGCCGTAATCCATGCTGAAAATGCCCATCAGACCGACCGGCAGCTGGCTGATGAAAACGGGTGGGAAGATGTGATTGCCCACGAACTTTTCCATCATTGGTTTGGTGATTATGTAACCTGCGAGAGTTGGAGCAATCTTACGGTGAATGAATCGTTTGCTACCTACAGCGAATACCTCTGGCGTGAATACAAGTACGGACGGGATCATGCCGACGAACACCTGCTCGGCGATTGGATGGGGTATAATAATCCCGAAAATTATGAGAAAAACCTGGTACGTTTCTTCTATGAAGATAAAGAGGACATGTTTGACGGAGTGAGTTATGCAAAAGGAGGCGTCATTCTTC
>JBIJBG010000034.1:0-13471 GCA_044345355.1 Flavobacteriales bacterium
AAAAATTAGTCGTTTCACCCTCGGTGGTGGGCGACAATGCCAAAATTACTTCCTCTATTCCGCCATCAGCCATGCGCGCCAGCAGACTTTCCAAATTCAGTTCGGATGGACCTATGCCTTCCATCGGCGATATTTTTCCGCCCAGGATATGATACACCCCCTTGAACTGTCGGGTATTTTCGAGGGCCATCACGTCGCGTATATCTTCCACTACACATAGAATACGTTTATCACGGTGTGGATTGCTGCATATCTCACATAAATCGGCATCGGACAAATTGTGGCAAACACGGCATAATTTACCCTTCAGTTTCAATTGCAGAAGGCTGTCGGAAAACGACCTTACTTTTTGCTCATCCTGTTTTAAAAGATGGAGCACAAGCCGAAGCGCTGTTCGTTTTCCCACCCCGGGAAGAGAAGAAAATTCAAGTACCGCCTGTTCCAATAATTTGGATGAAAAATGATCCATGTATCTGTCGTGCATGAGGCCGATTTTTATCGGGCGGCCTACGTTTTAATAATTACTTTCGCAAAAGTAAAATCTTATCATGAGTCCTGCCATCATTCTTGTGGTTTTGGTTATTTATTTCGGCATTTTGATGCTTATTTCTCATTACACGGGAAAGGACGCCGATACAAATGCCTTTTTCACCGCAAACCGGCAGAGTCCCTGGTATCTCGTTGCGTTTGGCATGATCGGTGCATCGCTTTCCGGTGTTACGTTTATTTCGGTTCCCGGCCAGGTGGTTTATTCCGGTTTCTCTTATTATCAGGTGGTCTTGGGTTACACATTGGGCTATGTGGTGATTGCCTCGGTACTGATGCCCATGTACTACAAAATGGAACTGATTTCTATTTACACCTACCTGCGCGACCGCATGGGAAATTCCTCCTACCTTACGGGAGCCGCATTTTTTCTCGTCAGCCGCACCTTAGGCTCGGCCATGCGCCTTTACCTGGCATCCTCCGTATTGCACATTTTCCTCTTCGGTCCGCTAAAAATTCCCTTTGCCGCCACAGCCCTGATTACTTTGTCGCTCATTTGGCTATATACCTACCGGGGTGGTATAAAAACCATTGTCTGGACTGATACGTTTCAAACCTTTTTTCTGGTTTCCTCGGTCATTATCTGTACCGTCATCATCATCAAAAAAATCAACCTTCCTGCAGAAGAGATTGTGGCCGGTTTGCAGGAAACAGGTTTCTCCCGGTTATTTCAGTTTGAAGACTGGAAAGCCGGCAACCATTTTTTCAAACACTTTTTCGGCGGGGCTTTCATAGCGATTGCCATGACCGGGCTGGATCAGGATCTGATGCAGAAAAACCTAACCTGCAAAAACATCGGAGAGGCTCAAAAAAACATGTATTCATTCACAGCCGTTTTGGTGTTGGTTAATTTATTATTTCTGATACTCGGTGCGCTACTCTATATGTATGCGGCCAAGTTTTCAATTACTCTTCCCACGGGCACGGACGGAAAAATAATCACGGATCATGTTTTTCCGCAATTAGCGCTGAATGAATTCGGACTTGTGGCCGGCATTTTTTTCCTGTTGGGAATTACGGCATCCTCGTTTGCCAGTGCAGACAGCGCACTGGCCGCACTCACCACTTCCTTTTGTATTGACTTTTTACCTTGGAATAAGATAGCCGAGAACAAAAAAAACAAACTGAAAAATCAGATTCATCTGTTGTTTTCCGGTCTTTTTTTTATCATCATTTTGGTGGCCAGGCAGGTTGCCGACCGCGCCCTGATTGACTTGATTCTTAAATTAGCCGGCTACACTTACGGACCGCTGCTTGGCCTTTTTGCCTTTGGAATCCTAACAAAAAGGAGCGTGAAAGATAAATGGGTGCCCTTGGTATGCCTGCTCTCTCCAGCCATCTGCTTTCTGCTTGACTACAACAGCCTAGCTTTATTCGGCGGATACAAATTCGGATTCGAGATTTTGATTCTGAACGGAATATTAACTTTGGCAGGTCTTTTGTTACTCACCAACAAAACACAAAAATGAATTACGCACAAGCGACAGCCACACTGCTTTTCCTTTTTCAATCAGTAGGATTATGGTCACAACGACAGTCAGACTTTTATCGGTTACCTGCAGAAGCAACGCCCGAAAACGGTTTCTTTTTTTGTTTACCGAGAACTGCGCTTGAAATAGAATGTACCATTTCGGAAAACCGGTTCATTCCAGGTGAGCTGAGTTCCTTCACGGAAAGGTATTTTCAGACCGGTGCGCAAAACCGGAACCATGCATCCGTTTTCAATTTGGATAAAGTTGCGGTAAAACCGATTTCTATTCCAGATCCGGCAGAACGGTACGGTTTTTCGGCATCCACAGCGGCTAAGCTATCGGTTATCACGCAAAGAGGAGGAATCATCAAAAGCTTGAATGTAGACAAACCGGTGTCGGCAGAAATCGTGGAACAGAACACCCTGACCGGTTTTCAGCGAGATGAAGAATTTTCGGACAACCGCATTCCCTTTTTCAGCCTGGGCACAAAATCAGACACCGTCATCAACCGGGAAATTACGGCAGACAGTACCATCATTGAACGCCGAATCATCAATAGGCGCACGGTAAGCAACAGTCCTGAGGAAATGGCCAAAGAGGCAATCAAAAAAATTGACGATATACGTAACACGCGATATATGCTGGTTTCCGCACCGGAAGATGTGGAATTAGATGGTTCATACGTAGAAGCGAGCTTGCGTGAATTAGAAAAAACAGAACAGGATCTATTGGCACTTTTTTTTGGCAGAAACCAAAAAATACAACAGACTTACCGGGTTAATTATATTCCCGGAGAGAGCCCGGACACTCTATTTTTTCTTAGCAAACAAAACGGAATCAACATGACGGGTACATCCCAGTCTCAGCCGGTATTGGTTACGTTAAACCCATTTAATTCCAAGTATCAAAAAAAGCCCGCAGAAGATTTTTCAAAAGGTGGTATCATTCCTTACCGCATACCCGAAAAAATGGTTTTCTCTTTAATATGGGGAACCAACCTATACTTAGAAACCGAATTGCTCATACCCCAATTTGGCATTACTAAGGGCGTTCAGGTAAAAAAACCGGAAGAACTCCGCATAATATACGATGCCACAGGAGGCATTGAATTTACGGGACCCCGGGAAGTAAAAAAATAAATCCCGCTTTATTTTCCGGTTCTGCCTTTGAACAAGCGAAGGAAGTGTACATTTGCAGTCAAATAAAAACAGATATGAGAAAAGTAAAAATCATGGCTTTGATTTTCACTTCGGTTGCTTTCATCAGCAGCTGCGGTCAAGCCCAAAAAAACAAAAAAAATAAGGAGGTAAAATTGGAAACCGAAACACAAAAATTGAGCTATGCGATCGGAAAAGACGTAGCGAATAACCTGAAATCCGCAGGGGTGGAAATTGATGTGGAAACCTTTTCACGTGCTTTGGAAGATGTGTTGACCGGTAAACAATTGGCCATGACGGAAGAAGAAGCCAATAAAGTAATTCAAGATTATCAAACTAAAAAAATGCAGGAAATGCAGCAAGCCTCAGAGGCAGAAGCGGTTAAATACCGTGCCGAAGGTGAGCAATTCCTGACCAACAATCGCTCCAAGGAAGGTGTTCAGCAAACGGCTTCCGGTTTGCAATACAGCGTGGTAAAAGATGGTTCAGGTCCTAAACCTACGGCCACATCACAAGTGAAAGTGCATTACAAAGGCACATTACTCGACGGTACCGTATTTGATTCCTCATACGACCGTGGAGAACCGGCCACTTTCGGTCTGAACCAGGTTATCCGCGGATGGACTGAAGGCCTTCAGTTAATGAGCAAAGGAGCTAAATACATGCTTTATATTCCTGCCGATCTGGCCTACGGAAACAATCCTCCTCCGGGCAGCAACATCAAAGCGGGTATGACTCTCATTTTTGAAGTGGAGCTGCTCGATATTTTGAAATAAACATTCCCTCGCATTTGGGTAAAGGCTGTTTCTCCGGAAACAGCCTTTTTTATTTCCCTAAAAACTCCTTTAATTCCGTATTTCAGGAACTCCGAAGAAAATTGTGATGCAGCCTGAAAACATCTTGCTATCTTCGTTTTTCAATCTCCGATTGCATATGAACATCATTTTATTTGACAGGCCGGATATCCGCATCAATTTTCTACCCTTCACCTTTACCCGTCCTGGAGCCTGTATGCGCATGGGCATAGATTCAATTGCTGAAAAATGGGCGCGCATCTCCAAAGGAAAAATCTCATTCCTTACAGAAGCCTACCTCGAAAAAAAATATCCGTCGGTTCATACGGGGGATGATTTCTTCATAGCGGGAACACTCATTCCCTCAGTCGAAATTTTGGGTGCGATCCAACTGTTACAAATCGGAGAATCGCTGTGGGCGGGCGATGACCTGTTGGCCTATCGGCTTTCGGCACCTCTCGCCGAAAATGAACATTTACACAGAAAAGAATTTGACGGAAAATATACCTACCTGAAAAATCTCTGGGAGCTTTATTCCCTAAATGCCGAAATTCTAAAAAAAGATTTCAGCGAAATAACACAAAACCGAAAGTCCTTCCCATTGCACGATTCCGTTACCGTCGTCGGGCCGCGTGAAGCCGTATTTTTAGAAGAAGGAGCATCCGTTTTTGCTTCCGTAATCAACACCCAAAATGGGCCCGTTTATCTGGATAAAAACAGTGAAGTCATGGAAGGTTCATTAATCAGGGGACCATTCTATCTTGGAGAATATGCCCAGTTAAAAATGGGCGCGAAAATATACGGGGCTACCACCATAGGCCCCCATTGCAAGGTAGGCGGTGAAGTGAATAATTCCATCCTGTTCGGATATTCGAACAAGGCGCACGACGGTTTTTTGGGAAACAGCGTAATCGGCGAATGGTGCAACCTTGGTGCCGACAGCAACAATTCGAACCTGAAAAATAACTACACGCCCGTAAAGCTTTGGCATTACGGGAAAAAATCGTTTGTAAATACGGGATTGCAGTTTTGCGGGCTGATGATGGGCGACCATTCCAAATGCGGAATCAATACCATGTTTAATACCGGAACCGTGGTGGGCGTGAGTGCCAATATCTTCGGAGCCGGTTTCCCGAGAAACTTCATCCCTTCCTTTGCCTGGGGAGGATCTGCCGGTTTTACGGAATATAAAGCAGCCGAAGCCATAAGCACAGCCAAAAGGGTTTGGGAACGACGGGGAATGGATTTAAACGAAAATGAACAGGATATTCTGCGGCATATTTTCGACATAACGGCAGAGTGGCGCAATTTCTAAGGCAATATCATTCAGTGCGCCTGTCAATCCCTTAATCTCCGGAAATAGATTGAATAATCTGCCTGAGCTTTTAGAGAAATAAAAAAAGAGAATCTCTTTCGAAATTCTCTTTTCTGAATGTTTTGAAAAGTATGGATTACTTCTGGAATTTCTTGTATTTGTTCATGAATTTATCCACCCGTCCGGCGGTATCCACAAATTTCATTTTACCGGTGTAGAAAGGATGTGAAGCAGAAGAAATCTCCACTTTGAACAGAGGATATTCATTTCCGTCTTTCCAAACGGTGGTTTCTTTAGTTTCCACACAAGACCTGGTGATAAACTCATAATCGTTGGAAACATCCTTAAACACTACAAAACGATAATTTTCGGGATGAATTTCTTTGTTCATACTTCACATTTTTGAGGGGGCAAATATACAATTTTTCTCAAAATCAGCATAGGGTTACCAAAATTATTCGATGGCAGAAAGCGCCACGAAGGAAATTTCAGTTTTTTTAGCATCCGAAAATGCGATTTCCACCTCAACGGCGCCCATCTTCCAAACCCAATGATCTCCTTTTTCCGAAGGGGAAGAACCCAGCTTTTTCCTGAGCGTTTCCATAGATTCCCGAAAAGAGAGCCCGTAAGGCAATGGATGGCGATATGCCTTCACTGCCTGGCCGTTTAGGTTGCTGTTATTGAAAAAATAAAGGGCATAAAGTGTTTTACCGTCATGAAATGCCTGCACTCCGTTTTCATAGCTGATTCCGGTGGTGCCGTCTAAAGCAAGCGGCGAAACAAAACTCTGAACTTCAGGTGAAGTGAACGGCTTTCCGATGATATCCTGAATAAACTCTTGGGAGTAAATGCGTTGAGAAAATAATACAGAAAAGAAGACTACCGAGAAAACAACTGACTTTTTTAACATAATCCGTTTAATTTGTACGACGAAGATAAACAAATCGAAATTACCAAGTTCCGTGCCGGAAAGGCGGTTTAGCCCCATTTCGGATAAAATAGGTAATTTCGTGCCGATGAGAAGATGTCTGTTTGCGGCCTTAATTCTGTTGGCAGTTTTTGGAAACAATGGCCTGGCTCAAAATCCGGGCCTGGCTCAAAAACGGTATGAAGAGGCCGTAAAAATGCTTCAATCCGGAAACAGGGAAAAATCCATTTCGCTTTTTGTAAAAGTGTTGGAGGCTGATTCGCTGCACAAAAACACCCTGTACAACCTCTGTATCCTGCTTCAGGAAAACGAAGATGTAAAGACCGCCCTACGTTATGCCGATATTTTAGTCAGGCGATATCCCGACTTTCCGAAAGTACTCTCCGTGCGCGGAAAAATCAAACTGATCCTGAATGACCTCAACGGTGCTTTTGAAGATTTTAACAACCAACTGCTCATCTTACCCGGATATGAAGCGTATTCAGGACTCGGAACGATTGCCCTTAAAAACAAGGACTATCCTGGTGCCGAAAGCTTTTTTTCCAAAGCCATCGACTTATTTCCTGAAAGCGCAGGTGCCCATAACGACCGTGCGGTAGCCCGTGTTTTGCTGAACAAATACAACGAAAGCCTGGCGGATTTTCGGCAGGCTGCATTACTCGCTCCGGACGAAGGCTTCATCTTACAGAATTTCGGGCTGGCTTATCGGGAATCCGATCAAATAATCCCAGCCAGGGGCATGTTTTTGCAAGCCACCAAAAAAGAAGGAACGCTCATTTCATCTCTCAATCTGCTGGGTCTTTTAGAAATTCAGCAGGGACGAACGGAAGAAGGCCTCACCTATTTTATGAAAGCCATTGAAAACGAACCTGATGACATGCTCACTTTGGTGAACACCGGAGCGGCCTATTTGATTGCCGGAGACATGGTAAAAGCGAAAAAATATACGGATTTGGCTCTGTCTGTGATGCCCGACAAGGCCGAAGCACTTTTTAACCGGGGCGTACTTCATTATCTGGAAGGATTGGAGAAGGAGGCCTGTCAATACTGGAGCCGGGCCTCCGAAAAAGGATATCCGCGCTCCCGGCGTTTTTTCACTATTTATTGCCTGGAAAATTGAACCGGTCGTTCCTCATATCCACGTTATTTTTCCCACTGCTAATGACAGGCCATTACCTTCATGCGCAGATACATACGGATTTTAAATTTAAAAATTTCCCGGGAAAAAATAAAACCGAATTTACGAAAGCCTTCTCCGATTTCAAAGAAGGAGAAAAAGCATATCGGGCTGTAAAGGAAGGAAAGAGTGAGGATCTGGAAACGGTCATCCGCCTTCTCGAATCAGCATTTGCATTCAACCCCAATCATATCCGGATCAACCGGTACCTGACCGACCTGTACCTGAGTCAAAATCAACCCGAAAAAACACTGCCCCACCTGCAAAAACTCTATGAACTAAAGACTGAGCTCAGTCAGGAAGAACTTTTCCTGCTGGGTTCTCTACTTCAATACCAGGGATCATTTCATCAGGCGGAATTTGTATTCATAGGATTTAAAGAGAAATACGGAAATATTCTGTTTTGGAGTGAGAACCGTTTACAAACTCCGGCCAAACGCATCACCGAATGCAGAAAAGGACAGGAAATGGCGGAAAGTAAATCCCGGTTTGCTCAGGGGAAAAATTTTACGGCACAGGATATTTCCCCAAATACAGATCACCTTTTTTACAATCATTTTTACGGCTGGTGGGCTCTTGAATCCGGAAGTTACCGCCTGTTGAGCCCGCCCGGAAAACGCCTTCTTTCGGATCTGAAATTAACCCCTTCCGAATTTCTTTATGCCGACATAAACGGCCGGGTGCTGTTAGCGTCTGACGATTCGTTATTCCGCGATGTAAGCCCCATTAAAATGTTGAATCTGGAAGCCCTCAACGGCAAATTTCGTAATCGGGAAGCCTTTATTTCTGCCGATCTGCGTAAAATCTATTTTTCATCAGACCGGCCCGGCGGAAAAGGAGGTTATGATATCTGGATTGCCCATTTTGAACCCGACGGAAAACTGAAAGGCATTGAAAACATGGGCGATGAGGTGAATGACGAATTTGATCAAATTGCCCCGACATTTTCAGCCGATGAGGAACGTTTTTTTTACAGTTCCAACGGGAAACATACTACCGGAGGATTTGATATCCTGTACGCAGAAAAAAAGGCAATAAAAGAAGGCAAAACAATTATAAATATCGGGCTGGGGTTGAATTCGGGAAAAGACGAAACCGGAATTCTTTTCGATATAACGGGCACTAAGGGATTTATCCGGAGAAACCATACAGATTCTGCTGAATTTATTCCATTCCGCGAAACCGAAAGTGTACGTGAGGCTCTTTTCATTTCAGCAGGCTACGAAACAGCGGCGAGTGTTTTATTGGACCCCGAATCATACGAAAAAAAGAC
Source organism: Flavobacteriales bacterium (assembly GCA_044345355.1). Lineage (GTDB taxonomy): Bacteria > Bacteroidota > Bacteroidia > CAIKAF01 > CAIKAF01 > JAKRSD01. The sequence goes on from JBIJBG010000034.1 coordinate 8,663, forward strand.
GTCCAAATCTTTCATCAGTCAGGTATGTAAACTCAGGGTGAGGATTGTTCCCCATACTTTCGGCAAGGGTACGCTGGAAATTTTTGATTTAATAACAGGGAATACCCTTTATCGAAATACCCTTGAAGATACCGCGCATGGCCTAAATCTGCTTATACCCGCTACGGGAAATTACGGCTTGCATTTTTTAAGCGAAAAAGGACTGCCCTTTTCGGCACGGCTCCAATTACAAACGGAAGAAATATTTATGGAACGGGAAGTTATCATAGACCCCGTACCGCTTAAAAAAAATCGGGCCATCGTTTTGAACAACATCGTATTCAGCCGGGATTATGTAGAAATGAATCCGGAATCGGAATTTGAGATACAACGCATCAGTACCTGGCTCAAAGAGCACCCCAAAGTGAAGGTTCAGGTTGCAGTGCATACGGATGCACTCTCCATGCATGGAGTGGCCATCGCCGCCGGAGAATCGGCCGCCAACCAAATTTTTGAGTTACTCAAGAAAAACGGAATCGAAAAAAAACGGTTGGACTGGATGTTTTACGGAGCCGACAAACCCTTGTTTAAAGGAAACGGGGCGGAATCGGATGCCCGAAACCGACGGGTGGAACTCATCATAACCGATGAAAAATAAAATACCGTGCGCATCACGCTAAAAACGACGGCAGACGGAAGCCCGACTCTATTCCGCGAAGATCTGAACGAGCCTTACCACAGCATGCATGGTGCGGTTACTGAAAGCCGGCATGTTTTTATACGTCACGGATGGGAAGAAATACACACCCGATTTTCTGATGAAGACATACGCCTCTTGGAAGTAGGCTTCGGCACGGGACTCAATGCCATTCTGACAGCCGCAGCCGCACAGGAATCAGCCCGCAGGGTTTGTTACACCGCTTTGGAACCGATTCCAATTCCGGAAAATTTATCCGAAAATCTTCTCTTCACACCATCACTCCGCCGGGAAGAAGCGCTTTGGCAGCAACCCATTCACGCTTGCGAATGGGAAAAACCGATTGACCTTTCCCCCTATTTCAATCTTACCAAAACCATCCGGGGGATTCATTATTTTGTAGCAGAAAGTCCTTTCCACCTTATTTATTTTGATGCATTTGCCCCCGAAAAACAACCCGACATGTGGACCACGGATGTGATGAAAACCTGCTTTGAGCTTCTGGTTCCAGGTGGCCTGCTGGTTACTTACTGTGCCAAAGGTTCCTTCAAACGAACTTTGAAAGAAACCGGATTTTTGGTTGAAACACGCCCGGGACCGCCCTTTAAACGGGAAATGACAATTGCCATTAAACCGTAGGAATGAAACTAACAAAACTCCCTCCCCTTCTATCGGGTCCCGTTGCCGCCATCCTACTTTCCTTTATCCTGCATTTCGATCATTTTGATAAGGAACTGGTCGGGGTGCATGTGTGGCGGCAAACGCAAACCCAGGGAACCGTGGATTTGTTTTTCGGGGAAGATTTCTGCATACTTAATCCGCGAAAATATAATCGCGGTGCAGGTGACGGTATTTTTCGGATGGAGTTTCCGCTTATGCAATGGCTCATCGCCGGTCTGCTTAAGCTGTTCGGGCAACACCTAATCATCACCCGCTTGTTTATGTTCGGAATGGCAGCAGCCGCCATAACGGGTCTGTATTTTTGGATAAACGAACTCACCCGCCGAAAAAGTACAGCCTTCGCCGGTGCATGGGGTCTGGCTTTTGCGCCATCTTTCTTTTACTTTAGTGTGAATCCGCTGCCCGACATGATGGCCCTGGCCACCGGAATTTGGGGTTTGTTTTTCTTTACCCGATTTCAGCAATCAAATAAAACCCTGCATGTGCTTTTATGCGGTTTTTTGCTGACTACGGCCACAGCCGTAAAATTGCCTTATATTCTTTTCTACGCCTTTCCAGTGTCCGCCCTTCTTTTCACAGGCCATCTTTCTGAAAAACTTAAAAAAATGGCTCTGCTTTTATTTTTTCTTCCTTTACCCGGCGCCTGGTATATCTCAGCCATACCAAATTGGCATCAGACTGGGGTAGCCACGGGCATTCTTAACGCGGATGAACGATGGAGCCGCCTGGGGTATTATCTGTTTCACAATGCCGTTTCAACCTTGCCCGAACTTCTGCTCAATTATGCCGCTGTACCCCTCTTTGCCGGTGGACTTTTCTTCTTTTTCAGAAAACGGAAGTTTAACCGACCCGATGCAAGGTATTATTTGTTATTCGGTTCAGCCGTAACGGCTTATTTTTTATACGAACTCAACATGATCGGTGTTGATCATGATTATTATCTGTTTCCATTCCTCCCACTGTTATTTCTCACCGTTGCGTACGGATTCCAACAACTGCGCAAATCAGATTACATGTCTTTGCGGCTTTTGGCTTATCTGGCTTTAGCGGTAATTCCCTTTACCTGTTGGCTGCGAACACATCACCGGTGGGATGAACGCAAACCCGGCTTCAATGCCGATCTGCTCACCTATCGGGCTGAACTAAAAAATGCCGTTCCTGAAAATGCCCTATGCATTGCAGGAAATGACCAATCCGGGTTTATTTTCTTTCATTACATCCATAAAAAAGGCTGGAATTTTACCGGTGACGACTTACAGCCACACGTTTTGGATTCCCTGCGGATGAACGGAGCGGGTTATCTATATTCCGACAGCCGAAAAATGGACGAAAACCCCGAAATCCGAAGTCAATTTGAAAACAAAGTCGGGGAATACGGCAGCATTCACGTATACCGTTTAAAAAAGTATGGAAATCAGTTGCGCCTGATCAACGCCATGTAAAAACCGTCAAAACCGGTCTCCGAAGGATAATGCATATAATCGCGCTCCAGAATAAAATCAGCATTCCTTTCCAAAAAAAGGTTCACGCGATTTTGGTTTTCATCGGCAAACAGACTGCATGTGGCATACACCATCTTTCCACCCGGCTTAAGCATGCGGCTGTAATTGTCCAGAATCTCACCCTGCAAGGCGGTTACCCGGTTAAAAAAATCACGTGTAATTTTGAACTTGGCATCGGGGTTTCTCCGCAATACTCCGCTGCCTGTGCAGGGCACATCCAACAAAAGTCTGTCCGCACTTTCATGCAATCCTTTGATGGTCTTTGTACCCTCGATAAGCCTTGCTTCAATGATAGAAATTCCATTACGCCGTGCCCGGTTTTTCAACTCTTCCAATTTAAAGAGTTCTACATCCATCGCTATGATTTTACCTTTATTTTTCATCAGGCAGGCCAGATGTAGTGTTTTACCCCCCGCTCCCGCGCAAGCATCAATCACACGCATTCCGGGTTCTACTTCCAGAAAAGGTGCTATGGTTTGTGAGCCGGCATCCTGCATCTCGAAAAGACCTTGTTCAAAATGGGGATGACGGAATACGTTTGTTCGTTCTCCCAGCTTTAAGGCATCAGAATATTCAGGCAGAATGTCAGTATCCACACCAATTTTTGCCAAGGACATACGCAACTGTTGCGGCTCGTTTCTTAACGTATTCGCACGGATTACCACTTCCGCGGGGACGTTCATGGCAGTTAATTCAGTGGTCCAACGCTCCTCGCCCATTTGTTCCCCGGCCAATAAATCCAATTCCTCGGAAACAGACTGCATAATATGACGGGGAAGATTTTTCCGTTTGGCCCGTTCTGCCGCCTGCGCTCTGTTTATTGAGGAAAACTCGCTCCATTCAGGCAACTCATATCCCTTTAAAAACAACAGATTTCCCACAAGAAGCCATAGGCCTTCCCGCTTAAAAGAAAACTTATCTCCGGTAAACCAAACCAGGTAATTCCAATGCCGTACGGCATCGTACACCATTTCCGAAATAAATGCCCGGTCGTCCGATCCCGCTTTTCGGTTATTTTTAAAATACCTTTCCAGGGCTTTATCAGCATATTGGTTTCGGCCCATTACAGAATCCAACACCTGCACAACAGCCTCTATTCGGGCAGGAAAAGGGCGGTAACGTTTCTCGGGAACGGCAATAATCAACATAGAATAATTATCGGGTTTCCATGAAACCTTTACTCATGGCATAGTTGAGCAATTCAGTGGCATTTTTACAGGAAAGTTTTTTCAAAATATTTTTCCGGTGTGTGTAAATGGTATGTATGCTCAGAAAGAGTTCATCAGCCATTTCCTGGGCTGTTTTACCTTTCACCACCAATTTCAAAATTTCCTTCTCCCGTTCAGAAAGATTGCCAAAATGATCTTTCACTTCCTGTGGAGAGGGACGCCCGCCCATACCTGTTCTTGCCCCGTCTCCATAGGTCATGGCAATAAGGGCTTCCACAATTTTAGGACTGAAAAATTTGATTCCGTCAGCCGTTTTGCGTATGGCATCCACGATTTCCTGTTTTTCACTTTCGATGGTGATAAAACCGGTGATGTTCAATTTGTGGATGCGGTAAATGGTTTCCTTATCGCTGTCGGAAATAACAAGTACTTTACACTTCCCAAAAATGTCGGCTGTTTTCTCCAAATTTTCGAGTGTAAAATAATCTCCGAAATTTTTATCTACGATGAGCACATCGAAACCCCGATAATTAGGCAACATGGCCAATTCAGCGAGATTATGTACAGTACCCGCAGGTTCAAAATCCTCATTCTCCCGGATCAGATTAAGCAACCCCTGCTTTACCAGATACTGGGTTTCCGAAAGCATAATCCGTATTTTCCCGTTGTCTTTCTTCATGATGCATGGCAAAAGTAAGCCTTTCCTACGGAATGAATGCTATACGATTCTATCCAGCGCTTTTCCCTTGCGGTGAAGCACGGCCATGGTCAGGCGGCTTAT
>JBIJBG010000270.1:0-2981 GCA_044345355.1 Flavobacteriales bacterium
GTTATCATCATACACATACTCTACGTCTTTATTTGTACCCACCGAGCTGAATACGATATCCGATTCCTTAATTCCTTTTCCCGTGAGGTAAGCGCGGATGTCGGCCTCGTCTTTTTTCAATTCGGCATAGGCATCTTTAATCTGCATGCTTTTCCGACTGAACCCGCCGTTCCACACAATCAGATCGGAATCGAAATCGAAGAAGGCCGAACCGGTTACGGTGACCGTCTGATTTTTTTTGAATTTGTACGTGTAGGAATTCCCTAAGTAAATCGCCGAAAATAATACGGTTACGCCGATAATCAGGGTGGGCAGGATGTTTTTCATCTCTAGTTATTTTATACGAATGTATAACGCATAACTTTGATTTTATTTCCTTTGAAAAAAAATATTTTATGACGGAGCCTGTCTGGTATTATGTAAGTGTATTGGTTTGGGCCGCGGTGGGCGCCATCACGTTTATCTATCTTTTTTTTCAGACAGCTCCGTACGGCCGTCATACGGCTTCGGGCTGGGGACCGATGATTTCCAACCGCCTGGGATGGATGATTATGGAAGGGGTTTCTCCCGTGTTTATTTCGTTCTGGTTTTGGCTCGGTCATCCGCAAAAATCACCCATGGATTATTTGCTCTATGCGTTGTACACCGGGCATTATATTTACCGGGGGTATGTATTCCCTTTTCTTACCCGGACTAAAGGGAAAAAAATGCCCGTTTCCATTACGTTTTCCGCTGTTTTTTTCAATTTGGTGAATACCTTTTTTATCGGTTATTTTCTGGGTTTCCTGGGCGGACGGCCTTCTATTTCCATTTTGGAATTGGCCGCAGGGCTGCTTTTGTTTTTCGGCGGGTTTTCCACCCATGTGATTTCTGACCAGATGCTTATTCACCTGCGCAAACCGGGAGAAACCGGATATAAAATTCCCCGGGGATTTTTGTTTCGTTATGTGGTTTCGCCCAATTACTTAGGTGAAGTGATTGAATGGGTTGGCTTCGCCATTTTGGCGGGATCCACCGCGGGTTGGCTTTTTGTCATCTGGACTTTGGCCAACCTGATGCCTAGGGCATACGCCCATCTGAAATGGTACCGAAAAGCGTTTCCCGATTTTCCCGCGGGACGCAAAGCCATGTTCCCCGGTCTGTTTTAAAAATCAGTCTTTATCTGAAAGTTCGCGCTCAGCCGTTTGTATGCTGAGTTTCTCGGCTTCCGTTTCACCCAGATAACGGTCTACCAGATAATGCACCAGATAAATCAATGGGATAAGGGAGAGCGCCACAAACAATTTAAACACATAGCCGAATGAGGCATTTTTCAGAAATTCGTTTAGGGTCCAGATGCCGGGTATAACAAAGGCCACAAACTGCACGATAAATGTGTCGATGAGCTGGGCCACTACCGTGCTTCCCGTGGCACGCAGCCAAATCATACCCTTTCCCGTACGGTTGCGGATAACCCAGAATACAAAAACATCCGTGAGCTGCGAAGCTAAAAAGGCAATCACCGACCCCACAATCATATACATACCTGTGCCGAAAACCATGCGGAACGCCTCCTGGCTTATGGGTGAAATAGCCACTGCGGGAATCTGCATCGCCAACAGTAAAAGCAGAAACGTGTAGGATATCAGCCCCACGGTGATGAAGGTGATGGTACGCACGCCTTTTTTTCCAAAATATTCGTTGGTGATATCCGTAGCTAAAAATACAATGGGCCAGGGCAATATGCCGATGCTCTGGGTAAAAGGTCCTATTTGGATCAGCTTGCCGCCGATCATTTCAGCCACCAGGGCATTGGTGATGAAAAATCCCGACAAAATCAGAAACAGGATGTCTTTTCTGGATTGGAAATTCATGGTTCGGAAGTGCTTAAAGTAATTATCCGGTTATTCAGGTTTCTGGTTTTATTTTCATCAAACCAAACCCTGTTTTTTTCGGGTTTTATGAGCAGAGATTGCCAACGGATTTTTCGGTTGTCTGTTATATCGAAATTGACTAAGTAAAAAGCCATTTCCCGATTTCGGGGATAGTCGAAGAAAAATTCAATCAACCCGGTTCCATCCTGCGTAGTTACCAGATGCTGCTGAAATGAATAATACATTTCCATGGTTTTTCCCCCTTCCGGATAGCTGACAAGAACCGACGAGCGTGGAATCAGATCGGTGTAAAAATTAAGTATGCGCATCGAAAAACTCATTCGTTCGGAGTCGTTTTGAATGGGTAGAATTCCTTTAAATAAAAGAACATATCGTTTTTTCAACGTCTCCTCCCTTTCGCCGGGATAATCCAGGTGCAGATAGTTTTTTACGCTGTCCGTGGAGTAGATGGCGTCATGGCGGAAAAAGGCCACGGGTTTAATATCGCGCACGTTCTTTTGATAAGTCGCCCTGCGTTGCCGGAAGTAATCAGACTCAAGTCGGTAAATCAGCAGGGAGGGACTTTCTGCAAGCAGCGTGGCAGAGTCGGTCATTTCACTTTCGAATGTGGAAAGGGTTTGTTCTTTTTCCCGGATGATGAGATAAGGTTTTCGGCTGTTTTTTTCGACAAAGTGCACCGCATCTCCCGAAGGTTCCTGAATCATGCGCAGGTGCTCAAAGGTTTCACGGATGGAATTTCGGTTAAGTAAAACCGAAGTCAGCGGCAAGCCCGTAAAAAGAGAACTCATGTAGGAAAAGCCATAAATACGGCCTTCGGGAGCAAGCCATACATTTTCCGAACCGATGTGAAAATAGGGCAGGGGAATGATCGCCTGAAAATCGGAGGGATTGATGTTAGCCAGCGGTGCATAATCGGGATGGGCCGTATTTTGCACATATTCATTTAAGGGTGCCAGTATTTTGTCTGCCGTAAGATGCACCATACGGTACGCTTCCGTGGCACTGATCATCAGCAATGCACAGGCGGGTAAAAAACCGGTTTTGTATTTCGTGCTGATTTCATGAAGCAGAAAAACGCCGATGATGCCTAAACCATAATAAGTAATC
>JBIJBG010000207.1:0-3970 GCA_044345355.1 Flavobacteriales bacterium
AACAGGGCTTTCGTGTATTGAAAATGAAAATAGGAGCACTCGATTTTTCTCAGGAGTTGGCCATTCTTGAACAGATTCGTTCTGTTTACGGCCCTGATGAATTAGAGCTGCGCTTGGATGCGAATGGCGCTTTTAAACCCCGGGAAGCCATGCGAAAATTAGAACAACTGTTCTATTATCACATACACAGCATAGAACAGCCCATAAAGGCCGGATCCTGGGATGATATGGCCGATGTATGCAGGGATAGTCCCATACCCGTGGCTTTGGATGAAGAACTGATCGGTCTCAGCGGAACCGATCGCATGCAGGAAATGCTGGAAACGGTACTCCCTTCTTATCTGATAATCAAACCTACACTTTGCGGTGGTTTCCAGGGAGCGGAAGATTGGATAGCCTATGCCGATCAATTGGGAATAGGCTGGTGGGCCACGAGTGCGTTGGAGAGTAATATCGGGCTGAATGCCATTGCCCAATGGGTATATGCCAAACAGAATCCCGTACCTCAGGGTCTGGGTACCGGGAAATTATTTCGAAAAAACATCGAATGTCCTTTATTTGTTGAAGCAGATACCCTGCGCTATGACGCAGGCGGCAAATGGGATTTGTCCCTTCTTTTTGAGCCTTAAAACCATGAGGATGACATTGACACTGACCGAGGGCAGCCAAAGGATAGATTCGCTGGATGCTTTTCTCAACGAGTGGTTTGATGATTCAAATCAGGTTATTTGCAAAACATCGGGAAGCACTGGGCCGCCTACACATTTAGCAGTGGCAAAGAGGGCTATGCGCTACAGCGCACAAACTACGGTTGATTTTTTTGGACTGAATTCTGCCCATACGGGGTTGCTTTGTCTGCCCTGTGATTTTATTGCGGGCAGAATGATGGTTGTGCGTGCTTTGCTTTCGGGTATGCGGATGCTTTCGTTAACTCCTTCAGCCGATCCGCTTTCCGGAACCCTTCCGTGTTCCGTTCATTTCGCCGCATTTACTCCGCCACAGGTGCATAATGCACTTAGCCGGGATTCTTCCTCTCAAATCCTTAAAAATATAGCTTCGGTCCTTATTGGCGGAGCTCCTTTACCCTCGGATGTGGAAAACAAGCTGATTGAACTTGGTGTGAATGCCTATGTGACCTATGGGATGACGGAAACAATTTCCCATATAGCCTTGCGTAAGGTGGGTGAAGATCATTACAAACTTATTTCTGAAGATACGCGTATTTCCTCAGATGAACAGGGCTGTCTTGTTTTAGAAAATCCGCATTTGTTTGAAGGAAAATTGGTAACTCGTGATGCAGTAGATATTTTGGACGGCCATTCATTTCGCTGGCTTGGACGCGTAGATTTTGTCATCAATTCGGGCGGATTGAAAATTCATCCCGAACAGGTGGAACTAAAAATTACCCGTCATCCGGCCTGGACAGGTCATGTAGTGATGGTGGCCGCAGAGGCTCATCCGGTGTATGGAGAACGTCCCGTGCTCATCAGTTTGAAAAAAGCGGATCTGCCTCCGCTTCATACGCTTCAACAAATATTATCCAAACACGAGATGCCGGGAAGGGTGATTTTGACAGATGCTTTCGTTTTTACCGAAAACGGCAAAATCAATCGGGCACTCACCGCATGGGCTGCTCTGGCGCAATCGGTGGAATGATTTTAAAACGAGTCGGGTAACCTATCTTTGTCTTATGTTTGAAACGCGATTTTTCTCCACGGTGTTGCTTCCGGCGGTTCTTGCACTGATCATGACAGGAATAGGTACTTCCTTGAAATTGACCGATTTTAAGAATATTCTTCGTTTTCCCAAAGGGGTTTGGGTAGGGCTGGCAGGGCAAATGGTATTATTGCCCTTGTTAGCTTTCGTAATCGCTTTTCTAAGCCCAATGTCCGATGTGTTCAAGGCCGGGCTCGTATTGGTGGCTGCCTGCCCCGGCGGAGCCACGTCCAATCTCATCATTCACCTGTTTCGTGGCAACGTGGCTATGAGTGTCTCTTTTACCATCGTGAACAGTTTTCTGACATTGTTTTCTATTCCGTTTTGGGTTTATTTAGGCTTGTGGGTATTTCGGGGAGAGGGTAGGGAAGTACCCATGCCGCTTGCCGAATCACTGTTGCACATTCTGGGCATGACGGTGGTTCCCTGTGCTTTGGGAATCTGGCTGGGAAATCGATATCAGCCCTTTATCCGGAAGTTCAGAAAAGGGCTCGATGTTTTCATGCCTATTCTGATGGCTTTTGCCATGACTGCCGCCTTGTTTTTGGAAAAAAAGCAGGATGTCGTGGATTTGTCTTTTCCCGTTTTCTCTGGCGTATTACCCTGGGTTTTGTTGCTCAATGTAAGCGGCTTGCTGGGCGGTTATCTATTGGCCCGGTTTTTTGGTTTGGGAAATAGAAACCGGATGACCGTTTCCGTTGAGGTAGGTATGCAGAATACGGGTCTTGCCATAGCCATCGCCACATCGGCCTACATGCTGAATGATCAGAACCTAGCCATCCCCGCGGCCACGTATGCCTTGTTCACATTCTTTACGGCAGTTGGATGGGCCGCTATTCTGCGCAGAAAGGCTATTTCTTTTGCCTGGAAGAATAACCGCAAAAGGTAAATCTAAATCCCGTGCCGGGGCAATTTATGCCGCACAATCCGGGTCAACGCCTGTAAAGGTGCTATATTTGTACAGAGTCTCGTCTCTCGTTACCGATGCAGATAAAGTATATCCTTTTACCCGTCATTGCCGGATTGATCGGTTGGTTTACCAATTACATCGCGGTGCTGATGCTCTTCAGACCCAGAAATCCGATTTCTTTTTTAGGGTTCCGCATTCAGGGAATTTTTCCGAAACGCCAGAAATACCTCGCCGAGCAATTGGGAGAATTGGTGGCAGCCCAGCTTCTTTCATCGGAGGATATCAAAGAAAAGTTAATCGGGGGTGAAAACCTGGAGGATATCATCCGGTTGGTGGAATATAAAATTGATGATTACCTGCTGAATACATTTCCCGGAAAATATCCGATTACGTCAATTTTTTTCGGTGCCAGGCGAAAAGCCCAAATCAAGGCAGATCTGTTGGAAGAGGTTCACGTGGCCGTGCCGGATCTCCTTTCGGATTATGCGGACCAAATTGAATCCAAAATTGATATCAAAGATATGGTAAGGGAAAAAGTGGAAGCCCTTGACCCTTTTACACTGGAGCGCTTATTGAATAACATCCTGAAAAAAGAATTTCGCTTCATTGAAGTGGTTGGTGCCGTGCTGGGTTTTCTCATCGGTATCATTCAGGTACTCATTTCCTTATTTTTGTGAGTTAAGATACATCTTCAGGTGCCCTTTTTATTGAGAATAAAACTACTTTTTACCTCCTTAGCCGAATTACCTTGTTATAAACTGCCATGGATTTCTTTTTAAAGTCAGATTTTTTAAGTGAACCTCCTTTTCGCATTTCACATAAGGATTCTTTATTGCTGATGGGCTCCTGTTTTACCTCTAATGTGGGGCGTGAATTGGAAAATCTGAAGTTTGATGTAAGCCACAATCCAACGGGAATTTTATTTGATCCGTTTAGTTTGGCTGCGCATCTTCGGGATGCACTTCACTTCAGGGAATATGGCAAAGATGATTTAACCTTGCGGGATGAGGTTTGGCACAGCATGAATCACCATACGGATTTTTCATCGACGGATGCGGATGCGGCAATAACGGAAATTAACGGGGCCGTAAGGCAAACCGGGGAAATGATTCGTAAAGCTTCCGTACTGTTTTTAACTTTGGGATCTGCCTATTATTACCGACTTGCAGATAGCGGAATCCGGGTAGCCAATTGCCACCGCTTTCCCGCGGGGATCTTTACCAAAGAATTGGCTGAAATTGATGAAATAACGGCAGAATTATCCGAGGTAATGTATGCCATCCGCGAGGTTAATTCTTCCATCCGCTTCGTTTTTACGGTAAGTCCGGTGAGGCATATCCGCGA
>JBIJBG010000088.1:0-7910 GCA_044345355.1 Flavobacteriales bacterium
GGATTTTTACGGTAATCTGCGGATGAAGGGCTGCCAGGTATTCCCCTTCGCGGATCATGCCTTCATAATCGGTGCTGATTACTTCGGCACTTACATCCCCATCCACAATCTCACAAATTTTCAGATAGTGGGAAATGATGTTATCCTGACCGGTAATTCCTTCCTTTGCCATAAGCGAGGGATTGGTGGTTACCCCGTCCAGAACGCCTAAATCCTGCGCCTCTTTAATTTGGGCTAAATCAGCCGTGTCGATAAAAAATTTCATGCTTTTTTTGGTAGTTTTAAAACAAATAAATCAGACATTAAACTTACGGATTATTTTTATTTCGGCAAGTATTTTCCTCCAAAAACACCTTGGAAGGGCTGATAAATCGCTCTTCGGGTTTTGCGCCTGCAGAAGAATGTTTTGATCTTTTTATCTACATGTTGTAAGACTCTGGAGTTCAATTATTTTTTTACTTTTGAATTGCAAAAATCGACACCCCAATGAAAAAAAGTATTCTAAGTCAATTATTTATGGTGATCCTGCTTTTGGGGTCTTCGGTTTACTCATTTTCCCAAACCTGCACTTATTATGTGGTGGGTCAGGTTACCCAGGCCGGTTCAGGTGCTCCTGTATCGGGACAGACGGTAATGCTGACACTCAGCAACGGACAAACCTTTACAGCCGTGACTAATCCGAACGGGGTGTATAACTTGCCGTTTACGTATCCGTGTCAACAGGTATTCTCAGTGGTAGTTTCTCTTCAGGCCTGCGGTATCAGCTATTCATATTCCTTAAATTATACGCCTAATACCCAAACCATTCAGCAAAATTTCAGTATCTGCGGAACTCCTCCTCCGCCATGTCCTGTGTATGGGGTAAATGCCTGGCCGATAGGGACTTCCGGTCTGGGTTTTACTAATACCAATCAAACCGCTCTGTCGTATAGCTGGTCCATGGGGGACGGCACTTCGTATTCGTTTCCGCAAGGGAACCATACGTATCAATCTCCGGGTACTTACACCATCTGTCATCAGGCAATTTATTCCAATACCTGTGTTTTTGATACTTGCTTTACGGTCACCATCCCGGGAAATACCTGTGAAGTAACGGCTTTGGTAAATTCTGCTCCTGCAGGTTCTCAAACCATTCAGTTTGCGTTTACGGATTCGGTTAATCCTTCGTCTCAACCCATTTCGGTGATGTGGAATATGGGCGACGGCTTTCAGACCAACAACTATCCATCAGGAGGAACCTACACGTATCAAAGTCCAGGTACCTATAACGCCTGTGTAACCGTGGCCTACGCCAACGGATGTACGGCTACCGATTGCGCTTCAGTAACCGTGGGACAGAATTCGGGCTGTCCATATGTTGTTTCGGGTACGGCAGTTAATGCCCAAACCAACGCCCCGATATCAAGCCAGGTTATAACCGTAACTACTTCCTTCGGAACATACTCTGCCCAAACAAATCCTAACGGCAGTTTTGCCATCACCTTTATCGGTCCATGCAGCGCCGCTTTTACCGTCCAAATAGTGGCTTCAGCATGCGGAGTCACCGAAACGGTTTCATTGCCTGTTAGTCCTCCCACAACGAATTATTCGGTAAACTTTTCACTATGTGGAGGTAGCGGAACTCCTGATTCCTGTTCTGTGTCGCCCCAGATTTTAACCGGCTCGGGCAATACGATACAGTTTTCCTGGACGGGCAATTCCAATCAGGGTGCCACAGTGCAAAACGTCTCCTGGGACATGGGAAATGGGTATGTGACCAATAATTATCCAAACGGCGGTTCATACACTTACCCGACTGCGGGAACATATACCGCCTGTGTTACCGTAACATGGACTTCGGGATGCACGGCGACGGCATGTACGACGATTACGGTAGGTGCAAATACCGCACAAAATATCTGCGGTTGCGTTACCTATACCGGTGCCACTCCCGGGCAAATAATGAATGCCGGATGCGGAATGGCCTATCTGGTTCAGATGGCCAATACCAGTTCCGCCATCATCGTGGATTCCACCGTAATTACACCAAACGGCTACTGCTTTAATAACCTGCCTGTGGGCTCTGCTTTTTCGGTATTGGCCGTTCCATGCGCCTCGCTTTTGGTTTCTGAAGGAGTGTTGCCTACCTATTTGGGCAATTCCATTTTCTGGCAGAATGCCGTTCCAGGTACGGCCAATAATTACCAGGCCAATTGTATTTCTCTGGTAAATAATCAAAATGTACAGGGTCCCGGTGTCATCGGGGGTACAATCATCTGGGGAGACGATAAAGCTCCGGGTGATCCGGTGCCCGGGATAAGGGTATTTATTCTGAATGAAAACAATGTACCCATCACCATGGATATTACCGATACGCAGGGAGTTTACGCGTTTTCCAATCTGCCTTATGGAACATACCTCATTTATCCTGAGGTTACGGGTTATCAAACCAATCCGGTCTGGGTAACTTTAAGTGCGGAGCAGCCTGAATTTTCCTACGCTAATTTTTCATTGGCCTTTGATGTATTTACTCAGGTAGAGGAATTTGAAAGTAACCTAATATCCATATATCCCAATCCCGGAAAAGATGATGCGCTATTTGTGCAATCCGATTTTGCCCAGGGAGGTATATTATCTGTTTTGATGCACGATGTAGCTGGAAGAATTCTGCTTAGCCAAAATCAATCGGTTGATGCGGGAAATCAAACAATCATGATTTCTACGGCAAATATACCCTCCGGATTTTACACACTGATGATCCTGCGCGAGGGACGCATCATCCGCAGTGCAAAATGGATAAAACAATAATTTTGATCGTGTACAATTCCGGGCAGCTCTTGGATTGTAATTAAATGATTAGCCTGATTCAGCAAAATGAGTCAGGCCTTTTTTTAAATCTGACTCAGAAATCAAATCGTTTTTTTATGACTGAACCGCATGCACTTATTGGTGCAGCATCTTGATAAGGAAATATGGTAAATATTTGCCTTTAATGGAAATCAGCAGAATCGAAAGCCCTCTATAATTCAAAGTGCTTTAAAAGCGAGAAAATAATTTTCCCTTCTGATTCACCGGTTGTGATCAGCCGAAAAAAAACTCAGAAGGGAAGATCATCCCCTCCCGACGTATCGTCAAATACATCCAGGCCCGGAGCGGGGGAACTGAAATCCTGGGTCGGTTCCGGATCCCGGTAAGCGTTGGCGGATTCCCCGTCGAGCGTAACCCGCCAAGGTTTGATGGATGTGAACCATTTCCCCTGCCATTCGCGCGACTCAACATCGAAATCTACCTTTACCGCCTGACCTACAGAAAGGGTATCCACTTTTACTTTATCTCCCCACACTTCAAAACATAATTTTTTGGGGTATTGCTCCAGCGTTTCGACTATGAAAAATTGTTTTTTCCAAGGTCCGTTTTTTCCCTGCCCGGTTTCAGGAGGAAGAATTTGAAAAATTTTACCTGCTATTTCCATAATTTCAAAAGTACTAATCTGCGGTATTGGGTGTAAAATTGTTAATAAAATTAGTTCAGTCTGATGGTATCCGTTACCGGTGCATAGCCTCCGAATATACCGTAACCACCTGTTATATTACCGATTACAGGGCCGGGTTGCGCAAAAAGATCACCCTGGTTATTTTTGTATTCATGCAGAGTGCGGTTGTAGGTATCGTAGGGCGCTGAACAGTTACGGAGTTCCAAAATGAATTTCACCGAATCGTTCAGCGAAGCGTTCAATCTTCTTCGGGTATTGATTAACAGTTCTTTGGTCTGTCCGTTAAATTGATCATCCCGAAAAAAGGCTCCTGCCGGATATTCTCTTGCAAAAAGAGTAAATACAGGGTCTTCGCTTTCGAATTGGATGGGTTCAGTATTCCATATACCGTTTGGGCGCAACCTGTTTCTATATACCATCAGGTGGTATAGGTTGTTTTCTTCCGGCGGATCTTGAAAGACAAAGCGAATCCAGTAGGTGTTTACCCCATTAGGCGCATAAAAAAAAGTGTCTTTTTCCGAAGATATTATGGAAACCGAATCGGGTAATACACTTTCTCCGGAAACAGAGGGAAAGCCTTCCGCACGTGCTTCTATTTTGTAGTTGTTCCCGGCTGTAGGTACGAAATAGGAGGCCGAAGTATGCAGGTTAAATTGGGGAAGATAAATCAGGGAATCTTTCCAGATTCCGTTTTCATAAATATCCCCTTTGGCCTGCGAAAGGTATAGATTGCCCAATGTATCCAAAACACCTGCGCTGCTTGAAAGACTGACGACCATAGGAAAGCGCGGATTGAAAAAACTGTTCAGCGTGATTTTAGGCTCATTCACCGGTATTTCTCCGCTGATGTCTTTCAGGCATCCCGTGATGAGTAGGCTGATACACGCGCCTGATATGAGATGGTTTATTCCTCGGCTCATTTCTTTTTTCCTTTTTTGATTCGTTCCGATTTTGGGGGAATGCGGTTGAATTTGAATTGATAGGAGACGGTGGGAATAATCGGAAAAAGGCTCAGTTTACGAAGAGAAATCGTGTTATTTTCGCCCTGATCCAGGAAGTATAAATACGGGTTCTGCCTGCTGTACAGATTGTAAATGCCAACGCTCCAGGTTCGCGTTCCCCATTTTTTTTCTTTGTGGAAATTTAATCCGATATCCATCCGGTGGTAATCCTGCATGCGGAAATTATTTCTTTTCTGAGCATCCTGGGCTTCTGATCCGGGAGTGAGCGGAGTCAACGGCACATCCGTAAACGGGTAAGTGGCCGCGTAGTGCACTACCGGTAGGGTAATGGCATTTCCGGTGCCATAAAGCCAGGTGGCCGTGAGCGAAATGTTTTTAGGCAGTTGCACATTGATGACCACGTTTATGCCATGCCTTCGGTCGTAGCGGAATGGGAAACGTTCGCCGCCGTTGATGTTTGCAAATGTTCTCCAGGACCAGCTTAAGGTATATCCGACCCATCCGCTGACCGTCTTCCCGTTTTTTCTGGCAAAAAATTCCATGCCGTAGGATTCTCCTGTTCCCTGTTCTACCAAGTTTTCCCAAGGGGTTTTTTTTCCTGTGAAGGAGGCTCCGTTTTTGTATTCCAATACATGATCGGTATGCCGGTAAAATCCCTCGACGGAAAATTCGAAGGGGGATCCGAGAATAGAGTAGGCCGAAAAAAAACCAGCCGTCACATCGTGGGAAAGTTGGGGACGAAATTGGGCTGTGGCGGGCACCCAAAGATCGGTGGGCAGTCCGATGCCAAAATTGCTGAGCATGTGCATGGGCTGCATCATGCGCGCATACGAGGCTTTGAAGCTCCAATGTTCATTCCAGGTGGCATTGATGGCGGCCCTTGGCTGAAGGCTGATGAATTTCTTCTGAGCAACCAGATAGCTGCCCATATTTAGTCCCAGCGCCATTTTTACATGGGCTCCCAAAGTAAGTTCGTCTTCAATGAATGCGTTAATCTCGTCGGAAAAAATCCGTGATGCATCTGCATCGGCCCTTGCTTTTCCGGGCATAGCCGTTGTTTTAAAAGTATTGGCATCAGAAAGAAAATCATGGTAGGTAGCCTGAATTCCTATGCGGAAAAGATTGATTTTTCCCGGCCTCCATTGCAGATGTGTTTTTATGGCCACATCCCTTATTCGGCTGAAATAATTATTAATGGTACCGGAGATGCTGTTGTCGCTTTTGAAAATATCAATGTTGGATTGTTGCGTCCGGTAATCAAAGTCTGAGTAAGATCCCGATGCATAAAGAATTAGATTCTCCCGAAAGCGATGTTCCAGATGCAGCGAGGCTATCCGGCTCTGCCAGTTCATGTCAAAAATGTAATTCCCTGTTTTTTTCTCAGAGGGATTTTCCACCCGGCTGTCAATTCGGTCTCTTCCCCAATAGTTGGTGCTCCAGATGCGGGTTTTTGCATTAAAAATATGTTGCAGATTCAAGTTTACATCGGAAAAGGCAAAGCCCGGTGTGATGCTTTCTTCAATCGAATTTTCCCCTTTATTGTTGTTCAGAATGCTTAAAACAGGCTTAGCTAATAAATTGATGTACGCACTTCGTCCCGAGGCCAGAAAGGAGGTGGTTCCTTTTTTAATGGGCCCCTGCACGGTGGCTTTAGCGGTAAGCAGTCCGATTCCGCCCTCCAATGAATATTTTTGGGTATCCCCCTGTTTCATCTGAATCTCGGTCACGGAAGCCAGTCGCCCGGAAAAACGGGCCGGAAAACCTCCTTTGATCAGCTGAACAGATTTCATGGTTTCCGGATTGAACAGGGAAAAGAATCCCAAAATGTGGGAAGCATTGTACAGAGGAACACCATCCATTAAAATCAAGTTTTGATCTGCGCTTCCCCCGCGTACGTAAAAACCCATATTTCCTTCGTTGCCGTTGCTCACGCCGGGCAGAAAGGTCAGCGTGCGCACCAAATCGGCCTCACCGAAAATCGCAGGCATTCGTTTCACATCTTCGGCATCCAGTGTTACCGAGCTTGCCTGAATTCGTTCTACTGCGTTTCCCTGCCTGTCCGAAACAATGGTGACTGTGTTCAGCTCTTTGTTTTCCATGCAGGACAGAATGATAAAGGTATCCCTCAGGGCAGAAAATGAAATCGTCGTTTTTTCAATTCCTACGGCAGAAGCATTTATGGATATGCTACCCGGTTTCAGGTTGAGTTTAAAACGGCCCATGGCATCGGCGGCAGCTCCCGCTCCGGAGTTGGTTTCCAAAATGTTGGCAAAAGCCACCGGAATTCCCGAACGGTCCGAGACCACGCCGGTAATGAGTACACGCTGCGCATCAGCCTGATGAAACATCAGACATGAAAGAAGGCATATCAAAAAACGGACGTGCACGGTGCCTCAAAGATAGGGTGGCAGATGTTTCTATCCATGCATTCGGATAATTTTAAAATGAAAATTAAGCTCGCGTTTCAGAAACTTTCCAATCTTTACCACATGAAACGTAAACAGGTACTTATTACGGGAGGCACCTCAGGAATAGGATATGCCACGGCCAAGCGATTGGCGGAAAAGGGTTTTGATGTTTACCTCATAGGGAGGGAAGAAGAGGCCTGCCGCCTGGTTACTGAGGAACTTCGTGCCGCCCATAAGGATGGCACGTTTGGGTATTTTGTCTGTGATTTGCTTTCTCCCCGGCAGATCATGAAAACGGCAGACATCATCCGTAAGCAGTTGGATAGGCTGGATGTTTTGGTGAATAATGCAGGCGGCGTATTTGCATCGCGAGAGGTGAATGAAACGGGCTGGGAAAAAACGATTGCCCTGAACCACATGGCCTATTTTCTGTTTACGCGGGAATTATTGCCTTTGATTAAAAAAGCAGTTAAGGGCCGAATCGTCTGTGTAAGTTCTCATTCCCATTTGTCGGCCAAGTTGGATAAAGAAAATATTCAGGGAGAAAAGAAGTACTTCATCATGGCCCAATATGGGGTTTCCAAGTTGTTGAATGTTCTATTTGTTAAAGAAATGGCCCGGAGACTTGAAGGCACCGGCATTACGATAAACGCTCTACATCCCGGCGTGGTGAAAACAAAGATAGGAGAGAAAAGCAACAGCTTTTTTTTCGGAACGGCCTGGAAAGTATTTTCCCTTATTTCGGGAATTTCTGTGGAAGAGGGAGCTGCCACCAGTGTTTTTTTGGCTGAATCTACTTTGGCGGAGGGTATTTCCGGAAAGTATTTCAGCCGATGCAAAGAGACCAGGGTAAATCCGATTGCCGATGATGAAGAGGCCGCCCGTTGGCTTTGGGTTTATTCGGAGAATCTGCTTAAGGAAGCCGGTTTTTAATTTATCACGGGTGCAAAAAAAGAAGCACGACCCGTTGGGGCCGTGCTTCCGGGTGAAAATCCCGATTTACTTTCAGTGGTAAATCTGAATTTTCCGGGTCAGGGTCTGTCCGTTTATGCTTATTTTAGCCAGGTA
>JBIJBG010000226.1:0-3717 GCA_044345355.1 Flavobacteriales bacterium
GATTGAAAAATATATCGTAGATATTGTCTTTTCTACCCGTCGCCCGGAGGAGTATAAGTTGAATCAGTTCAGCGGATTGCTCAGTTTCGGTGCTTCGCCCAGGGCGGGAATCAGTATGGCCATGGCTGCCAAAGCGCATGCTTTTATTAAACGCAGGGGATATGTGGTTCCTGAAGATGTGCGTGCGGTTTGTGCGGATGTATTGCGTCACCGCATCGGACTTACGTATGAAGCAGAGGCGGAAAATATCACTACGGCAGATGTGGTGCGAGAAATTTTGAATAAAGTGGAAGTGCCTTGATGTAATTTGATGATTTGATGAATTATTTCGCTTCGCTCCATGCTCCGCTTCGCTTTGGATAATTTGGTAATTTGAAAATTTGATAGTTTGAAAATGGTTTGAATTTCTCTTGATACCTGATACTTGATACCTGATACAAATTCAAAAAATGTCAATAACACCGTCTTGCCCGATATCAACCGCAGAATTTCTCATCATCACCCACATATAGTGTTATAATCATTCATGGATACTGCCGAGCTGCTAAAAAAAGTCCGTAAAGTGGAAATTAAGGCCAAGGGTCTTTCCACCCAGCAGTTTGCGGGGGAATACCATAGTGCTTTTAAAGGTCGCGGTATGTCTTTCAGCGAGGTACGCGAATACCAGTATGGCGATGATATCCGTTCTATCGACTGGAATGTAACCGCGCGGATGAATCATCCTTTTGTTAAGGTTTTTTCGGAAGAGCGGGAATTGAATGTGATGCTGTTGGTAGATGTGAGCGCCTCCGGAACATTCGGAACCCGACATTCCCTGAAACGCGACCTGATTACTGAAATTTGTGCCGTTATCGGGTTTTCCGCGCTAAATAATAACGATAAGATAGGAGCGCTTTTCTTTTCAGACGGAGTTGAAAAATTCATACCACCCAGAAAAGGAAGGCAGCACGTGTTGCGGATTATCCGTGATTTGCTTGAATTTGAGCCGAAAGGAAAGGGAACCGATGTCTCCGGCGCATTGAAGTATTTTCGCAATGCGATAAAAAAGAGAAGTACCGCTTTTCTGCTTTCCGATTTTTTGACCGATGATTTTTCGCAGGCGCTCAAAATAACAGCCTCCAGGCATGATTTAGTGGCTCTTTGGATAACGGATCCCACAGAACGGGAACTCCCGGCGGTAGGCCTTGTGCCGTTCGCTGATCCGGAAACCGGTGTTTTACTTTGGGTTGATACCTCTTCCGGTAAAAAGCAAACCGCCTATAAGGCAGCCTCACTCAAACAGAGGGATCTTCTGCGCAATGCTTTTTTGAAAAGCCGGGTTGATTTTGCCGATATTTCCACCAACGGGGTTTATATGCGCGAGCTGATGAACCTATTTAAAAAGAGGGAGGGAAAATAAATGAATAGGTCTAAACTTATTATGCTTTTTATGGCGCTTTGGTTTGGCAAAGATTCAGCTTTTGCCCAGGCACCCACTGTAAGCGCCCGGCTCGATTCCGCTTCTTTTTTTATCGGCAGGCAGATAACGTTTGCATTATCTGCCGGAATGCCTGCAAACCGCTCCGCCGTATGGCCGCTTATCGGGGATACCCTTACAGAAGGAGTGGAGGTCGTGAAGGAATTAAAAGCAGATACTGCATTTTCGGCTGATAAATCCATCGTAACCGTTACCCGAAATTACCTGATTACTTCCTTTGATTCCGGGTATTACCGTATACCCTCTTTGGTATTCGGTTTTACAGACGGCAAAGATACCGACCGGGTATTCACCGAATCGCTTTTTTTACGGGTTAACAGACCAGAAGTAGATACTACAGCCGATATTCGTGACATCAAGGGGCCTGCCGAAATTCCATTTGATTGGCGTGAATATTTACCCTACATGCTTTCGGCCGCCGGGATAATTTTACTCACTGCGTTGATTCTCTTTTTTATTATTCGCCGTTTACGCCATAAAACATCTGAGCCGGAACCGGCGTTTACGGCAGAAGAAATTCCCATTCACGAACAGGTCATAGCCAGGTTGAATGCCCTGAAGGGCCGAAGACTCTGGGAAAGCGGAATGGTAAAAGAGTATTATACCGAACTTACCGACATCCTCCGGTTTTACATCAAAGGGCGCTTCCATATCGATGCCACTGAAATGGTGTCGGAAGATATTATTCTGCGAGTGAAATACAAAGGCGTAAGCGAAAGACATTATGGTACCTTGGATGTATTGTTGCGTGAGTCTGATCTGGTAAAATTCGCCAAGGCATTTCCTTCAGGAGTACAAAACGAAGAGGCGCTGCATACGGCCCTCCGTTGGATATCGGAAACGGCAGACAAAACCAAGCCCGAGGAATCGGAGGAAGGAGGAAGCCATGATCATTGATATTTCATTTGCCCATCCCTGGATTTTATGGTTTTTAATCATCTTACCTCTGTGGGCATTCATTCATGTGAGAATCGAAAAAAAAAGAACGGCGGCAATCACTCTTCCCACTTTGCCAGCCTTGTTTAATGCTCCCCGTTCGTTTAAGGAGAAAACAAGAAGATTTCCTTTTTATCTTAGGATTTTATCCATTGCGCTGCTTATTATCGCCTTAGCCAGGCCCAAGGGGACGGTGGCTTCCAGAAATGTGAAAACGGAAGGAATTGATATTGTTTTGGCTATGGATATATCGGCCTCCATGTTGGCCAAAGATTTTAAGCCGGACAGGCTGGAAGCGGCTAAAGAAATGGCCATTGATTTTATTGAGGGAAGGCCTGATGACAGAATCGGCCTCGTCATCTTTGCCGGGGAAAGTTTCACTATGTGTCCCCTTACCACCGACCATGCTTCGCTGATTAATCAGATTTCGCGCATTAAAACGGGGATGGTTGAAGACGGAACAGCCATAGGGGACGGACTGGCTTCAGCAGTAGGCCGCATGAAAAATTCACCCTCATCAAGCAAAGTGGTTGTGCTGCTTACCGACGGAGTGAATAACCGAGGAAATTTAGCGCCCGTAACGGCCGGTGAAATTGCTGCCGCATTCGGGGTACGTGTGTATTCAATCGGGGTGGGCACTATGGGAAAAGCCTTGTCGCCTGTCGCACTCTTTTCTGACGGCAAATATCAATTTGATTATATCGATGTAAAAATAGACGAAGCCGCCCTAAGTCAAATTTCAGAAACAACGGGAGGCAAGTATTTTCGGGCTACAGACAATGAATCACTCAAAAATATTTATGCCGAGATTGACAAAATGGAAAAAACGCTGTTTGAGGTGAAGGAATTTGAAAATAAACCGGACCGTTATTTTCTGTTTTTAGCTTCAGCCATAGTCATACTCGCCCTGGAATTTTTGGTAAAACATCTTTATTATAAAGGTATTCCGTGATGGTATTTTCTGAGGCTTACATACTTTGGTTTTTGCCCGGCATCCTGTTGTTGGCTTTTATTGCATACCGCGCATGGAATGTCAGGAAGAAATCGCTGGAGCGGTTTTCTGATTTCGTTCTTCTTGCCCGAACGGCGCCAAATATGGTGAATCGTCGATGGGTATTGCGGCGGGTACTGTTCATTTTCGCCTGTGGTATGCTGCTTTTGGGGTTAGCGGGTCCCCGTATGGGAGGCGGCCAAAAGATGGTGGAAAAACGGGTTGCCGATATCGTGGTTGCCTTGGATGTATCCCGCTCTATGGAAGCGAAAGACGTATTGCCCGGGCGTTTGGAAAAAGCCAAAATGGCCAT
>JBIJBG010000036.1:0-13360 GCA_044345355.1 Flavobacteriales bacterium
CCCCGTTTACGAAATCACCGAATTGGGCTTCCCAAAGCGTCAGACCGTCCGGCATGCCCAGCGCATAACCGTAGTCAAAACCCATAACGGCATACTCGCTGAGCAGCGAATTGTACACCGAAAATTTGGCCTGAGGCATCCCCAGATTATTCATGGGGCAATATTCTGCTTCCGAGTCTTCCGCCTTTACGATGGCATGGCGATGGGAAAATGTGCCGCGCACACAATCCTGCCCGCTCAAACGCACCGGATGACCTTCCGCCAGCAGTGTGGCATAAGCCAATAATTCGCCCATGGCCCAGTCGAGCTTATCGGTATCATTTACCATGGCGGCCCGATCTTCAAATATCTTTTTAATTTTTCGGAGAAAATTCATGTTCCCGGGCAGCGTGGTCATAGTCTGCGCCAGCTTTTTCAATGCCTCGGAATCGTAACCCGTTTCAGGCGATTCTTCAAAATCAGACACCGTAGCGCGCCGTTTATCGCCCCAAATTTTGGAGAGAAAGACCGAAACCGTGGGTGAATTGCGTTCCTTGGCACGTTCCAGATGGGCATCCAATAAAGCGGTGAATTCCGATTCCTGTGCGGTTAAAAATTCGGAGTTGATAACGCCCTCATCCGCTAATTTACGGGCATAAATAGCTGCCGGATCAGGATGCTTATCAATGGCTTTATACAAAATAGGCTGCGTAAAGCGTGGCTCATCCCCTTCATTGTGGCCATACTTGCGGTAACAGAGTAAATCGATAAATACATCTTTCTGAAACCGCTGACGGAACTCCATGGCCAGATTCACGGCAAAAACCATGGCCTCGGGATCATCCCCGTTCACATGAAAAACCGGCGACAGCGTAGTTTTAGCCACATCCGTGCAGTAAATGGACGACCGCGCCTCGGTGTAGTTGGTGGTGAATCCCACCTGATTGTTGATGACGATATGAATGGTTCCTCCGGTTTTGTAACCGTCCAATGCAGCCATCTGAATCACCTCGTACACGATGCCCTGCCCGGCCACGGCGGAATCCCCGTGAATGAGGATGGGGCAGATTTTAGTGACGTCGCCGTTAAATTCACGCTCCGCAAAAGCGCGCGCCAAACCTTCCGTTACGGCATCAACCGTTTCCAAATGGGAGGGATTGGGCAGCAGACTGATAAGTACTTCTTTGCCCGTATCCGTGTTTACTTTTCGGTTGAACCCGAGGTGATATTTTACGTCTCCGTCAAAGTTTTCGTCCTCGGCGTCATAGCCTTCAAATTCTACAAATATATCCTCGCAGGGCTTCTCAAAAATGTTGGCCAGTACATTGAGCCTTCCGCGGTGAGCCATGCCTACGAAAAAAGACTCTACGCCCTGCGAAGCGCCTTTCTCCACCACGGTATCCAAAGCCGGGATGAGCGATTCCCCGCCTTCGAGGGAAAAGCGCTTTTGCCCCACAAATTTCTTGCTCAGGTATTTTTCAAACTGCACCGAACGCGCCAGTTTGGTGTATATCTGTTTTTTTTGATCTGCTGAAAAACCGGTGCCGTTTTTCAGCGCATCAATGCGGCTTTTGATGAATTCAGTCTGCTCCGGATCGCGGATGTACATAAACTCAAAACCGATGGTGCTGCAGTAAATTTTTTGCAGATGAGCGATGATTTCGCTGAGCTTGGCCCTACCTATGCCTATTTCACGACCGGCTTCAAACTCCGTATCCAAATCGGCTTTGCTGAGTCCGAAATTTTCAATGTCAAGCGTAGGACCCCACACGCGGCGCTGACGGACGGGATTGGTTTTGGTAAATAGGTGTCCGCGGGATCGGTATGCGGTAATCAGATTGATGACTTTAAATTCCGTAGGAAATTCGGTACCGCCTCCGGCGGCGGATGTCAGAGGCTTTTGGGGAAAATGCGTCTGACTGAATTCAATTCCTTCAAAAAATTGACGCCAACTTTCATCTACCTCCTGCGGATTTTGCAAATACGTCTGGTAGAGAGCGTCTATGGCTGCCGGGTCTGCATTGCCCGTGTAGGTGAATTTATCCATTCCGAAAAGGCCAAATATTTCACGGGCAAAGGTACACTTTTTTGCACCCCTCAACCACTATTTTATGGGCTAAATATACAGAAATTCATTAGGGTTAAAAGTCAGAAAGTTAGGCCTTTATAAATACAATCGCTTCAGACTTTAAAAAAATGGGCAGAAAGGATTTACCCGTTGGTTCCCCTCAAGCCTTTTTAATCCGTGTATTTCCCGAATGATTTCAAGGCAACCCTGCCCCAAAAAAACACAGGGAACAATTTTCAGATAACCATTAACAGGTATCAAGTAGCAGGAAAAACCTACCGACCCTAAACGATAACAGATAAAGAAGAATAGATCAAGAAAAAAGCGGTAAGGACTGATTTCGGTTAACAACCGAACAAAAAAACCTTCAAAAAATCCTATTGCCTTTTTTACCTTCTGCCTCTAATTCGGTCCGCAGTTACACTCGTTGGAAAACTGAACGTTCACCCCGGGAAGCATCTCTTTGATGATGGCCTTCGCCGCATCGCTGAACAGGGTAACACGCAGGTCTACTTCCTTCAGATTGGAAAGTCCCTTCAACGTAGTCGGTAATCCCGAAAGGTTGTTGTCCCAAAGGGAAAGCGATTCCAAGGAAGAACAGTTTCCGATTTCATCCGGAAGTCTGTACATATTGTTTTTGCCCGCCATCAGAATTTCCAGGTTGCTGAGTTGTCCGATTTCTTTGGGAAGCTCTTCCAATTTGTTTTTTGAAACATCCAGAAAGCGCAACTTTTTCAGATTCCCGATTTCGGGCGGAAGATCTTTAATCTGATTTTTACTCAGATCCAATTCTTCCAGATTGTACAGATCAAATACTTCGGGAGGAACGGTGCGTAAATTGGTTTTTGTCAACGAAAGGCGCCTAACTGCACGCGGATTCTCCAATGCCACTTTCAGGTCGGTCCATACGGGAACATCTCGGAAGGAATCCTCCGGTTGGGCAAACACCGCCGTTATCGGTAAAAGCAGCAAAACGAATATGAACCACTTATTTTTCAATTTCCCCGAATATGGTTAATGCATGCAATTTATCCAATTTCATCTGTTCGGTCAATCGCTCCAGATTCTCGAACTTAAGTTCGGCCCTTAAACGCTTTACAAAACGTAAAGTTACGGTCCTGCCGTATAAATCACCCGCAAAATCAAACAAATTCACCTCTATCCGCTTTTCATCGGAATCCAGGGTGCGGCGCGGACCTATATGCAGCATGGCTTGGTGAGTTTTTCCGTCGGCCTCTGCATACACGGCATAAATTCCGTCGCCCGGAATGAGCTTGAGCGGATCGGCAATGGCAAGATTGGCCGTGGGAAAACCGAGCGTACGCCCCAAGCGGTCGCCCTGAACCACCATGCCCGTGAGCGGATACCGATAGCCCAACCATTCTGCGGCTGCATCCACTTCTCCCGCTAACAGCGCCTGCCGGATTTTAGATGAACTAACTGTGACTCCTTCCACTTCGATGGCCGGTATTTCTTCCACTTCAAATCCAAATTCGGGAGCCAGCTCACTCAGTTCGCGAAAGCTCCCGCCCCTGCCATGCCCAAACCGATGGTCGTATCCAATGACTAATTTTTCCGTACCGATAGTGTCTACTAAAATACGGCGTATATATTCCTCAGCGGTGATTTGCGAAAACTCCTTGGTAAAGGGAATGATGAGTAAATGATCTAATCCTGTCTGTGCCAGCAGCGCCTCTTTTTCTTCCATGGTATTCAGCAGCTTCAGATCGATAAATTCGGGCTGGAGTACCGTGCGCGGATGCGGATGAAAAGTGATAAGCACTGTTTCTCCGCCTATGCGTTCTGCCGTCTGACGCAGCCGGTTCAGAATGCTTCTGTGCCCCGGATGCACCCCGTCAAAAGTGCCCGTGGTAACCACGGCACGGCGTACTTTGGGCATCTGCGGTATGTCCCGGTAAATCTTCATTTTGAGGGCGCAAAGGTAGCCAATTTATCCGGCAGCATCGGCTATTTCCTTTGCCGGTTGGTCATTCATGCAACGGAAATGCCCTTTTGGGCAGGCAGAAAATCCGATTTTGGAACATGGCCTGCAGGCCAATCCGTCCACCTCAAACAACTGCGGATCAGGTGCGCCCTGCGGAAGAAACGGATACATGCCCAAGGCTGGCACCGTATTTCCCCACACGGAAACAATGGGTTTACGAAGCGCAGAAGCGATATGCATCAGCCCCGTATCGGCAGTTATCACGGAGTGGGCATGACGGAGTGCCGCGGCAGATTGCCCCAATGTGAGCTTTCCACATAAATTTAGGGCATTCGGATGTGCGGAACTGCGCAAAATTTCTTCCGCGGAGGAAACCTCTGCATGGCCGCCCAATATCACCACGGGCCGTTTTAATTGCTGCATAATTTCTGCCGCTTTGGCTACGGGAATGGATTTGGTGGCGAACTTGGCTCCTGGAACCAGGCATACATACTCCTGCCCGAACGATGAGGGCAGGATATTCAGTAACGCGGTTTCCTCATTTTCGGAAATGAAAAAATCCAATCCCCGTCCGTCATAGGAAATGCCCAATGGCTTTACCACGTCCAGATATCGATCTACTATGTGCACGTGGGGCATGTGATTCCGCTTAAAATTAACCAGCAGCCATTTGCGCAGGTTGAGTTTTTTTAAACGGTTTATACAAATGAAACGACCCAGAAAAAACGTAAGCAGTCTGCTCCGTAGATTAGCATGCAGATCAGCCACATAAGTAAATTTTTCGCGGCGGATTTCCCGGATCAGAGAAAACAGACTTCCGTCCAAAAAATGAAACTGATCGATATACGGATTCCCTGCCAGCACCGCGGCATATTCCTTCTTCAGGGCATAGTGTATCTGTACGCCCGGAATTTGATTTTTCAGGCAACGGAGTACGGGCGTGGTGAGCACGATATCGCCGATGGAACTGAACCGGACAACGAGCACTTTTACGGGTTGCTGCATAACAAATCAACTGCTTTGGGCACTCCTGTGGAGGCCGGTTCCTGAATGAAGGCAACCTGAGGTCCGAAAGGAAAATCGGGGATGTTCGGATCCACGAAATAAACGGGCGTTCCCGGCTGCACAAGACCCAGCAGTCCGGCGGCGGGATACACTGCCAAAGATGTGCCGATAACCAACAGTGTATCGGCGGTGCGGGTGATGTCTGCGGCGTTTCCATATTCGGGAACATCCTCGCCGAACCAGACGATGTGCGGGCGCAGGTGGGAACCCGCTTCGCAACGGTCCTCATCGGTAAGGTCGCGGTAGCCTATGTGGTATACGAGGGCCGGATTTTTGGTGGAACGGGCTTTCACCAGTTCACCGTGCAGGTGCAGAATACGCGTGGAGCCGGCGCGCTCGTGCAGATCGTCCACGTTTTGGGTGATGATGTGCACATCGAAATGCCGTTCCAATCCGGCTAAAGCCAGATGGCCCGGATTTGGCTGAACGGCGGGCAGCTGACGGCGTCGCAGGTTATAAAATTCCTGCACGAGCTCCCGATTCTTGGCCCATCCCTGCGGACTGGCTACTTCCATGATGTCGTGGCCTTCCCAGAGACCTCCCGCATCACGAAAAGTGGAAATGCCGCTTTCCGCGCTGATTCCCGCACCCGTAAGCACCACCACCCTTTTCTTCTGCATGGGACGAAGGTACGAACAAAACGGAAAGACATAATGAAGAAAATGACACCTATTTAACCCCGAAATTTATCTGCAATAGATGTGTTTTATGCTTAAACAGTGAACTGCCGGATGGCATTACGCGGCTTTATCCCTTTCCCGACGTTAAGCTGTCCTTGTTTTGAGATAAAAATTAAGGTTTCACCTCCCACTCCACAGTAAACCTTTTTTCGGAAGCAGGGAAAAATACTTCCTGCTTTCCTTCAACCCGGTAGCGGACATACGGTATCGCCTGCAGGCGATATTCCGAGCGGTAAAACAAATTTCCCGTCTGAATCAGGGCTTCAAAATCCGGAAGGGCCGACCCATCCAAAAAATGAAGCTGAACCGATTTTATTTTGGTTTTTTCCGACATATAACGCAGCGTTCTTTTTCCGGTGGTAAATGCCGAATCTACCGCGAATTTTCCGGCATACGCCTTTTTGCGCAAATCAGCTTCAAAAAACAGAGAAAATTCCTTTTTCCAATTCAGTTTGTCTGCAGATGATGCTGAAATTTCTTCCTTTTCACCCGCCGACCGCACCGACTTACTCCATACAGTTGAACTCCGGTGAAGAGAATCCGTCTGCGCCGTAAAGTATCCGTTTACATCAAAATAAATTGCAGATTTCCCCGGCTCCGTCTTATCCCCCTGCCCGCAGGAAAAGAAGAAAAAAAGGGCCGGCCAACATAATGAGGCCGACCGGGGAAAAAGACTATTTTTTCTGCAGAAAAAGATACCGCCGGAAATTAAATATCAAACTTAATACCCTGAGCCAAAGGCAGCTTGGTAGAATAATTTATGGTATTGGTCTGACGACGCATGTAGGCCTTCCAGGAATCGGAGCCGGATTCACGCCCGCCTCCCGTTTCTTTTTCACCGCCGAATGCACCGCCTATTTCAGCACCGCTCGTACCGATGTTTACGTTAGCAATTCCGCAGTCGGAACCTTCGGCCGAAAGGAATTTTTCCGCCTCGCGCAGATTGGTGGTAAATATGGCCGAAGACAATCCCTGCGGAACGTTATTGTGCAGGGCGACGGCCTCGTCCAAATCGGAATATTTCATCACGTACAAAATGGGCGCAAATGTTTCTTCCTGGACGATATGGAAATGGTTACGCGCTTCAATCACGCAAGGTTTCACATAACAGCCGCTTTCATAGCCTGCACCTTGCAACACACCGCCTTCCACCAGGACATTTCCGCCCTCGCTTTTGGCTTTTTCAATGGCGTTCATATAATCGGAAACAGCCTTGGTATCTATCAGCGGACCCACGTGATTATTTTCATCCAGCGGATCTCCGATTTTCAGTTGTCCGTAAGCACGCCTGATAATTTCCAATGTTCTGTCGTACACGCTTTCATGCACGATAAGCCGGCGCGTGGATGTACACCGTTGTCCGGCAGTTCCCACGGCTCCGAAAACCACGGCGGGCATGAGCATATCAAAATCGGCGCTGGGTGTTACGATGATGGCATTGTTTCCGCCCAACTCCAAAATGGTCCTCCCGAAGCGCGAAGCCACGGTGGCGCCAACGTGACGGCCTATGCGCGTAGAACCGGTGAAGGAAATAAGCGGTATGCGCTTGTCATTGTTCATCATATCACCTGCGGGATTTCCGCACACAAGCGTGCTGATGCCTCCGGGCAGGTTGTTGGCATCCAATACTTTTCCGATGATCTGCTGGCAGGCGATGGCGCAAAGAGGAACTTTAGAACTGGGCTTCCAGATGGTTACGTTCCCGCAAACCCAAGCCAATGCGGTATTCCACGACCAGACGGCCACGGGAAAATTGAACGCAGAAATCACCCCTACCGTACCCAACGGATGCCACTGCTCATACATGCGGTGTCCGGGGCGTTCGCTGTGCATGGTGAGTCCGTACAACTGGCGGGAAAGCCCTACTGCAAAGTCGCAGATATCAATCATTTCCTGAACCTCGCCAAGACCTTCCTGGTAAGATTTTCCCATTTCATAAGAAACCAAAGCGCCGAGCTCCGCTTTCACTTTACGGAGTTCATTGCCGAACTGCCGCACGATTTCGCCCCGATGCGGGGCAGGCATGGTCCGCCACACGGTAAATGCCTGTGCATTGGCCTGCATAACGGCTTCATAATCGGATGCATCCGCCGTGCCTACTTTGCCGATGAATTTTCCGTTCACGGGAGAATGGGAATCTATATAAACTCCATGCGCATCCAACGCTTTAGAGCCTATCCATACACCGCTTTGCGTTTCGCGTATGCCCAAATTTTGCAGGGCCTGTTCAATACTGATGTTCATATAAAGTATGTTTAAGATGAGTTATTCTCCGTTTAAAAAAGGATAGCGGTAATCCGTAGGCGGAACAAAGGTTTCCTTGATGGTACGAGGACTCATCCAACGCAGCAGATTTATTTTGCTGCCTGCTTTATCATTCGTACCGGAGCCCCGGGCTCCGCCGAAGGGCTGTTGGCCCACTACCGCTCCCGTAGGTTTATCGTTTACATAAAAATTGCCCGCACTGTTGCGGAGTTTATTGATGGCCACATTGACTGCATACCGGTCTTGTGAAAGAATGGCTCCCGTGAGTGCGTAAATAGAGGTTTTGTCAATCAACTCCAACGTCTCTTCATATTTTCCATCTTCATACACATATACCGTGAGCACGGGACCGAAGAGCTCTTCGCACATGGTTACGTAGTCGGGGTTATCCACGCGCAACACGGTAGGATGAATGAACCAACCTTTTGATTTGTCGTAAGTGCCTCCGGCCACCACTTCCACGGAAGAGTCGGCTTTTGCACGGTCGATGAATCCGGCCAGTTTATCAAATGACTTTTCGTCAATCACGGCATTGAAGAAGTTGCCGAAATCTTCAGTTCCGCCTATTTTAAAGGAGGCCAAATCACGAACGATTCCTTCCTTTACCATAGGCCAAAGACTCTTGGGAATGTAAGCGCGTGATGCGGCAGAACATTTTTGACCCTGGTATTCAAAGGCACCGCGGGTAAGTGCGGTAATCACGGCATCGGCATGAGCCGAAGGATGAGCCAATACGAAATCCTTACCGCCGGTTTCTCCCACTATGCGCGGATAAGAACGGTATTTATGGATATTGTTTCCAATGCTTTGCCAGATATTTTGAAATACCTCGGTAGAACCCGTGAAATGAATTCCCGCAAAATCCGGATGAGAGAAGATAACTTCTGCCGCATCAGGACCGGAAGGATAAATGAGGTTGATGACACCGGGAGGCACACCCGCTTCGCGGAAAATTTTCATAAGCACATACGCCGAATACACCTGCGTGTTGGAGGGTTTCCATACTACGGTATTTCCGCACATGGCCGCCGAGGTTGGCAGGTTGCCGGCAATGGCGGTAAAGTTGAACGGAGTAAGGGCGTAAACAAACCCTTCCAGCGGACGCCACTCCATGCGGTTCCAGATTCCGGGCGAACTGATGGGCTGTTCGGAATAGATTTCGCTGACAAACTGCACATTGAAACGCAGAAAATCGATGATTTCACAGGCAGAATCGATCTCCGCCTGAAACGCACTTTTGCTCTGTCCAAGCATGGTGGCGGCATTCAACTCGGCACGGTAGGGGCCCGCGATGAGCTCGGCTGCTTTCAAAAAAATAGACAGGCGCTGCTCCCAGGGTAGGTCGGCCCACTGTGCTTTAGCGGCAAGAGCGGCATCAATGGCGGCTTGCACATCTGCTTTGTAACTTTTGCTGAAATACCCCAACAGATGAGCATGATCATGGGGAGGCGTCATTTTTTGTTTATTCTCATTGCGGATTTCCTTATCGCCGATAAACATCGGGATATCGCGCACTTCAGCGCGCATTTCGGCAATTTTCTGTTTCAGTTCGGCGCGCTCCGGCGATCCGGGAGCGTAGGATTTCACCGGCTCGTTTACCGCTGTGGGAACCTGATAATGTCCGTACATAAAAAATGAACTTTTTAGTTGCAAAATTTACGGGCAAAGGTAGCATTTTAAAATCGGCCGTCAGGCGAGCAAGGTTACTCCGCATACGTTCCTTACATTTACGGCATTGAAACCGCGCACCGCTCAATACATTCTTTTACTCATCGGCTGGCTTGCGGCCACGCTGTTTTTAAGTATTAAATGTGTCCTTTATGAAATTCAGGAATACGAGGCCGATTTGTTTTCCGTTCTGCAGCTGAGCCGGGATTATTGGTTGGGCAAGCCCTTTCTCTTTGAAAATGCCTACGGCGACAACGCTGCCATACACAATTACTACCTGCTGCCCTTTTTGGCGCCGTTCACGCTCGCCTTCGGAGGTAAAGGACTCTTTGTCGCAGCCTGGCTTCTGTGGTTATGGGCCTGGTTTCTCTGGGCCAAATTACTGAAGCATGTCCCGCTTTCCGTCGGTCTCGGATTTTTCCTGATCGTGTTTGGTCCCACGGCTTTTTATCAATGGGATAACCCCCACTTCGGATGGCACGCCGAAAATTATTATTACCCGTTACTGCTGCTCTTCACCGCGTCTTTGCTGCTGAAAAACAACTTGGTTTCCCTGATGGCGGGGCTGATGATCATTTTAAACCGGGAAGACGGAGTAATCCTGGCTTCAGGACTTTGGATAGTAAACCGATGGAAGGAGAATTCTTCTTTTCCAGAAAATGTTCGCAATTTTTTCAAATCAGCAATTGCAGCCGGATTGGTTTTTATGTCAGGTATTTTATTCCTTCAGCTGATATCAGGAGGGAAATCCAGGCTGGGCGAAGCAGCGGAAAGATTTCGGCAGAGCTATACCCCACAACTGCTGACGAACTACTTAGCCGATGAGTTTTGGCGTTGGCTGCTCCTTGGCGGTCTTTTACTCATTCCGATTATCTTCTTGCTGAAAAGGAAAGATCGGCTGCTTCCCATCGGAATAGTTCTGTTTGCCGTGATGGCCGTCAACTTCATGGCGGCCGCCTATTACTTTCCCGATACCAAATACGGCATCAACTGGGCACCTCGCCTGTCAGGCACATACGGCGTTTTATGCGGCATTCTGCTGATTGTCTTTTATCAAAATAAACAAAATGCCATGAGAAACTTCGGTATGCTGTTTTGGGGTATGGCTGTTTTTTTCATCCAGCTTCAGGCCTTTCCCGGTCCTGAATCAGACCCTTATTCATTCAAAAAGCGGATTCAAAAAGCGGCTTTCCGGGAGAACGAAAAACTGCCTGACATGAATGAGCGTAAAAAAATAACCGGTTGGCTGGCGGACATTGACCGTAATGAGCCCGTTCAAACCGAAGAGGTTCTTTTTTCCCTGGCCGACCATGCAGATTATGTGTGGCCGGACACGCTGCGAAAACCGTTTCGGGAACCAACCACGGCCATTTTATACAAAAACAGAAAAGTGAATACAGAAAAATGGACCGTCGCAGACTCAACGGAAAAATTCATCCGATACATGCTAAGAAAAAATACTGAAGATTAATTCATCAACTCGGGAGTCATCATGGTAAAAGCGGGAATATCTACGATGAGCGTAGAGTTATCCAGCATTCTCCGCATGACGTAAAACCCTTTCATCTGACCTATGCGGCTCACAAAGTTACACCCGCTTTCGTAGGTAAATGATTGACCCGGTTGTATAACGGGCTGCAGACCGATGACTCCGGGCCCTTCCACTTCGCGAAACTCCCAGTTGGTATCGAAAATATCCCAGTGCCTGGAAAGAAGCTGCACCGGCTGTTCTGATTGATTGGTAACGGTAACCTCATACGAGAAAAAGAAATGACGTCGGGCCGGATCGCTCATTTTCTCGCGGAATTTGGTTTTTACACTGACGGAAATGCCTTGGGTTTCTTTGATTATCACGGAACAATGTTACAGAAATTATTCGGAATAAGCAAGGGTTTCTGCAAAGAATTTGGAAAGCTTGTAAAAGTATTTTTATTCCCCTCATTTTTTGATGCTTACCTAAATTTAACCTCCCCGATTTTACCGGCGCAATAATTTTATGGACACAGGGCAGATTATCTGCCAAAAAAAACTATTTTTGCACCCGATTTTAAAGACGAAAAAACGGTTTAGTTATGTCCATGTCAACAGGTAAGATTTCTCAAATCATCGGTCCGGTTATCGACGTTAAATTTGAAAATGCCGAAAATCTCCCGAAAATTTATGACGCCCTCGAAGTTCGCCGTGAAGGCGGATCTGTTCTTGTTCTCGAGGTACAACAACACATCGGAGAGGACACGGTCCGTACCGTAGCCATGGACTCCACCGACGGGTTAAACAGAGGCCTTGCGGTACATGATACCGGAGCGCCCGTGACCATGCCCATCGGAGACCAAATTAAAGGTCGTCTTTTCAATGTAGTGGGTGATGCCATTGACGGCTTGCCCCAGTTAGAAAAAAAGGGCGGATATGCCATTCACCGCGAACCGCCCAAATTTGAAGAACTGACTACCTCTACGGAGGTTCTCTTTACCGGAATCAAAGTAATTGACCTGATTGAGCCCTACGCAAAAGGAGGAAAAATCGGTCTCTTCGGAGGTGCCGGAGTGGGAAAAACCGTGTTAATTCAAGAATTGATCAACAACATCGCCAAAGGCCACGGAGGTTTGTCAGTATTTGCCGGTGTGGGAGAACGTACCCGCGAAGGAAATGACCTGATGCGCGAAATGATTGAAGCCGGAATCGTACGCTACGGGGATCATTTCAAACATTCAATGGAAGAAGGCGGATGGGATCTTTCCCAAGTAGGCGGCTCTGAATTGGAAGAGTCTAAAGCCACTTTCGTTTTCGGACAGATGAATGAGCCTCCCGGAGCACGCGCCCGTGTGGCCCTGTCCGGTCTTACCCTGGCGGAATATTTCCGTGATGGAGATCCCAACAGCGGAGATTCCGGCGGCCGTGATATTCTTTTCTTCATCGACAACATTTTCCGCTTTACCCAAGCCGGTTCCGAAGTGTCCGCCCTTTTAGGACGTATGCCTTCAGCCGTGGGGTATCAACCTACCTTGGCCACGGAAATGGGTCTGATGCAGGAGCGGATTACATCCACCAAACGCGGTTCCATCACATCCGTTCAGGCGGTTTACGTTCCCGCGGATGACTTAACCGACCCTGCTCCAGCTACTACATTCTCCCACTTGGATGCCACCACGGTATTGAGCCGTAAAATTGCCGAACTGGGAATCTACCCCGCGGTTGACCCGCTGGATTCCACATCACGGATTCTTTCGCCGGATGTAGTAGGTGAAGAGCATTACCGCACCGCCCAGCGCGTTAAAGAAATTTTGCAACGTTATAAAGAACTTCAGGATATCATCGCCATCCTCGGTATGGATGAATTAAGCGAAGAAGATAAACTGACCGTACACAGGGCCCGCCGCGTACAACGCTTCCTTTCACAACCTTTCCACGTGGCCGAGCAATTCACGGGTCTGAAAGGTGTATTCGTGAGCATCGAAGATACCATCAAGGGCTTCAACATGATTATTGACGGCGAAGTGGACCAGTATCCGGAAGCGGCTTTTAACCTGAAAGGCACCATCGAAGATGTAATCGAAGCCGGTGAAAAAATGTTGGCCGAAGCCAAATAACTACGCAAAAAAATAAAGTATGCTGGTGGATATCATAACCCCCGATAAGATTCTTTTTTCCGGTGAAGCCCAACGCGTGCAGTTACCGGGGAGCGATGGTTCT
>JBIJBG010000051.1:0-10833 GCA_044345355.1 Flavobacteriales bacterium
CGTTTCCGGGAATTGTATCTTGCAACGCTTCAATCAGCTAAAACCACCTGAGTCGTACGCATGAACAAGGCCATCCTACTCAATTTTTTTGCCCGGGTTTCATCCGCGGCTTTCGGCTTGTTGGTGAGCGTGCTCATTTCACGTGAACTGGGTGCGGAAATTAAGGGAGATCATGCCCTGTTTGTAGTGGGAGTCTCGCTAATTCATTTGTTTACGAATTTGTTCGGAGGCGGAGCGTTGGGCTACCTGGCTCCGAGGCATCCGCTTTCTTTTTTGGTAAAATTATCCACCTCATGGAGTATTGTATCCGGCTTTGCCTGCGGCATTATTTTGTGGGCTTTGGGTTTGCTGCCCGAAGGTTTTGAATGGTCTATTTTGGTTTCCGGTGTTTTGTATGCCTGCTGGAGCAGTTACGTAACGTTGTTGCTGGGCCGTCAGCAAAATGCAGCGTATAATTTTTTGCAGTTTCTGAATCCGCTCATGAGTGTGGGTTTTCTTTGGTTATTGCTGTTTTTTTGGCAGAAAAGTTTATGGTCATTTGCTTACGCATATACACTTTCACAGGGTATAACGGTACTTGTTTCTTTGCTATGGGTTTTGCGCCTGAGCGAGAGCCGGACGGATTGGGAGCCGCGCAGTTGGAGAAATTTGTTTACACACGGAATTTTTATTCAGTTGGCCAATCTTACCCAATTCATGAATTACCGGGTATTGTTTTATCTGATTGATGAATTTTTCGGCCGCGCCTTTTTAGGCGTCTACTCCAATGCATTGGCGCTGGCGGAGTCGGTTTGGATGATTTCTAAAAGTATTTCCACCGTACAATTTTCCAGAATAGTGAATACACATTCGGATGCCGAGGCCCGCACCATCACCAAAAAATATATACCCATCAGCGGCGTGGTCAGCTTCTTTGGCATAGCCCTTCTCCTGCTTATTCCGTCTTCGTTTTTTACGTTCCTTTTCGGAAAAGATTTTTCGGAGGTGTCCGGCCTGATGCTTTGGCTCAGCCCAGCCGTTTTGGCGCTCAGTATCGGTAATATTTATGCCCATTACTTTGCGGGAAAAGGGTTGAACCGCATCAATTTTTACGGTTCTTTAATCAATTTGGTGGCCTTGGTGGTTTTGTTTTTCCTTTTTAAGGATAGGCTTTCGGAGTTTTCGGCACCGCTCAGTGCATCACTGAGCTTTGTGCTCTCTGCAGCGTATCAGGCAGGAGTTTATTATCTGGCAAAAAATCTTCGCCATACTTAAAAAGGACACTCGGCTGCAATCCGAACGACCTCACCCGTGAACGGGTGGACAAAATCAAGCCTTTCCGCATGGAGGAACAATCTGTCATCCGGTTTTCCGTACAACCGGTCTCCCAGTATGGGGCAATTCATTCCTTCGGGATGTGCGGCATGCACCCGCAGTTGGTGGGTTCGTCCGGTAACGGGGAAAAAATGTACGCGCGTATTTCCGTTTTCGGTTCCCTGTATTTTCCAACGGGTGGATGAAGGTTTTCCCGCATCAGGGCAAACCATCTGCCTGGGCCGGTCGTTCAGGTCGGTTCTCAGGGGCAGGTTAATCAGGCCTTCCGCCGGACCTTCGAAAATTCCATCCAGAAGGGCTGTGTATTGCTTTTGAATGGTTTTCCGAAGGAACATTTTCTGCATTTTTTGATGCGTTTTTTTTGACTTGGCAAACAGCAAAACACCTGAGGTGTCCATATCTAAGCGATGTATGGGCAGAAGGCCGGGCCCTGTTATTTCAGCTGCCGACGGCCATTTTTTTTTGCCGGGAACCGAAAGTAAACCCGCCGGCTTGTTCACGGCCAACAGGTAACCGTCTTCAAAAATCACAGGCAGGCGGATGGGTTTATGGTCCGGCTTTTCAGACCTCGGCTCCTCTCTGATTCCCTGAAGTATGTGCCCTAAAATGGGTTCGCATTTTCCCCGGCAGGGGGGATAGAAAAATCCCGGTTTCCGTATTTCATCAACAGGCGGTGCGCCCCACCAAAATTCGGCCAACGCCAGCGGTTTTAATTTTTGCCTAAGGGCAAAATGGACTAATTTGGGTGCGGCACAATCTCCCGCACCGGCAGGCGGAGTCAAAAGTCCCGCAGCGGAAAAAATTTCTTGAAGGTTTTTTTCTTCGCCTTTTCCATTGGGAAAAATATAGGCTTCGAAAAGCGCTTTTTGCAGTTCTGCCGATTTTTCTTTTCGCAGGGTTTTCATTTCTTCGGCTTTCGCCAAAAGCAAATCAAGCGTGTTTCGTGCTGAGTGGGTTTCTACTTCCGCAGATTGCCTGAGTTTTTTGAGCTCGGATTTTTCCCGTGCACTCTCTTTATTCAGGCGGTCAAGGGCTTCTTTTTTCCATATTTCATCTTCAGAAAGCGCTATCCTGCGTCGTTTTTCATCCCTTGATTTTTTGTTTTCCATGGCCGAATGCCTGGCTTCTCTTAGGGTGTGTTCCCATTGCGCTTTCTGTTTTTTCCAATTTTCGGAGGCCTGAATGAAGATTTCTGAGTGTTCTATCTCCTTTATGGTTTCATTCAGCTCGGAAATTTCTTTCTCTCCCTTCCTGAAAAAAAGGGTTTCATCGCTTAAGTCAAAAACGGGAGGTACAAATCGGGGCAGTATGTTTTTGCCGCATAGCTTTCCGGAGAAAGCCGCCAAAAATCCCTTTTCGCCCCGCTCGTTTTCCACGGCAAGTACGCCAAACATTTTTCCGGTTTGGGTTAATTCATGCATGATGGATAAATGGCATTGAAGGTATTCTTGTAAAGCTTTGGCACAGGCCGTGGCGGTGGGGTGTGGCGCTAAACGGAATGGGTCCGGAAATTGCCCGGATGCCTGCTCTGCTCCCGTTGGCATGGGCCAAATGATGGACTCCTCTAGATTATCTTCCGGGTTCATGGGGTAATGGTATCGCTCCTTTTGCTGACTATGCGGCTTTTTAATCGCATAAACCGCTCTTTTCTATCGTGTTTTTGGTTTTACTTTTTGCAGGTCGTTCCATGCCCACACATACCGCACGGCCAGACTCCTGTGGGGTTTCCATCCTTCCGCAATGGCGCACATGCTGCTTTTTTGTGCTTTCAGGGGGATATCTGCCGAAATTTGGTAAAGTTTGCGCATTCCGGACAATATGCCGTAGTCATCTGCCGGGAACACATCTGGTCTTCCCATGCCAAAAATCAACAGCATTTCCACCGTCCACCGGCCTACTCCCTTTATTTGGGTCAGGTAACGGATTACCTCCGTGTCGCTGAGCGACCGGATGTATTTGTCCGAGAAATCATTTTCGTGGACGAAGGCAGCAATGTGTTTCATGTAGGCCGCTTTTTGGGCGGATAATCCCGCACTGCGCAACGTTTCATCCGGAATGGAAAGCAGGAGTTCCGGTTTTGGTGAAGACTGCGGAAAAAGGGCGGTGAACCGCTTGTAAATGGTGCCTGCCGCTTTGCCGTTCAGCTGCTGATAGGCCACTGATTTAATCAGGTAATTGAAGTAATCGGAAACCGGATCTATCGGCGATAACTCAATGTCCTTAGCAGCCTGCCTCAGAACCGGGTCGGAAATCGGGAATTTCATCCTTCGATCAGCGTAAAGAATTCTTCTTCCGAAAGCAGCGGTACGCCCAACTGTTCGGCTTTTTTTACTTTGTCGGGGCCCGGTTTTTCGCCGGCCAGTAAATAGCCGGTGTGTTTCGACACTCCCGAGGTGTTTTTCCCGCCGTTCTGCTCTATCAGTTTTTTCAGTTCATCCCGGGATACCCGAGAAAATACGCCGGAAATGACGAACGTTTTTCCTTCCAGCCGGTTGCTCAGTTTTTTCAGTTTGGATTCGTCCAGGGTAAACTGCAGCCCCGCCTCTTTCAGCCTTTGGATAAGCTCCCTGTTTTTGCTGTCGCCAAACCATTCACGCACGCTTTGCGCGATGCGGATACCGATTTCTTCCACCCCGGCCAATTCTTCTTCCGTGGCGTTTGCCAGGTTGTCCACATGGAGGAATGCAAGTGCCAGTTTCTTTGCAACCGTTTCGCCTACGTATCGGATGCCCAAGCCAAAAAGTACCCGTTCGAAAGGGATTTTTTTGGATTCTTCGATGCCGTTCAGAATGTTTCGGGCGGAGAGTTCCTTATAGCCTTCCAGACTGAGAATTTGGTTTTCAGTTACCGTGTAAATATCAGCTGCATCGCGGATGAAACCGGCATCAAAAAATTCTTCGAGCGTTTTTTCGCCCAATGTGTTAATGTCTAAAGCCTTCTTACCCACAAAGTGAATCAATCTGCCCAAAATAATCGGTCGGCAGCCTGTTTGGTTGGTACAGTAAAAGGCCGCTTCTCCTTCGGTTCGTGTCAGCGGATTTCCGCACTCGGGACAGTGGGTGATGAAGGTGATTTTTTGCGCGTGGGGCGGTCTTTTTTCTTTGTCCACCCCGGTAATTTTCGGAATGATTTCTCCGCCTTTTTCCACGAACACCCAATCACCCAGGTGAAGATCCAATTGAGCCATCACATCGGCATTGTGCAGCGACGCTCTTTTAACCGTGGTGCCGGCAAGCAGTACGGGCTTCAGATTGGCTACGGGTGTAACGGCTCCTGTTCTGCCTACCTGATAGGATACGGAATGCAGAACGGTGCATGCGTTTTGGGGCTTGTATTTGAAGGCGGTAGCCCAACGGGGCGACTTCGCCGTGGAGCCTAAAGATCGCTGGGCTGAATAGCTGTTTACTTTCACCACGATTCCGTCCGTTTCGTAGGGCAGGTGGTTTCTTTTTTCGTCCCACAGACGGATGAATGCCAATACTTCTTCAATTCCGGTTACTTTCTTCAGGTGCGAATTGGTTTTAAAACCCCACAGTGCGGATTGTTCCAGATTTTCAAAGTGGGTATGAAAGGGCAGGCTTTCGCCGAGCATGCCATACACGAAGCAATCCAAATTACGCGCCGCCACCAAGCGGCTGTCCTGCAACTTCAGGGTGCCTGCCGCTGCATTTCTGGGATTTTTCATCAGTTTTTCTGCAATCTCCTCTTCATGGAATCCCTTGTCTTCCATGTCGGTGCGGGTCTGCCCGTTGAGTTTCATAAAAACGTCCTGAGGCATGAATATTTCGCCGCGCATTTCGAACAGGTCGGGCCATCCCTGCCCTTCCAACTGCAGGGGAACGCTTTTCACCGTGCGCACGTTGGCCGTGATTTCGTCTCCTTTTGTACCGTCTCCGCGGGTAACGGCCCGCTGCAATTTCCCGTTTACGTAGGTGAGGGAAATGGCGGCTCCGTCAATTTTTAATTCGCACACGTATTCAATTTCATCCATTTTCAACGTTTCGCGAACTCTCCGGTCAAAATCCAGCAGGTCTTCTTCGTTGTAGGTATTGTCTAACGAGAGCATGGGGAACCGGTGCTCAGCCGTGGGGAATTTTTTAGTGACGTCTCCGCCCACGCGTTTGGTGGGCGAGTTTGGATCTGCCAGTTGGGGAAATTCTTTTTCCAGGCGTTCCAATTCTTTCAGCATGAGGTCGAACTCATAGTCGCTGATTTCCGGTTGAACCTTCACATAATAGAGGTAGTTGTGCCTGTTTAGTTCGGCGGTGAGCCGGCTGATGCGTTCCTGAGCTTCGAAGATATCCATATCGGTTGTATTCGCAAAACGTCCGAAAGGTAAGAAAACAGGGTGTAATGTATTGATGCATCAAGCGGGATATATTAAATTATCCGAGGCCGCTTTTTATAGCAGATATCGCGTTACCTTTGGCCATTATTTTTATTAGATCATGAAACATGTAAGTCTTATTCTGAACGTGGTGCTATTGGTGGCCGTTTCGGTGTTGTTTTATCTGCATTTCTCTTCCGGTAAAAAGGGAAGTCAGGGTCAAGACGGCGGCGGTTCTGCAGCCGAGGGGAATGTATTATACATCAATACCGATTCCGTGGTGATGGCCTATAACTTCACAAAAGACAAGTCGGCCTTTATGGAAGGGAATAACCAACAACGCGAGCAGATGCTGCGTAATAAACAGGCGGCTTACGAAAATGCGGTACGCAAATACCAGCAGGAATCACCCATCATGACGGAGCGTGAGCGGGTGAAAAAGGAAGAACAGATTATGGGGATGCAAAACGAACTGATGGGACTGCAGCAACAATTCCAACAGGATGCCATGATGGAGGAACAGGCTTTGCTCTCCAGCATCATTGATACGCTGGAGAATTTTATGACCGGCTACGTGAAGGATAAGGACGTAGATTACGTGTTGGGTTATCAGAAGAACGGCACCATTTTTTACCGCAATCCGTCACGCGACGTAACTGCTGATGTCATCCAGAAGCTGAATGCACGCTACAAGCCGGATAACGGTGCGGTTAATGAAAATGCAGATAAATAATTTCCCGGCCGGCGAATTATGATGGAATTACTTTCTGACCCGGATGTTTGGGTAAGTTTTATCACCCTGGTTTTGATGGAAATTGTGTTGGGGGTGGATAATATTATTTTTATTTCCATTCTCACGGGAAAATTGGAAAAGTCGAAACAGGCATCCACCCGTTTGGTCGGTCTCGGTCTAGCGTTGGGGATGCGCGTGTTGCTGCTTTTACTTATCGGGTGGATTGTGAGTCTGCGGTGCCCTTTGTTTGAATTGCCCTTTCATTTGCCGGGGTCGCATGTTTCGGTAGATCCTTCCTGTGGAGTTAATCCGGTGGGGCATCCGGTTTCCGGAAGGGATTTGATTTTGATTGTCGGCGGCCTTTTCCTGATGGTAAAAACGGTTATGGAGTTGTATAATAAGCTATCCAAGGTCGAGGTGCATTCCGAAGGAGCCGACGGGAAAAAGATTTATCCCGCCGTCGCTTCCATTATTTTTCAAATCATTTTGGTGGATATAGTGTTCAGTTTTGATTCCATTCTTACCGCCGTGGGCCTGGTGGACGATGTGCGCATTATGATTGCTGCGGTGGTGGTGTCCATGATTTTCATGATGG
Source organism: Flavobacteriales bacterium (assembly GCA_044345355.1). GTDB lineage: Bacteria > Bacteroidota > Bacteroidia > CAIKAF01 > CAIKAF01 > JAKRSD01. The sequence continues at coordinate 6,970 of JBIJBG010000051.1, forward strand.
TGGCCTCCAAATGGGTCAGCGATTTTATAGATAAGTATCCGGGCATTAAAATTATTGCGCTGGCCTTTTTGGTCATGATCGGGCTGTACCTGTTTTTGGAAGGATTTCACTGGGAATTCCTCAAGAAAGAATTCTTGTATTTTTCTCTGGTTTTTGCCTTAATCTGCGAGGCGTTGATTATCCGCTACCGCAGGTTGATCAAGCATTGAAGGGTATTCAAATACATTTCTGCTTATAAGCAAAGTTTTTAAAAGTTTGGTTATCTGGGATGTGTTTTTTCAGCGCAGTGTAAAGGGTTGAACGTGTTGGCTAAAGGAAAGAAAGTCTGATTTTGATCTGTACTAAAAATGGGGAGCTTACATGACGATTTTGAAGCATCGCGCCTGTGGCGAGATTGATGCGAAGTAGAATTTTCAATTAACCACTTCTCTCGCCATTGCACCAAACGCCTGTTATATGCGGTTTTTCTTTCTTACATCAAGTCCGTCTGTTAGATTTTTATGTTCAGTTCAAGTCGTCCACCAAAACCCAGTTCAATGATTTTTTGAAGTGTCGAAATGCGAGCTTCTTTTAGATTGTTCTCAATTTTTGAAATGTAGGATTTAGTTGTCCCAACCTTTTCTGCAAGCTGTTCTTGTGTCATCCCCATTTCTATGCGAGTGTCGTGAATCAAAGCACCAATTTTAAATGCTTCATAACCTGCTTCAAGTTCGTCACGTTCTTTTGTCCCACGTTTGCCGTAGTTTTTTTCTTTGAACTCTTCTAGAGTTATTAAGTTTTTATTTTTCGCTTTCATATTCTGCTTTTATTTTAAGTGCCATTTCTATTTCTTTCTTCGGTGTCTTTTGTGTTTTCTTTTGAAATCCGTTCGCTAAGACAACTAATTGTCCTTGGTCAAAAAAACAGAAAATTCTAAAAATGTCGCTACCAAGTTGAACTCTGATTTCATAAAGTCCATCTGTGTTCTCTATGTGTTTCAGATACGTTTCAGGAACTCGTTGTAAGTCTTCAACCAAGTCAAAAGTCCAAACAATTTTTGCTTTTACTTTTTTGTTTTGTCTGGAAAAGAAGTCTTGAAAGTAATTCTTATAAAACGTTATCTTTCTATTTTTCTGATTTTTGTAAACAGTGCAAAGTTACAAATGTTTCCCTAAAGTGAAACAATGTAGTAAATATTTTTTGTCGAGTTGGCTGGTCTATTAAAATCGCATATAACTCATTTATATGCGCTATAAAGTTTCGCTTATCCGTCCAATTTGGGTGTATATGCGCGACTCCGTCGCGTTTATTTTTTATCAGTAAGCTGTTTCTCCCTTGTTCTGCCCACAGTTACAGAGTTCCTTTTTATCGTCGGAATCTTCAAATACATCCAGCAGGGTAAAGGTGCTGTCACAGCTTCGTATGTTTACCCTCACCGCACCCAACGCCTGATTTTTTACACCGATAAGGTATTCGGGGCAGGGTTTTGTCCGCGGTTTACTCCTGCTGAAATACACCTCGCCCTCATCCACCGCTTTTTTTAATTCGGCTTCATCCCAATTTAAACACCGGTAATAACAGGAATCCGATTCGTCTTCCCGCAACGATTTTCCGATTTTTTCTTTCACTTTTCCGGCAGGCCAGAATGCCGGTAAGTCGCGGTTGGCATACATAAAAAAATACACGAAAATGCTGCTGATGGTAAACCCGATGCCAAATAGAAAAAGACGGCGTAAAAAGGTGTTTTTCATTCGAGGGGCATTACATGGCAGCCATGATGAGTGATAAATCTGTGTAGGGAAGTCCGTACATATCGGCCAGAAATTTGTTGGTCAGGTGGCCGTTGTAGGTATATACTCCTGAAAGAAGCCCCTTGTCCCTGGCCATCATTTTTTGCAGTCCGCCTTCATCACCCATGCGCTTTAAAATAGGTCCCATAATGTTGCTCAAAGCTACCGAGGCCGTATTGGCCACCCGCGAAGCGATATTGGGCACGCAGTAATGAATCACCCCATATTTTTTGAATACGGGACGCGCATGGTCTGTAGGCTCACTGGTTTCAAAAACGCCTCCCTGATCTATGCTTACATCAATGATTACCGAACCGTATTTCATGTCGCTCACCATCCGTTCGTTTACCACGCAGGGTGTGCGGCCTTCGGGCGCCCTCAGACATCCGATTACCACATCGGCGGTTTTTAGTGCGGCTGCCAGATGATGCGGATTGATGAGCGAGGTATGTACCCTCCGTCCTATATCCACCTGAAAACGGCGCAGGCGGTGAATGTTATCGTCAAACACTTTGACGCCCGCACCCAAACCCAAAGCGGCCCTTGCAGCAAACTCGCCTACCGTACCCGCCCCGATGATAACTACTTCTGTGGGCGGCACCCCAGAAACTCCGCCTATCACCAATCCTTTGCCTTTGTTTACCGAGCTCAGGTATTCACCGGCTATCAGAATACAGGTGCTGCCCGCAATTTCGCTCATGCTGCGCACTACGGGATACACGTTTTCATCATCGCGGATGTAATTGAAAGCAAGCGCGTTTATGCGTTTCTGCATCAGTCCGCGTATGATGGGTTCGTAGCGGTTGGTGAGCTGTATGGCCGAGATGAGGGTTTGACCCGGTCTGCACAGTTCAATCTCTTCTTCGGTGGGCGGAGAAATTTTCAGAATGATGTCCGATTTATACACCTGTTCTCGGCTGAGGGCGATTTCCGCACCGGCTTCGCTGTAGTCTTTATCCTGAAAAAAGGCGTTGGATCCAGCATCGGTTTCAATGAGGATGTGATGCCCGAGGGCCCTGAGGTAAGCTACCGTATCCGGCACCAGTCCGATGCGGTTTTCCTTGAAGCTGCTTTCTTTGGGTATGCCGATGCTTAGGGATTGATGCCGTTTGGCCACCTCCAGCATTTCTTCCTGCGGAAGCATGTGCAGGCCTTTCAGTGTTTCCGATGAGATATTCATGATTTTTTAAAACATGCAGGGTGTCAGTAATCAAAGGTAATGATTCTTTGGCCTTCTGCATCATCCATGCTCACCGTAATGTATTTTTCCTGAGAAAGAATGCCGGGGATTTTTTCGGGCCATTCCATCAGGCAGATCCCCTTGTCAAGATATTCGTAAATGCCCATTCCGTGTACTTCCTGTTCATCTTGTATCCGATAAAAATCGAAATGGTAAATCGGTTTTTCTCCGCGTGCGTGGTATTCCTGAACCAAGGAAAAGGTGGGGCTGGATACATCATCCTCCACTCCCAGTGCTTTGCATACGGCTTTGATGAAGGTGGTTTTTCCCACGCCCATATTGCCCCGGAAAACCGCGATAGGCTCATTCACCAGCAGTTTGGCCAACTCACCGGCGGGTACGGCTAAATCTTCCGGAGAGCGGCTGATGAATTTCATGGTGCAAAAATAGGGATTGGCAGATTACAGGGCAATCCTCATACCGGCAAAGAAAAATCTCGGTCTGAGTGGACCGTATTGGTAGCCCGGATCTCGCAGTATGCCTGTACCGAGGTCTTTCTGAAAGGCATTGAGTAGGTTGTTTACGCCCAATTCGGGGCTGAGATTTCGTTTTTTACCGAGGGTGAAATTTTTGCTTATTCTTACACCTATGTCGGCAAATGCGGGAGTTTTGCGCAATTCGGTGTATTCACGTAATGCCTGAGATTGGGTTTCAGGGAAAAGTAATGGTCCGGAGACATAAGGAACCTGCATGCTTCCGCTAAAAACGGCAGAAATGGAAATGTCCCACTTGCCGGGCGTAACGGCCAAAGTGCCGTACCCGTACCAGCCTGGATTTCGGAGAATCTGATCGGTTTGTGTACGTGCGAGTTCAGGCATTTCAGCCAGACCCTCTGCGTCATTTTCCCAGATGGTC
>JBIJBG010000229.1:0-3658 GCA_044345355.1 Flavobacteriales bacterium
TGAAGAATGGAATTATTTAAGGTTCCAAATTGGCACCTTAAATAATGATTCCGACACCTTTGAATCAATATACGAAACAAGTTGTTTCGCAACTATCCATGATTGATTTTGAGGAAATTCTGCACTACCAAAAAATAATCGTAGCCCTGAGCGAAACAGACAGATTGATGAAGGAGACAGATACGGTGGATTTTGTTTAAGTTTGAGAAATGTAGCGATGAAAAACGAAATCATTTTATATCAATCCGGAGAATTGGCCGAACACATTGAGGTAAAACTTGATGAAGATACGGTTTGGCTTACACTAAATCAGATGGCTCAATTGTTTAACAAAGATAAATCGGTAATATCAAGACATTTAACGAATATTTATAAAGAGGATGAATTACGTAAGGAAGCAACTGTTGCAAAAAATGCAACAGTTCAAACCGAATCGGGAAGAAAGGTAAAACGCGAAATAGACTATTACAATTTAGACGCAATTATTTCTGTCGGATATCGCGTAAATTCCAAACAAGGCACACAATTTAGAATTTGGGCAACGAATGTTCTGCGTGATTACCTGCTTAAAGGCTATGCCATGAATCAGCGTATAGACAGAATTGAAAATAACTACGAAACGTTAAGTAAAGAAGTAAAACAAATCTCTCTTCAACTAAAAACACAGGAGCCACCTACCCAAGGCATTTTCTTCGACGGGCAAATTTTTGATGCTTATGCCTTTTTCTCGGGCATTATAAAAAAAGCGAAAAAAGAAATTGTGCTCATAGATAATTATGTAGATGAAAACACCTTAACGCATTTGGCGAAAAAGGACAAAAATGTGAAAGTCGTTTTATACACGAAAACCATCAGCAAACAGTTCACTTTAGACCTCAAAAAAGCCAATGAACAATACGGCGGATTTGAAGTACAGGTGTTTGCCAAAAGCCATGACCGTTTTTTAATCATTGACAGAAATACAGTTTATCACATCGGGGCTTCGTTGAAAGATTTAGGGAAAAAATGGTTTGCGTTTACGAAAATGGAGAAGAATTCTGTTGAAAGCATTTTGAATGCATTAGGAAAATAGGAAAAAACATTCCAGTTTAACCATCGGAATCTTATTGAGGAAGAAAGAAAAGATACAGAGCGGGAGCAATGTCCAGCCATTTTTCGGCAATAGCCTCGGCGGTAATGGCCAATCTTCCGGAAGGTAACCGGGTTATGGCCTCCGTCTGCACAAAATCGGGCGACAGATTATATTTTACGGCAGAATCGTTCAACGGCCTTGCGGGATGATCTGCCTGAAACGAGAGCAGAAAAGGCTTCAGAACGGCAGCACGCAATTGATAGCCGGTAAACAGGAGGCGATTTCCCGTCGCATCAAAAAACACATCCGTAATCAGACCGTTGCCCTCAAACGTATTTACTACGGAAGCGGCATGATTCCCCTCCGAGTCGGGAATGGCCCGAATGCGGCAGATTCCGTCATTCCACGATTTGGAATATAAAAAGATGGAATCGTTATAAACGGCCATGGCTTCCGTATCAAAAGCATGGTTCTTCCCTTGGGCGGAAAAATCCGTCTGCTCAGGAAAATAAAAACGGATGCGCTGCTCCACATCCAATGTGTCACTGCCGGCGTGAAACGGCACCCGATAAACAAGCAGATTTTTCCGTGAACCCGCATTGTTCCCAAAATCGCCGATGTAGAAAGCGTCTTTTGCGTAAGCCAGTGCCTCCCAATCCCTGTTTTCCGCACCGCGGATAAAAATGGAATGCTTCACGGGTCCGCCGAGTGTATCCAGCACATAAAGCTCCGGCTTTCCCCCGCTGTCGTTGTGGGTGTATAACTCCCCATCCAGATACACCAGACCGCTGGTTTCCTTTACCTCATCAGGCAGATAAAAAGTCATGCCGCGCTTCAGTTTAAACGGAATTTCCTGCCCTTGGACCAAGCCGAAAAAAAACAGGAAAAAAGACAGCAGAGCTACGGCGCGATACATTTCTTTAATTTGCACCAAGATAATGCAATCATTCATGAAACAGGCAGGCAGGTATCTTTTCCTAATCTCTTTGTGCTTCACCGCTTCAACGGCCTGGGCACAGCACCGGGCTTTTCCGCAGGACAGCATCCGGAGAGTTTCGCAATACATTTCGCTGAATGTGGCCGATTTATTCCGAACAGACATTACGGTGCAGTATGAGCTGATTCTGCCCGGAAATAAAATCGGACTGCGCTTCCCCATTTCGTATGGGTTCCGGAGCGGCCGCCTCAATCCCAATCCGTCCGTTACCAATCCGTTTCCCTTTTACAGAAACAATGTATTCCGGGCGGGCATGGATTTTCGGGTGTATTCGGGAGCCGGGCGCCGAAAAGTGCGCTATGTATTCGGACCCGCCATTCACTACCTCCGGGTAAACGGCATACCTGCCGATTATGTAACTACCGATCCGGATTTTATGGTTTACCAGTCCGGAAATACCCTGCGCTTCCTGTTTTTCAACGGAATTCAGATACGCCCCGTGGAGTTTCTCCAATTTGGAGTCGATTACGGACAAGGGCTGGATTATGACCTGGGCACAAAATCATACAACCTCACGGGAGCAGCCATTACCCCGCGCGTCCAACTCAACCTGCACGTAGGGTACCGTTTCTGATCAGCGCCGGGTGAAAAGGATTTCTTATTTTTGACCTGACTCAAACGCGTACAAAGCATGAAATTATTGGAAGGCAAAAAGGCATTGGTAACCGGCGGAAGCAGAGGTATCGGAAAATCCATCGTGAAAAAACTGGCCGAACACGGAGCCGATGTGGTATTCACCTACGTCTCTGAAAATTCGGCGAAGTCTGCCCTGGAATTGGCGGAGCACCTCACGGGAGAATACGGCATAAAAGCCGAAGCGGTCCGTTCGGATGTGGCCCGGTTTGACGAGGCCGAAAAGCTGATCAACCATGTGGTAACTAATTATGGCACTTTAGACATATTGGTAAACAACGCCGGAATCACACGCGACAACCTGTTGATGCGCATGACCGAGCAACAATGGGACGAGGTGATGGACACCAACCTGAAAGGCATTTTTTCGCTCACCAAAGCCGCCCAGCGCCCCATGCTCAAACAACGCTCCGGATCCATCATCAACCTCACGTCGGTAGTGGGCCGCTCGGGTAATGCAGGACAGGCCAATTATGCCGCCTCCAAAGCGGGAGTCATCGGGTTCACCAAATCGGTGGCTCAGGAACTGGGTTCGCGCCATATCCGCTGCAACGCCATTGCTCCCGGATTTATTGAAACCGAAATGACCGAAAATTTAGACGAGAATATCAAAAAAACATGGACGGAAGCCATCCCCCTGAAACGCGCAGGTTCGGGCGATGATGTGGCCAATGCGGTGGTATTTCTGGCTTCAGATATGTCCTCCTACATTTCCGGGCAGACAATTAATGTATGCGGCGGCATGCAGACCATAGGATAATAGTCGGTTTGTTTTTCCGTTAACGCATAAACCCCGTGAAACTCATCAGGTGAATATACTCTGGAATTATCCCGCCTGGCTATGGCTGATTTTGGTGCTTGCCGCAGCAGGCGCTTCCGCGGTGTTATATTTACGGAATAAGGACATTTCTGAAATTCCGAAACCATTCCGGATTACGGCAGCTGTTCTTCGTTTT
>JBIJBG010000231.1:0-3650 GCA_044345355.1 Flavobacteriales bacterium
TATCTGGTCTCCCTTGGCTGGATTAATCATGTTTGCCATGTATGGGGGTTATCTGGGTGCTTTCGGTGGGATTTTCGTGTTTTTGGAAGAGCTCATTCCATTTAGCGATTTCATACCCGGCTTTTTTATCATGTGGCTGTTGAAGTACTTGGTATACGCCAAAAAATCGAGGCGTCAATACATGGAAAATTCCGAAGAAAAATAAGGAAAAGAAATACCCCTTCTTTCGATACGTTTCTGACCCGATCAGCGCTTTTGAGCCATTCGGATGAGTTGGAATTCACTGATATTATCAATATCCACCACTCCGATAATTACTCCGTCTTCCGTTATGGGAACCATGGATATTTCTTCCCTGCTCATTTTATCCAGCAGCTCCTGCATAGGCATATCGGATGAGGCAAAAAAAGTGAGGCCAGAGGCTGAATAAGAAATCGGACTGTCTTTACCATGCTCATCCAAACCACGAATAATGTCTGTTTTGGAGAGAACCATAGAAACAGAATCTTCTTTTTCTACCAAGAAGCGGGTTTCCTGCCCGCTTAGCAGCAAAGATACCGCTTCGGAAAGCGGCGCCTCTGCTTTCAGCACCGTATACTTTGTCATTAAAGCGTCTTTTGCCGTAAAACCGGAAATAAAATGTTCGGTACGTACGGATGCATATTCACCACGTGCGCCCAAAAAAATAAACAACGCAATAAAAACCATAAACGGATTGTTAAACAAGCCGTATAGCGCAAAAATAAAGGCAAATACCGTGGCGATTTTAAAGGCTGTGGCAGTGGCTCTTTCTCTGTTCATTCGGATGGCCAACAGGGCCCGAAGTACCCGCCCGCCGTCCATAGGGAAAGCGGGGAGCAGATTAAATCCCCCTAAAAAAACATTGGCAATCATAACCATAAACGGTAGCGTAGAGGCCTGAAGTCGAAAAGCGGTACCTGCCTCTATTTGGGGAAAACCGGCAATCAGGTGGTACACGAGCAGCGCTAAGCTGACAACAATATTGACGGCCGGACCCGCCAAGGCTACAGCAATTTCCTTTTTAGGTTCCGAGGGAATTTTTTCAAGGGAAGCTACGCCGCCAATAGGCAAAAGAACAATGCTCCGAGTGGCAATTCCGTAATGCCTGGCCATCAGTGCATGGCCTAATTCATGAAGGAAGACACAGACAAACAAAATCAGGATATACGCTACCGACCACAATGCACTTTCAAAGGAGGACCCTTTATACATACTGTTTCCGAAAATCCAGATAAGTAATAGCAGAAATGTCCAGTGAATGCTGACGGGAATACCGAACAATGTGCCCAGTTTAAGCGACCGGTTAAAGAAACTTCTCATGGCTTTGGTTTTGGTTTTGGACAAATTTAAGGCAAAAGCAGTTACATGAAAAGTATTGTCTCGGATAATGCCTATTTAATTACACTGGATTACGGTAATAGATACTTTGTTCATTCTATCCAGGTTTTGTACTTTTGGGCTTTCAAAAAAAGGCAATACATGAGCAAATTTGACGTAACTGTTATCGGATCAGGACCTGGAGGATATATATCGGCCATCCGCTGTGCCCAATTGGGAATGAAAGTGGCGATTATTGAGCGTTATCCAAACTTGGGAGGAACCTGCCTCAACGTCGGTTGCATTCCTTCCAAAGCTTTGCTGGATTCTTCGGAACATTTTCATAATGCCGCACATAAATTCAAATTACATGGCATCGAATTGGAAAATCTCAAAGTAGATTTTACCCAAATGATTGCCCGAAAGGCTGACGTGGTGAAGCAAAACAGCGATGGAATCAGCTACCTGATGAAGAAAAATAAAATTACGGTTTTTCACGGACACGGCTCATTCATGACCAAAAATACCATTTCAGTGGCCAAACCCGACGGCAGTTCGGAAACGCTGGAAACCGATAAGGTGATAATTGCCACGGGATCCAAACCTTCTTCCATTCCCGGGGTGGCAATAGATAAAAATAGAATCATTACTTCCACCGAAGCGCTCAAGCTCACCGAAATTCCTAAACATCTTCTGCTCATCGGAGGTGGTGTAATCGGTATCGAACTTGGCAGTGTATATGCGCGATTAGGCTCCAAAGTGTCCGTGGTGGAGTTTACGGATTCCATTATAGGCAGTATGGATCGCTCACTCGGCAAAGAGCTTCAGAAAATATGCAAAAAACTCGGATTTGAGTTTTACCTCAAGCACAAAGTGACGGGAGTGGAAAATACGGGCTCGGGAGTGGTGCTTAAGGCACAAAACCTGGCCGATAATTCAGAAATAAGTCTGGACGGTGATTATTGCCTCGTGGCCGTGGGACGGAGTCCATACACCCAAAATCTAGGTCTGGAAAACATAGGAATCAGCACGGACGAACGCGGTCGCATATCGGTGGATGGGCATTTGCAGACCTCCGTGCCGGGAGTTTACGCCATCGGCGACGTGGTTAAGGGTGCCATGTTGGCCCATAAGGCAGAAGAAGAGGGCGTGTTTGTCGCTGAAACCATCGCCGGCCAAAAACCACACATCAATTATCTGTTGATTCCCGGTGTGGTATATACCTGGCCCGAAGTTGCTGCCGTGGGTCATACGGAAGAAGAGTTGAAAGCTTCCGGAGTTCCTTACAAATCAGGTCAATTTCCCTTTGTGGCCAGTGGCCGTGCCCGTGCGGGTATGGATACGGACGGTTTTATCAAAGTTTTGGCTCACAAGGAAACAGATGAAATTTTGGGCGTGCACATTATCGGCCCCCGTGCAGCGGATCTTATAGCCGAGGCTGTGGTGGCCATGGAATACCGCGCATCCGCTGAAGATATAGGCCGAATGAGTCATGCGCATCCTACCTATGCCGAAGCCTTAAAAGATGCCTGCCTTGCCGCTTCGGAAAACAGAGCATTAAATATGTGATGAATCGTTTTTTCCCTTTCTTACTTCTTCTTATTCTTTCGTTGCAACATACGTTTGCTTTTGGTCAGATAGAAGCCATTCCCGCTAAAGAAAAAGAACTTGCCGAATTAGAGGTGCGGAGGAACGCTCTTTTAAAGGAATTAGAAGATCTGAAACTGTTAAGAAACAGAAATGAGCTGGCAAAATGGGGAACTCCCGTTTATGCTGATTCGGGCACAACGTATATCAAATCGGCGTTTGCTTTTAACTACAACGAAAGAGCGGAACAGGCCAATTGGTTGGCCCATATCATCAGCCCTGAAATTAAAGACGGTATTATCACGCGCACCAATAATTTTCGGGTAGACCCGGCAGTGAAAACAGGTACCGCAATAGAAAAGGATTATTGGAATAGCGGATACGACCGCGGACATCTGGCCCCTTCTGCTGACTTCCGCTGGTCGCTGAATGCATTGAGTGAATCGTATTTTTACAGCAACATGACGCCCCAAAAGCCAGAGTTAAACAGGGAACGATGGGCTCAACTCGAGGACATGCTCCGCCGGTATGTGGAAGAGTACGGCCATGCACTATATGTGGTTACGGGACCCATTTTGGAATCAGGTTTGGATAGCATAGGTCCTAACAGGGTGGCTGTTCCCAAGCGCTTTTACAAAGTCGTTTTCGACTTTTCACTTACCCGTCCGAGAGGAATAGCCTTCATCATGCCCAATGGATATTGCAAATATCCGGTGATGTATTAT
>JBIJBG010000035.1:0-13409 GCA_044345355.1 Flavobacteriales bacterium
CGAGAAACCCGACCCAACGGCTTCTCCGTCCATCCAAACCGTTACTTTATATCTTCTTTCTTTTAATGATTCGGAGATATCTTCGGCTTCAAACAAAAGTGTCTTTTTATTTTTCTGTGCCCATTTCACCAATCGGCTTTTATAATCTTCATCTGAACTGATCAGAGCCAAGAGGTTTAGATGCTTATCAAAAAAACGTTCAATTACCACCTGTTTTGTTTTTTTGAATCCTTTATCCAGATAGATTGCGCCAACCAATGCCTCCAGAGTATTTCCCTTGGCATCTTCGGGAGCGGCATTACCCCTGAAATCACCCACGATAAAAGAAATAAGATCCATGTTATGGGCCAATTTGTTAAGTGTTTTTCGGCTCACAAACCGTGCCTTTATGTGCGTAAGTCTCCCTTCGTCCAAATGGGGGAATTGACTGAACAGGTATTCGCCCACAATGGTATTAAGAATCTGGTCTCCCAAAAATTCCAATCGCTCATTGTGACCATAGCTTTGTTGTTTCCGTTTGTTGTTGAAAGAACTGTGGGTAAATGCTTGAAAATAGAGTGAATAGTCCGAAGGCGAATAACCGATGGTTTTTTTCAGGAACTTTTTGAAATCCGGATGAAAAAAGTTTGGAATTTTCGGATGTCTAAAGAAAATCAAGTTTACTTCACCTCTTTGAGAATAATGGAAGCATTGTGACCTCCAAATCCGAATGTGTTACTCAAGGTAGCTCTTACTTTTCTTCTTTCTGCGGAATGGAAAGTAAGTTTAAGCTTTGGGTCAATTTCCGGATCGTCGGTGAAGTGGTTAATGGTAGGAGGAATCTGTTGCTCAGTAATAGAAAAAAGGCAGGCTAATGCCTCAACGGCTCCCGCAGCACCCAAGAGGTGACCTGTCATGCTTTTTGTGGAGCTGATATTCATCTGATAGGCGTGTTCGCCAAAAACGGAGAGAATAGCTTTTGTTTCTGCTATATCGCCGAGAGGAGTTGATGTTCCGTGAACATTGATGTAATCAATATCTTCCGGCTGCATTCCGGCATCCTGCAGACACATGCGCATTACTTCGGAAGCGCCCAGTCCGTCGGGATGCGGAGCGGTTATGTGATGGGCATCCGCCGTGGCGGCTCCTCCGCCGATTTCGCAATAAATTTTTGCACCACGCTTCACGGCATGTTCGTATTCTTCTAATACCAAGGCGGCGGCACCTTCGCCCAGTACAAATCCGTCTCGGTCTTTGTCAAATGGGCGCGAAGCGGTTTCAGGACTGTCATTGCGGGTGGATAGGGCATGCATTGCGTTGAATCCGCCTATTCCGGCCTGATTTACAGCAGCCTCACTTCCGCCTGCCAGTATCACATCCGCTTTTCCCAGCCGAATCAAATCAAATCCGTTTATAAGGGCGTGGGTAGAGGAGGCACAGGCGGAAACCACCGCGTAATTAGGCCCCATCCAACCATGTTTGATGGAAATGTGACCGGCTACAATGTCAATGATGGCTTTGGGAATGAAAAAGGGATTAAAGCGGGGAGTACCATCACCCTTTCCATAATTACCCAGCTCTTCAAGGAGTGTTCCGAGACCGCCGATACCGGATGAAAAAATGACTCCGGCCCGGAGCATATCGGTATTTTCCCTGGTTATTCCGCTGTCGGCGATGGCCTCATCAGAGGTAACCATCCCATAATGCACGAAAGGATCTACCTTCCGCGCCTCCTTACGATCCATGAATTGAAGGGGATCGAAGTTTTTTATTTCGCAGGCAAATCGGGTTTTGAACAGAGTAGGATCAAAACGGGTAATAGGCGCCGATCCGTTGGCTCCGGAAAACAACCCCTCACGGAATTCTTTTGCCGAATTGCCGATTGGGGTGAGAGCACCGATTCCGGTAATTACTACCCGTTTTAATCCCATCAGATGCAAATGGAAGAGTTACTTTGCGTTCTCTTCGATATATTTTATGGCTTCTCCCACTGTGCTGATTTTCTCAGCCTGATCGTCGGGGATGGCAATGTTGAATTCTTTTTCGAACTCCATGATCAGTTCTACGGTGTCCAGTGAATCGGCTCCGAGGTCATTGGTGAAACTTGCGGTTTCTGTTACCTCGTTCTCATCCACGCCCAGCTTATCCACTATGATGGCTTTCACTTTAGCTGCAATTTCTGACATAAATTTGCTTATTTATTGGTTACAAGGCGCAAAGTAAATAAAATTGTCCGGAAAAAAACCAAATCCGAACAGAATCGTGTGCCTAAAAACCGGTTAACGGGTTGATTGTTTATTGTATAATCCATTAATATTCCTTAGTGTGAGCTACCGAAAAAGACTTTATTCCTTTTTTTCCCTTTCGGAAAATAACTCCCCGCAGGCTGTCATGCTTTATCTTTTTATGACGGGCAGCGCCTTGTTGTTTTTCACTTTGCTTTTCGCCCATGGTCATTATGCCCTTAAAGAAACTTCAGGTGATTCATTTTCACGACTGCCGCGAATTTTTACCCTGAATACTTTTCTCCTGGTTTTCAGCGGTTTTTTCCTTCGGAATATGCAAAAGGCTTTTGATTCAGACAATCTGCAAAAGATAGAAACCCGGCTCTGGATGGTCGGTTTTGGCGGCCTGCTTTTTTCTATTTTACAGGTGTATGGGTGGTTTTTGATTCCTGATAAAAAGCAGGGGAATAGCATTCTCCTTATTTTGAGTGCCATCCACTTGCTGCACCTTTTGGTAGGTATTTGTTGGGCATTTTACCGGGCCTGGTATTTCCGTCGCGGGGCTTCCGATCCGGCAAAGGCCATTATCCTTCTGACCGACCCTTTTTACCGGCAACGTATCCGATTTTTGCGGCATTATTGGCTTTACACGGAGTGGGTATGGGTTTTGGCCTACCTTTATTTTCTTTGGATGTTGTAGCCAGTACCCCGAAAAATAATACCGCCCCTTTTTGAGGGACGGTATCACTAATTATCATATCAATCTATCTAATCACATGAACTTTTCGGGTATAGGTGTCCTTATTGGTTTTAAAACGGAACAGGTAGATTCCTTCTCTGATTCCTTCCAGAGATAGGGTTACCCGGTCAGGGCCGCCGAAGCAGGAAAAAGAACCTGTGGGAATTTCACCTACTTTTTTTCCCGTGATATCCACAATTTCTACCGCGCCCCATAAAATTTCTCCCTCCGTGACAATGGTGATTTGGCTGTTTGCCGGATTGGGATATACTGAAACATCTACCTGTGTTTTGTAGCCGGATGACTGGGAAGAACCATTTCCTGCGCCGCCAGGAGTGGACACTGAATTGGAATATTCATGAAAGGATTCGGCGTAGCCAACCGGGCGAATAATAACATCCGAGTAATCGTTTTGCGCATTTCCCAGAATGTCGGCTACCGTGACATGCAGCAGGGGAAAGTCCTCACCGGTAATAATGATGGAGGAGCTCAGCGGCGTTCCCGCCGGTAAAGTGGCCTGCAGGTATGGTGCGTTCGGATCTGAGGAAGTGATAACCGAAAAATAAACCGGGGTGTCGTTGCTGTGCAGCTGAATCCCGCCTGAAAGGCTTCTGCCTGCCGATCTTGGGGGCGGTATGTGGATGTCAATAGTCAACGGACCGGATAATACCCCCACGGAAGGCGCCGAACTCTGTTGGGCATTTACCGAAGGAACTTTGAATAAAAGAATCAAGCATAAAGCACAAAGCATTCGAAAAAAGTAATGTATTTTCATATTAGCCTCCTGTTTTTTACAAATTTGATAATAAGTAATTAAATCTACCCGAACATTTTTTGAGGTTTGTCGAACATTTTTTCAAAAAATGAAAGGACTTTTAAGAGAAAAAATCCATTCAAACAGCTCTAATTTAGGGAATTTTCTTATATATATCACCCTTTTTTTCAAAAAAAAGTGTACCACATTTTTCTTCAAAGAGACTTTAACGTATATTTTTAACCCAAACCGGTGTATGGCATGATAAAAAGCAAACCTGTTCTTATTCTTCGCAATTTCAGTCAAAAGGAGTTTCGTGATTTTGAGAAATTTTTGTCGGCTGAGCTTTTCCCTTCATGGGCTTATCTTCAATCGCTGATGAAGATCATCAGGCCTCATTTTCCTGCGATGGATGCACCCGCCCTGGAAAAGAAGAAGGTATTCCGTAAGCTTTTTCCGGAGGAAGTGTTTGATGAAAATAAAATGCGGCATATTCTTTCCGATTTGGCCAAAGCGTTGGAGGAGTTTATCGCTTACAGGGAACTTAATACCGACCCCATCCGGAAAAAACTCCTGCTTTTGGATTATTACCGCAGAAACGGACCTGAAAAATATTACATTCAAATTTACGAGGATACGCTGAAGATGCAACAAAAGGCTCGCGTAAAGGATGCTCTGTGGTTTTTCAATCAGTATCTACTGGAAGAAAAGGCCTACATCCATTCCCAACATCAAAAATCACGCTCGCTGGATTCTAATCTTCAGACACTTTCTGATTATTTGGATTTGTTTTACATCACCAATAAACTGAAGCATTCCGGCGAGATGCTCACCCGGGAAATGCTGCTTAAGGTTGCATATCAGAAACCGTTTCTGGAGGAGGTGGTGCGCCATGTGCGCAATGCTCCTTTTTCGAAATATCCCTCTGTTTCCGTGTATTATCTCATCGTGCTCATGCATCTTGAACCGGGGAATGACTCCCATTATCGAAATCTGCTTGTTTTATTGGAACAGAATAAGGAGTCTTTTTCCCGCGAAGAGCTGGTAGATATGTATGTATTTGCCCAGAATTACTGCACCCATCAGATTAATTCAGGCCATCCGGAGTACCTGCGTGAAATTTTTTCGTTGTATCAAAAAATGATTGAGTTGGATGCCATTTACGAAAACGGATTTGTAAGGCCCCATGTATTTAAAAACATGGTAACCGTAGGCATCCGTTTAGATGAATTTGCCTGGGTGGAAGAATTTATCGGGCAGTTTAAAGACAGGCTGGACCCCCGGCACCGGGAACATGCCGTAAATTACAATATGGCCTGGCTGTTTTATGCCCGTAAGGAGTATAAAAAATCACTCAGGCACCTGGCCCATGCCGAAATGATGGATGTTTTTTATCAACTGGGCGCACGCTGCCTTCAGTTAAAAATCTATTATGAAACCATGGAAGAGAGCTCCTTTTATTCACTTACCGATTCTTTTTATGTGTATCTGAGGCGGAATGAGCAGATTGCTGATTTTCAGAAAAATGCCCACCTGTTGTTTGTAAAAACGATTAAGCGCCTCATGCGAATCCGGCTTGACAGAGACAAAAAGGCGGCCGGAATATTCAGGGAGGAACTGGCTTCCGCCAAAGACCTGTTGGATTTAAGTTGGTTTATGAAAAAATTGGATGAAATCTGATCTTGATTTATCTGCATGCGCGAATCAACATCTATCGGTCTAATCAGGCAAGCTACCCGTTTTGTAGCTCTTTCACTCCCCTTTTCAGGCTAACTAAGGTTAGGTATCATTTTACCTAAAATTCGGAATTGTCTTGCGGTCTTGCGGGCTTTAGCTTTGTGCCCGTTAAAATTATATTCAATGAAAAAAAATGTTCTTGGTTTATTTATTCTGATTTCGGCCTGCACCGTAAGTGCTCAGGGCTGGATTACCGACTCCGTCATTATTGGCCCGGGTTATGCCAACCGTGGTTTTTACAGTCTTGAAAATGGGAATGTGGGATCTGTTCCTTTCAGCACGCGCGACTGGCTTATAGACGTGAGTGCCGTATATACAGCATCTATCCGCATTAACGGGGGTTTTTCAGCGCAGTTATACAAGTATACCGCAGGCGACACATCAGACTGGGCTTCACTTGATACGGCAGGTCTGGGAACAGGAAACGGATGGGCACGCGCAAGAGACGATCGTGAATCCTATACTCCCTCCGCTTTTGAATTTGGAGAAACGGGTCACCCCAACTACGGATGGGGCGAGTATAATCAGGCGACCAATATTGTCACCGGGAATTCCCTTTTTGTTTACAAAACGGTTGGGAACGGGAGTCCGAATTCAGCCCAGTGGAAGAAAATATGGATTAAGGATTTGACCGCTTTCCCCAGGGAGTTTCACATTTTGGCCGCCAATCTCGACGGAACGGGAGCACAGAACATTACCATCAGTAAAGATGGCATCGGTGATAAATCGTTTATTTACTACAGTTTTGCTTCAGATCAGGTATTCAATGATGAGCCGGTGGCTTCCTCTTATGATTTGGTATTTACCAAATTCGAAGATGAGTATGTGTTCAGCGGTGGAACCAGCATTCAGGCCGTTACGGGCGTTGAGGTACAAAAAGGGGTAGAGGTGGCCAAAGCTTCAGGGGTTATCGAAGATGATGCCGTTTACACCAATTACACGTTACAGGAGGATATTTACGGTATAGGGCATGACTGGAAATTTCTGAACAGCTCCTTTCAGTTTGAAGTGGCTGACTCGCTCAGCTATTTTGTTCAGGATATTCCGGGTAACATCTGGCAGATCCGCTTTACCGGTTTTGTCGGAACGTCTCAGGGCAAATTTATTTTCCAGAAGCGGAAGGTCGCCTTTGCCTCGTTGGAACCGGTTGAGACAATCGGTGCATGGAATGTATTTCCGAATCCGGCCTCTGATCTGGTGCAGGTGGTCTTTTCATCCGTTGCACAGGAAGAGGCTGTTTTTTCTTTGATGGATTTAAACGGACGTACGGTATTCAGCCAAACCATGACGGCCCAGCAGGGAATTAATCAGATTCAGTTGGATACGGAGATTCTTCCGGCTTCGGGCGTGTATATAGCCGTGATACAGATTGGCACGGAAAGGAAGATGAAAAAATTGATTGTGCGTTGATTTTTCGGAATTTCATTATTTCCTCTTCCTTGGTGTTGTTTTGGGTCGGTGCTTTGCCGGCCCAAAACATTCTTTTTATTACCGATTCCCAAACCGGCGTAGCCCTGTTTGGAGCCCACGTAAAATTTTGGCAACCGGAAGATGCCGCAAGACCAAAGTATGCCGTCACGGATAACCGGGGCGGGGTTTCAGTTCCCTTTTCAGATAATTACCGAATCGCAGTTTCCTTCGTAGGATACAAGCCTCTGGATACGTTACTTCAGCAGGGAAATCATACTTTGTCCCTTCATCCCCTGCAAACCTTGCTGAAACCCGTGGAGTTGGTTTCTGATTTTATTCCCCGGGGCGAGGAGGCCATGGTTAATCCGGTTACCGTAATCGATCGCGACCGCATTGAAAAGCAGGGAGCTCAGAACTTACGGGATCTGCTTACTCAAAATCTGAATATCCGTCTCTCCCAGGATAATGTATTGGGCGCATCGGTTGCTTTGCAGGGAGTGGGAGGAGAAAATGTAAAAATCATGATTGACGGCGTACCGGTCATCGGTCGCCTGGATGGCAAAATAGACCTGAGTCAGCTCAACCTGAACAATATTGAACGGGTAGAAATAATCCAGGGCCCTGCGTCCGCGGCATACGGAACTAATGCCTTAGGGGGTATCATAAATCTGATTACCAAAAAAGACATATCCTCATCCGTGGAGGTGGGCGGCACCGGGTACTATGAAAGTGTAGGTCAGTATAATGCCGACGGATTTTTGTCTGCCCGGTTCCGCAACCATTCCATACGGGTGAATGGCGGACGTTATTTTTTCGATGGGTTCAATTCCGTTCCTGATTCTGCCCGATTTATGCAGTGGAAGCCCAAAAGACAGGCTTTCGGCGAAGCACAGTATGTATTCAGGTGGAAAGAACTGCAGTTGCGTTGGGCTGGTTCCTGGTTCAGTGAAAAAATTGAAAACAAGGGAAGGCCGCTCGCGCCTTTCGGAATTACGGCCCGAGATGCATATTATTTGACTGACCGCATTTCGAACACACTTTCATTAACCGGATATGTCAAACCCAAACACCATTTGGACTTTTCCGCGAATTATTCGCTGTTTTACCGCAAGGTGGATACGTATTTTAAAGATTTGGTCACGTTGGAGCGTAATTTGCTCCAATCGGACAGGGACCGCTTCACATTATTTATGTCAAGAGGTATTTATACGTATTCCGGAGCTTCCCAAAAAGTAATGTTGCAGGCGGGATATGACCTGAATTTTGAAACAGGTTCCGGGCCCAGAATTAAATCAGGAATTCAAAATATCGGTGACTATGCTGCCTTTTTTTCTGCCGAATATACCGCATGGAAACGGCTTACCTTAAAGCCTTCTTTTCGTTATGGATATAACAGCCGTTTCCGCATGCCGTTTATTCCCGCTTTTTCCTTTAAGGTGCAGGCGCATAAATATGTGCAGATTCGGGGAGCTTATTCCCGCGGCTTTCGTGCCCCTGATTTAAAGGAGCTTTTTTTCGAATTTGTGGATATCAACCATAACATCCTGGGTAATGAAAATCTGTTGGCTGAGAATTCGCATAATATCACCGGTTCTGTAACGTTTAAAATGAACAAAAAGGATTACGCTTTTTTGTTGGAGCCTGCCGGTTTTTATAACGACATCAACAACCGGATTACGCTTATTTACACAGGGGCGCTTTCAGAAAACGGAGTTCCCGTTTACACCAACATGAATGTCGGCCGTTTCAAAACAGTAGGGGTACGCTTAAATCTTCAGTTTGGCTACAAGGCGTTGCAGGTTCAGGGCGGAGTGGCTTACACCGGAATAAGCCAGACGTTTGACGGCAGCATAGGAAACACATCCCGTTTTCTGGTTTCTCCCGAGGCGCGGGCATCCCTCGGCTATACCTATGAAAAATGGGCATTGTCTGGTAATGTGTTTTATAAATATAACGGGCGGATGCCCTTTCTTTTCAGCAATGAGAATGATCAGATTGTACAGGGCTTTATTCAGGGCTTTCATACGTTGGATGTGTCTGTCACCAAAACATTTTTTAAAAAGAGCCTCCGTCTTTCCGTGTATGGGAAAAACCTGTTTAACGTGCGAAACCTGATTCAGAATGGAACGCTGCCCGACGGAGGAGTGCACGCCGGCTCCTCCGAGCCCGTATCTGCAGCATGGGGGCGTACCGTGGCGGTAGCCGTAAGTTATCAATTCGGGTGGACAAAAAAATCAAATCCATGAGCAGGTTTAATTTTAAGTTACTTCCTTTTCTTTTTATCGTTTTTCTT
Organism: Flavobacteriales bacterium; assembly: GCA_044345355.1. GTDB lineage: Bacteria > Bacteroidota > Bacteroidia > CAIKAF01 > CAIKAF01 > JAKRSD01. The sequence continues at coordinate 9,138 of JBIJBG010000035.1, forward strand.
ACTTCCTGCTTTAAGGAAGATGAACCCGTTCCGCCTTATATTTCTCCCGGAGGCGTGGTAACGGTAATGGCAGAAACACGCCCGGATTATTCCCGGCAGACCTACTATGATTTTTCTACCAATACATTTGTATCTTCCAATCACCGCGAAGAATGGGATATTGCCTTTTCCTGCTTACCCGGCGTTACCGCCATCTACTTGAATTCGTCCAAGAAAATGCGCGTTTTGGATACGCAGAGTGAGGATTGGGCAGTTCCTTTTTCACCCGCAGATATCGCCAACGACTGGCGGTATGATCGAAGTTCCGGGGAGCCTGAAAACACCGCCTTTTGGGGATTTATTCCCGGTAGGGTTTATGTGGTGGATTTGGGCATTTCTACCGCAGGTACGGGACTCGGATTCCGTAAAGTGAAAATAGAAACATCCGATATGCAGAGTATTTCCTTCCTGTATGCCCAGGCTGACGGATCTGATATAAAAGCGGCCACGCTGACTAAAAACAGTGCTTATAATTTTGTGTATTTCAGTTTCCAAAACGGCGGTGAAGCGGTAAGTCCGGAACCGGAGAAAAACAGGTATGACATTCAATTTACCCATTACACCACTCTTGTGCTGTATCCGGGCAGTACCACAGAATATGAATGGTATGCGGTGAATGGGGTACTTTTAAATCCCACGGGCGTTTCCGTGGCCGTTGATAGTACGGATAATTTTTCGGGAATCACGTTTGATCAGTTGCCTCAATACACTTTCTCAGATAGGAGGGATTTTATCGGGTATGATTGGAAATCCTACGATATAGATCTGGCGGCATATACCGTGCTGTCGCAAAATACGTATTTGGTGCGTGATCGTTTCGGTGATTTTTGGAAGATGCGGTTTATCAGTTTCACCAATCAGCTCGGAGAACGGGGCTATCCCACATTTGAAGTGTCCCGTTTTTAGTTTTTTTAGGCTTTATTAGTCAGCAGGCTCGAATAAGGCCGACTTTTTTTCGTTATTCTTGTAATTATGATGGGTAGTCGAATTACGTGTATTTCCCTTTTTTGGATTCTCTTCTTTTTTCATACGGCTTCTTTTGCCCAGGGGCGAAAACTGAATGTTTTTGAGAGAGATATCCTGCTTATGGAGAAGGAGGATGCGGTATCTCCTCCACCTAAAGGGGCTGTTCTTTTTGTGGGCAGCTCCAGCATCAAACGGTGGAAAAGTCTTGCCGCGGATATGAGTCCGATGCCGGCAGTCAACAGAGGTTTCGGCGGTTCTACGCTCGCCGAGGCGGAGTACTATTTTCATCGCATCATTTACAGGCATAACCCCCGTATTCTGGTGGTGTATTCAGGCGAAAATGACCTGCATTCCAAATGGCTTTCTTTTGATACCGTTATTGCTGATTTTAATCGATTCAGAGCCAAAGTGAGTCAGTTTTTGCCCAATACCCGCTGTTTTTTTATCAGCGTGAAACATTCTCCTTCGCGATGGAGCAGCGCCGATAAGTTTGACAAAGCAAATACGCTGATCAGTGAGTTTTGCCGGGCAGATCCGCAATGGGAATTTATCGATGTGCGGTCTTTCATGAGCGCAACGGACGGAGCACCCGATACGGATTTGTTTACGCCCGATTGCCTGCATTTGAATGAACGCGGTTATGCCATTTGGGCCCGCGAGGTGCGCCGGGCTGTATTACCTGTTTGGGAATCGGTTTCTTCTCAGCCGCTCATGCCCCATGAACCACACATAGAACTCGAGGTGAAGAAGCCGGCTGAAAAAATAAAGGCATCCGGTTGGCTAGTCCATAAAGTACGTTCCGGAGAAACCCTTTCCTCCATAGGACGGAAATATGGAGTACCTTATACCAAAATAAAGGAGTGGAACGGGTTGCGTTCGGATCGGATTCAAGTAGGTCAGAAACTGAAAATCAAAACACAAAATCGCTAGGAGCTACTCCCGTGGTGAACTGCTTCAGCAAGGTGCCGGCAGAATTGAAAATCAAAACGGTTCCCGCACTGCTGAAATCTCCCGCGTCCCCAAGCCAGATATCCCCGTTCTCCGGATTTATTCCGATTCCGTAAAAATAGTTACCCGACATGGAAATGAACACGGCGGGAGGATTGTCGTCACCGGTATTTTTTCTGTAAACGACGCCGTTGTAAAGGAAATATAACACAGAACCGTCACTGGTCATGCGCAGTTTTGAAGCACCGTAGGAATCCAGTGTAGTTTCCCATTCCATCTGCCTGGAGTATGGGTTTATTTTTACCAATTTGGAGGGCGTATTGTCCGAGTAATTGCCTCCTGTGAGCACCCAGGCTTTTCCGTTTACATCTTCGCGTATGGAATTACTTCCGTAGCCCACGGGAATGCTGTCTGTCGCTTGATCATTTTCTACAATATATACATGATTTCTGTTTCCGTTGGTTACCCAGATTTCTCCGCTGTGGTTCCACATTTCTTCTGTCCAGCCCGGAAGCGGTACAGATCCGGTTACGGTGAGCGAATTTAAATCCAACACGTTCAGTGCTCCTCCGAACAAATCAGAAACGTAGGCCTTTGCGGGAGATACCTGACAAATATACCGCGGTGATGTAAAGCCTGTTATGGAAGTAATTATTTTCATGGTTTTAGGATCCGTGACTTCAATTTTTCCCGAATTATTAACTACTAAGAAAGCTTTGTCATTTATAACAGACATGCTTTGTAAAATATCTCCCAAAGGGATGTTATTTACTTGTCCAAAAATATCAGTTTTCAAATTTTCTGATGTTTTGTTTAAAAAGTCAATTCTTGCATTTCCCTGCTGAAATGCTCCTTCACAGAGAATAAATGTCCCATTTTCATAAAATTGATCGGAAGTGCTACTGTTTTCTTTTTTGCATCCGAATTCTAAAAACAGGCTTAAAGCCAGCAGCGATAACACGGCTATTTTTTTATTTTTCATTTTTATGTGAGTTAAAAATTCCTTTAGGTATTTTTTTGTTGAATGAAATAAGCAGACCTCCCCGGAAAAGCCGTCCCGGCATAGGGCGAAAGGCCAATACTTCGTAAGCTATATCGGCAATATTTTCACATACGAACCAGCCTTCCAACGTTATCCCCAGAAAGGTAACGGATTGACTGACGCCAATGGTTCCCGTATGGTAATGAGGCAGGAATGCGCTGTTATCGGCCAATGTGTAGCGTTTTCCCGTGTATCCGTGCCGGTAAAAAAGGCGGCTGTTGCGGTAGGCGATGGAAATTTCGGCAGAGGCCATATGCCAAGGGATGTAAGGAATTTGTTTCCGGTAGGCGGGATCGCCGTCGAAACGCGCTTTACTCCTCACGGACCGGGTAAATGTGTAATGCAGGGAGCCTTCTATTTTCCATTTTTCGCGCACCCGTGTAATCCGCACATCAGCTTCTGCTCCGTAGGCTCTTGTGCGGTCTATGTTTTCAGGGCTCCAGAACAGCGCTCCCGGAATCCATACAATCCTGTTTTGCATGGTTTGGTGAAATCCCGTAATCTGAATGTCGTATTCCGCCGATATCTTTTTATTGCCCGTCTTTTTTTCCCAATCCAGGCCCAATTCCTGACTTAAGGAAGTTTCGGGTTTCAGATTTGGGTTTCCTCCTGGTGCCCAATACAGGTCGTTAAATGAGGGTTGCCTGAAATTTCGGTTTATCCGTGTTCGGATACTGAGATTTTTCAGAGGATGGATTCGCATACTGAATGCCGGGCATGGGGGAGCGGCCTTCGCATCCCAAAGTTCTTCCGTAAGTTGAACCGCGGCTTCTCCCTGCCCTCCCGGAAGGCGGTATTTGTAACCGACAAATAAGGTGGTCTGGTGTCTTTCCCGTTTTTGTTCCTCGTATTCCGACATGAGCACGTGTGCATAGCCGTAATTGATGCCTGCAAAAACGCGGTGGCTCCGGTGAGGGGAATATTCATATTCTATTCTCGCTAATCCGCTGTATTGTATCATCTTGGATGGGCGGGAAAGGGAATTATCATCATAGAAAAGGTAATCGTAAAGTAAAGCTCCCTTGATGGACAGAAAATGGGCTTTTCCGATAGATTTTTCCCATCCTGCCATACTTCTCAGGTTTTTATCTACCTGAATTCCGTCTTTGTGCGGTGCGATGAGCGTACCCGGAATTTGCCGCCTGTTCTGCTGATACCAGACGGACGCGCTGATTTTGCCTCCTTTGGGGAGTTTCTTCAAGCCGTCGGCATTAAACGAAAAGCCCTTAGCTGCCGCATTTTCCATCCTTTCTTTAGGCATTCCCGGTTTGGCCCGG
>JBIJBG010000232.1:0-3621 GCA_044345355.1 Flavobacteriales bacterium
TGAGTTGGTATTCCCTACTTCCTTAAAAAACGGGTTTTACTTTTTGCAGACTTCTCAAGGCTTAAGGGCCAAAATTCAAATTCAGCGTTGAGAATCATGAGCAGAGACCCGCTTCACGCTGAAGTTGTTTTGCGGTTTTTGTTTTGCCGTCGTGGCTCCAGCCCGGAGGCATAAAAGTGTATTTTAATTTGTTAAGTATGCCTGGTGCATTTTTTACATCATGCCAAAGCGCTTTGTATTCATGCGTGGCAATCTCAACGGGGTTGAACGTGTGTATATCCTGCGTAATTCCATAAATCACTTCGTCTTCCTCAATTTCCGGTGTAAAAGTGCCGAATAATCTGTCCCAGATAATCAGTATTCCTGCATGGTTTTTGTCCAGATAGCGGACATTTTTTGCGTGATGTACGCGATGGTGTGATGGTGTATTGAACAACCATTCCAACGGGCCGAGACGATTGACCAATTCCGTATGCAGCGTGTATTGATAGACCAGGCTGATGCTCATCATGGTCAGCATCCAAACGGGATGAAAACCGACGAAAGGAATCCACATCCACCAGATGTACTTATGAAACAATTCACCCCAGGATTGCCGAAGTGCCACTGCTAAATTGTATTGCCGGGAAGAATGATGGTTTACATGGGCGGCCCAAAAAAGCCGTACCTGATGGCAGGCGCGGTGATGCAGATAGAATGAAAAATCATCAGCTAAAAAAAGAAGCAAGAAGGCCCACCATGTCGGAGGTAACGTAAAAAGGCGGTGCTCATAAATCCAAAGGAACGTATAGAAAACAGGTACTTTGATTCCCAGATTGATAAAAGCACTTCCTATGCCCATGCTTACTGAGGCTGCCGCATCTTTTGTGTCATACTCTTTTTTCAGCGTTCTTGTTATAAATACAGCTTCCAATAAAAAGGTGACGATGAATACGGGAATGGCGAAAATCAAGATGGGATCGCTCCAGTAGGGGGGAAGCATGGATAAAAACTTTTTTCAAAAATAGCGAGAAGAAATCATCCTTTTGATATAAATAAGAAATAATTATGCCGCTGTTTTTCGTCCCGGTCTAAGGATTTTATTTTTCACTGATCTGCCGGTAATTTTCCCATATAATTTGCCTGATTTTCTCCTGCCGAATGCCGGAAAGCTGACTATATCTTACATACATTTCCAGGATGGGAATTCCTGATGTGTCTGTTTCTAAAAAAACTCGATTGGTTGGAATAGAGAGAAATGCGTTCACTTTTTGGTTTCCGTCAGAAAACAACCGTTTACCCGATGAAAAATAAACCTGAGGGAATTTCAGCAAATCCGATGTTTGTTGTTTATTGCCATTATATCCGTGCAATATGAAAGGCATGGTGTATTTTTTCAAAAAAGGAATTAAGTCTGAATAGGCCTTAACGCAGTGCACGATGACCGGTTTGTTTGCTTTTTCTGCCAGCTTGAGTTGCGCTTCAAACCACGCTGTCTGAATAGGCATAGCCGGGCCTTTTGCCCTGTCCAGGCCAATTTCGCCGATGGCGAGTACGTTGGGGTGCTGCACCGCTTTTTCCAAAAGGATGAGTGTTTCGTCGATAGGAAACAGGTTAGTCTGCCAGGGGTGTATGCCTACGGATAAATGGTATCCCGGACTTTTAGGGCTGAAATTTTGTCTGTTCAGCCAGGCGTTGCGTATTACCCACTCCTCGGGTGAGGAGGGTTTCCGGTGGGTATGTATGTTGATGTAGGGAATCAGAACGGAAAAATACTATACGGAAAATGCCATGTATCAAAACAACTCATTTTAAAAAAAAGGGGCAGACCCGTAAGCCGGATTCTGTTTTATCCTGTCATTTATCTGGGACCGGTTTCACAACCGGCCTCTATCAACCTACCCATCGGCGTAGCCGGCCTTTCGGCCTGCCGTTGACGTGCCGCCAAGCACCGCCGACCTATTTGGTCTTTCAGCCCGCAGGGTTTTCCCCGGTGCATGTTGCCATGCCCCGCGTGAGCTCTTACCTCGCGTTTTCACCCTTACCTCGCCAAAGGCCAGGCGGTATTTTTTCTGTGGCACTTTCCGTAATCCGCTTTTACGGCGGACTCCCTCCCGTTAGGAGGTGCGGTGCACTGTGCTGCCCGGACTTTCCTCATCTCGCCTAAGGCGAGACGCGACAGGTCGATCTGCCCCGTGCAAAGATACGCTTTTAGGCGGTCGCTTTTTTACGACGGGGATTCCCGTGGTCTTCGAAAAATGGATTATATTGGCACCAACTAAAAACAAACAATTAATCCAGATGCTGGTAAAAACATACGGCAGTGCCGTTCATGGAGTAAATGCCATTACCGTTACCGTGGAGACTAATCTGGTTCCCGGCGCAAAATTCTTTTTGGTTGGTCTGCCTGATAATGCCGTAAAAGAAAGTCAACAGCGCATTGAAGCCTCCGTACGGAACAACGGATTTCGAATTCCCGGAAAGAAAATAACCATTAATATGGCCCCGGCCGATATACGCAAAGAGGGTTCTGCTTATGACCTGACCATAGCTGTGGGGCTTCTTGCCTGCTCCGAACAGATGAATGCAGAGCATGTGGGAGATTATATTATTATGGGTGAACTTGCCTTGGACGGTGAATTGCGCCCCATTAAAGGAGCGTTACCTATTGCTATCCAGGCCCGAAAGGAAAAATTTAAGGGTTTTATCCTGCCTAAGGAGAATGCATCCGAAGCAGCTATTGTAACTGATCTGGATGTGTATGGGGTAACTCACCTGAAGGAGGTGGTGGATTTTTTTAACGGTGAAGGGGAGCTTGAGAAAACGGTGGTGAATACCCGTGATGAATTTTTTGAAAATCTGCAGCATTTTGATACGGACTTTGACGACGTGAAAGGTCAAGAAAATATTAAAAGGGCAATGGAAATCGCCGCTGCCGGAGGGCATAACGTGATATTGATCGGGCCACCCGGAGCCGGGAAAACCATGCTCGCCAAACGCATTCCGTCCATACTTCCGCCCATGACGTTACACGAAGCGCTGGAGACCACACGCATTCATTCCGTGGCGGGCAGAATCGGCAGAACCAAAGGACTTATCGCACAACGCCCATTTCGCAGCCCCCACCATACCATAAGCGATGTGGCGCTTGTAGGTGGCGGTTCCAATCCACAGCCGGGTGAAATTTCACTGGCGCATAACGGAGTCCTATTTTTGGATGAATTGCCCGAATTTAAGCGACAGGTGTTGGAAGTTCTCCGTCAACCCCTGGAGGACCGGGTGGTAACCATTGCACGCTCGAAGTTTTCCATTGAGTATCCTGCGGGTTTTATGCTCATTGCCAGCATGAATCCCTGTCCCTGTGGGAATTTCAACCATCCGGAAAAAGAATGTGTCTGTCCGCCGGGAGCGGTAACCAAATACCTCAACAAAATATCCGGTCCTTTGCTAGACCGCATTGATCTGCACGTGGAAGTTACTCCCGTTTCGTTCGGCGAACTTGCTTCGGAACGCAAAAGCGAAAACAGCACGCGGATAAGGGACCGGGTTATCCGTGCCAGGCAGATCCAAATTGAGCGATTCAGCGAAAATCAGGGAGTGCACTGCAATGCCCAGATGAGCAAAAATCAATTGGAAGCTTTT
>JBIJBG010000233.1:0-3614 GCA_044345355.1 Flavobacteriales bacterium
TCATTTAACGCTTTTTGGTCAGCGTAAAGTTTGGTTATATGGTTGACAGAAATTGACATCAGAAAAAATTTACTGCAAAAATGAAGCTTTAAAACGGAACCAATTCCAAAACCTTGTGCAATTTTGCCAAAAACACCTAAAGAAATGAATTCCTTCCCGGATATTCCTCTTGCCGAGCGGATGCGTCCCCGAAAAATTGATGAATTTGTGGGGCAGACGCATCTGTTGGGTCCCGATGGGCCTGTGCGGGGAATGATTCAATCGGGTGTTTTACCTTCCCTGATTTTTTGGGGCCCACCGGGTACGGGAAAAACCACGCTTTCCCTACTGTTGGCTGCAGAGTTCGACAGGCCGTTTTTTCAACTCAGCGCCGTAAATGCCGGTGTAAAGGAGGTACGCGAAGTATTGGACAGCGCTTCCAAACAGGGCATGTTTTCCCGGGCAGGAAAGCCTGTGTTATTTATTGATGAAATTCACCGCTTCAGTAAATCTCAGCAGGACAGCCTACTCGGTGCAGTGGAAAAGGGCGTGGTTACGCTGATCGGGGCTACTACCGAAATCCCGTCTTTTGAAGTGATTCCCGCCCTGTTGTCCCGATGCCGGGTTTATGTCCTGGAAAGTCACACCCCGCTAGAACTTCAAGAAATTGCGCGGCAGGCTTTGGATAGAGATGCTTTCCTTTCCTCGTTCGACGTTAGTATTTCAGGCTGGGACGCCCTCATCCGTATTTCGGGGGGCGATGCACGTAAAATGCTGAATGCGCTGGAACTCTCGGTAGGCATGTATGCCCGCGAGGGAAAAGCTGATTTGACCGGCGATAAAATTTCCAAAGCGGTAACCGAAAACATAACCCGATATGATAAGTCGGGCGAGATGCATTACGACATTATTTCGGCCTTTATAAAATCGGTAAGAGGTAGTGATCCGCAGGCCGCTTTATATTGGCTGGCCCGTATGATCCGAGGCGGGGAAGACGTTAAGTTTATCGCACGCAGATTGATGATATTGGCGGCGGAAGATATCGGATTAGCCAATCCGCAGGCGCTGGTTATGGCCAACAATGCATTTCAGGCGGTGAATGTAATCGGCCAGCCCGAAGCCCGCATCATTCTCTCGGAAATTACGATCTATTTGGCAGTGAGTGCGAAAAGCAATTCTGCCTATATGGCTATTGACAAAGCGCTTGAATTTGTTGACCAAAGCGGTGATCTTCCCGTGCCGTTGCATTTGCGCAATGCTCCCACCAAATTGATGAAGGAGTTGGGGTACGGAGAAGATTATCTGTATCCGCATCAATTTCCCGGGCATTTTAAAGAACAGGAATACCTTCCGGCAGAGATTTCGGGCATGCTTTTTTATGAGCCCGCAGGCAACCGTTTGGAAGATGAATTCCGCAAACGGCTGGAGTCTATCTGGAAAACGAAATACGTATGAACCGCATTTCCTTTTTTTTCGCGTTCCTGTTTCTTTCGTTTTTTTTAACCGGAAAAGCACAGAGAATTCGGTATTCTGAAATCGGCAAATCCCGAAAAGGAGCTGTTGATTTTTCTTTCGTTCACCTTTCCGATTTGCATATCGGTGAAGGGTTTGATGATTACGGTACTCCCGGTTGGAATGATGCGCCTCCTCCCGGTGATGTGGGCTATGCTGCCCAAAGGCTTCGCAAATCGGTGAACTGGATCAACCGCCATGCCGATTCTTTGCGCATCCGTTTTGTGATGGCGACCGGTGATTTAACCGACAGCGGCGAAAAATCCGAATTTTTGAAATGCCGTGAAATTTTGGATGAGCTCCAAATACCCTACATTCCCCTTATCGGGAATCATGACGTATGGCCGTATACCCGCTCGGAAGAAGCGCCTGACGCTTTGGGTGACCGTTTTTTTAATCTCGTTTTTGATGATGTGATTGGCGGTAATTCCGCCTATTTTTCCCGGTGGGATAACGGAACCCGGCACGAAGAAGTTATTCAACCGGAAACGGAGAAGAAACATCAATTCCAAAATTTTTCATTTTCCTTTCACGGGTATCGTTTTATCGTAACTGATTTCGGTACGCGACGGCATGCGGGAAGAGGAGAGCCGGGAGTAGGGCCTTCCGCCGATCTGCATGATTTTCCGGGAGGTTCCCTTTCTTTCCTCAGGCAGCAGCTAAAGGAAACGGATTCCTCAACGAAAGCCGTTTTTATTTTTTCGCATTGGCCGCTCATGAAAGAGCCCATCCGTTTTCATTTTGCGTTTGATAGTAAAGAATACGGGGCATTGGCGGAATTGCTGTTTCCCTACAAAGAAAAAGTGTCTACCTGGTTTTCGGGTCATTTGCACCGTTCATTTGCTCAACATGTAACATTACCCGGCAGTGGTGAATCCGTTATTCATTGCCAGGAAACCTCGGCGAATAAAAAGCACGGCAACGGATATTTGCGGATAGTAAACGTGTGGTAAGGGTATAGTGTAACTCAGGTTACTGTATTCTTTCCGATTATTCTTCAGCTTTGTGGTGTTAATGTAAACGTCCTGCTTATGAAAAAAATGATGTTCTCCTTTTTGATGGTTTTTGTTACGGGTATTCTGTTTTCATTTGGTCAGGGTGCAGCACCTAAAGAAATCGGAGTATCTGAATTTAAACAGCTGATGAAAAGTAATGAAGCCGTCATCATGGATGTGCGCACTCCCGCAGAAATATCTGACGGGTATATCAAAGGTGCTTCTGTATTCGTGGATGTGAATGATACCGACTTTCTGAAGCAGATTTCCAAATTGGATAAAAATAAAACCTATCTGCTGTATTGCCGTTCGGGAATGCGAAGCAAAAATGCCGGGAATGTGATGATTCGTGAGGGCTTTAAAAAAGTGTACAGTTTACAGGGAGGCATTATGGGATTCGATGGTGAAATTGTGAAGAAATAAGGATTCCATGCAGACCCAAAACCATAATAATTCTTGGGAAGAACTTTTGGAGAAAATTGTCGGGTTTTACCGTCTATGGATTTATCTTTTACTTATTATTCTACTTTCTTTTGTCACTTATTTTGCCGGTTTTTTGGATGTGTTATTGGATAAATCCAATCAACATGTTATGGATGACACTCCGGTTTCCGTGACAAAATCTGAAGAACCCAAGAATGATTTATGGAGGGGTCCTGATGAAGCCGCCATTCCCCCGGGAGATGAGGGGGAGTTAATTCGTTACGGGCGTAACCTGATTTCCCAAACATCCGTGTATTTCGGCCCTAAAGGGAAAATAAGTAAGTCCACCAATGGAATGAATTGTCAAAATTGTCATTTGGAGGCCGGTACAAAGCCCTGGGGAAATAATTACGGAGCCGTCTCATCTACATATCCAAAATTTCGGGCCAGAAGCGGGGAGGTGGAAAATATATACAAGCGCGTGAACGATTGCTTTGAGAGAAGTTTAAACGGCAAGGCATTAGATACTGCCCAGAAGGAGATGCAGGCCATAAAGGCTTACATAGATTGGTTGGGAAACGGGGTTAAAAAGGGCGAAAAACCTAAAGGTTCAGGAATTTATGAACTACCCTTTTTAGCCAGAGCCGCCGATCCGGAAAAAGGCAGGGCCGTGTATAGGCAACATTGTCAATCTTGTCATCAGGA
>JBIJBG010000037.1:0-13067 GCA_044345355.1 Flavobacteriales bacterium
GTTTCATGGAAATACAGCCGTGGATTCGGTACAGGTGAATCAGGTGTTGCAATATGGGCAGACGGCTTCGGTTTCTTTTTCCCAAATACTGGTTCAGCCCGGGTCTCAGGAATTTCTAGCCCGGGTTGTTCTGAAAGGTCCGCAAAGTGACCAAAATCCATCCAACGATACGCTTTCCCGGACCGTGGAACGTATTTCGGGCGATGAGGTAGAGGTCAACTTTGAGTATGATTTGTTCAGTGGGGAAACCCAGTGGGGTATTTATCGGATGGATGGCTCTCCGGTGTTTATTTCTCCAGCCGCCGGCCCTTACGAGAATATGATCCGCTCATTCTGCCTGCCCGAAGGTTGTTATCTTTTCCGGGTTATTGATACCGGAAACGACGGTATCTGCTGCAGCGGCGGGGAAGGTAGCTTTTCGGTTAACGGAAGCGGGGGGAATCAACTTGTGGGCTATGAACCGTTTGAAAACGTATTTGAACGGAAGTTTTGCGTACCTGCATTGCCTCAGGGGTGGGAACCGCTTTTTCAATTGTTTCCGAATCCTACATCCGATTTTTTGAATATCAAACTACAGACTTTTGCAGAAAGTTACGAGGGAGAAGTACTCATTTTTACTCCTGAAGGAAAAGAAATGGGACGTATTTCGGGAGCCTTAAAATATTTAAATACTTTTGCCGTTTCCGATTGGGCTAAGGGCGTTTATTTTGTCCGCGTCACTGCGGGTAAATTAAAGTCGGTTCAAAAGTGGATTAAATTCTAAATTGTTGATGCGTCACATTATCCTTGTTTTTCTGTTGTTTCTGCTCGTTGGCTTTCAGAGTCTTCAGGCGCAGGATAGAAAAGTCGTTCAGATTACGGGTGTTGTAGCGGAAAATGATACGTCCAAGTCGGTTCCTTTTGCGAATATCCGGGTTAAGGGTACTTCCCGCGGAACCGTAGCCGATTTCTATGGATTTTTCAGTCTGGTGGCGAGAGAAGGGGATACTTTGGTTTTCAGCAGCGTCGGATATGAACCTGCCGTGGTTTTTTTACCTCCGCTCATGGCTGATGATAATTACTACATGCTGGCACGGCTGGTTCCCGATACGGTGAATCTTCGGACTGTTAAAGTGGGTCCCATCAGTAAGGAGGGTTTTGCAGATGCCTTCATTAATTTAAAGTTGAAAGACGATGATTATGAACGTGCTATGCGGAATTTGTCTCAGCAGGAGCTGGATCTGATTCGTATGGGCACTCCCATGGACGGTGGCGTAAATTACAAGTACGCCATGCAGCAGCGGAGCGCGGCTCTCTATTCTGCGGGTGGACTTCCTTCGCCGAGTATTTTTAATCCCTTTGCCTGGGCTCAGTTTTTTAAGGCGCTTAAACAGGGGAAATTCAAAGATCCTTACAAAGACCTTAATAAAAAGCCGTAAACCCTGATGCCCTCTTTCCGATTTTTCGGTTCCCTGCTATTCTTCTTTTGCCTTTCCTCTTCACAGGCTCAAAATGCCCTCATTTTCGGAAGAGTGACCGATGAGCGGAATCAGGGAGTTTTTGATGCCAATGTGGCCGTAACCGGTGGAGCAGGTACCTCTACCGATGAGAAAGGAAATTTTGAACTTTCAGTGCCTTCAGGCAATATAGACCTGGTTATTTCGCATTTGAATTACCAGAGAAAAACGCTGGCAATAAAACTTCAGCCCCAAGAAAGAAAAGAACTGAATGTAGTAATCTTCTCCTCCCAGCGGACGATTTCGCAGGTGGAAATCAACAGCGAGCGGTTTGAAGGTACGGGAACCATATCCGTAGATGCGGAATTGGCCAAAGTGATCGCCACTCCGGGAGATCCGTTTATGGCCCTGATCAAAGCGGCCGGTCTCGGAATAGCCTCCAACAATGAGCTTAGCTCAGGGTATTCGGTGCGGGGGGGGAATTTTGATGAAAACCTCATTTATGTGAATGACGTGGAAATTTACCGGCCTTTTCTTGCTCGGTCAGGACAGCAGGAGGGACTCAGTTTTATCAATTCGGATATGGTAGAAAATGTGGCCTTTTCGTCCGGAGGTTACGAAGCCCGTTTCGGCGATAAAATGTCCTCCGTACTGGATATCACGTACAAACGGCCTACCCGCTTCAGGGCAAGCGTTTCGGGAGGCCTGTTGGGTGCCACGGCTCATGTGGAGGATGCTCTTTTGAAAAAAAGACTCCGGTATGTGACGGGTCTTCGGTTTCGGAGTAATAACTATCTGCTGAGGGCCTTGGACACGAAAGGGGAATACAAGCCCTACTTTTTGGATTGGCAGGGCAATGTATCTTTCGACATCCGCGAAAATTTAGAATTTTCGCTTTTGGGTATGTACAGCCTGAATTCATACAACTTTGTCCCGCAAAACAGGCAAACTTCTTTCGGAACGGTAAACCAGGCATACAGCCTTCGGGTTTTTTTTGAAGGCCGTGAAATTACTCGTTTTCGCACCGGGATAGGATCCTTTACCCTGGATTACAAACCGATTGAAGGAATGAGTCTAAAGCTGATCGGCTCCTACACCGATACCCGCGAGAGCGAGCGTTTTGATGTGTTGGGTCAGTATTTTCTGGGTGAATTGGACAACAACCTGGGCAGCGAAACATTCGGGGAAACCGTAAACGAAACTGGAGTGGGCAGCTACCTGAATCATGCACGAAACTACCTGGACGGAAAAATCATTTCGCTGCAGCACAAAGGCCGTCATGCACTCAATGACCGATACACCTTGCGATGGGGTATCGGATATAATAAAGAACTCATTGATGACCGGCTGAGAGAATGGAATCTGATTGATTCCACCGGGTACTTTTTGCCCTACTTCGGACCCCAGGATACCGGCTCTAATGCCTTGCCCTACTTCCTGAAGTCAAGAATTAACCTGAATAATGACCGGTTTACGGCTTATCTGGAAAATACATTTACCTTTTATTCGGCAGACAGCACCAAATGGTTGTTTAACGTGGGTGCAAGGGTGCAGTACTTTTCTTTCAACAGGGAATGGATGCCTTCTCCGCGCATAAGTCTCGGAATTATTCCCAATTGGAAAAGGAAGGCCATATTTCGCGTGGCCGGCGGATTGTATTATCAGCAGCCTTTTTATCGGGAATATCGGGACCTGAACGGTAACGTTAATCAGGGAATCAGGGCCCAGCGGAGTATTCACGCCATCGCTGGATTTGATTACGTGTTTAAGATTTGGAAGCGGCCATTCAAATTTACCACCGAGGCGTATTACAAATATTTAGACCGATTGATACCCTACGAAGTAGACAATATCCGACTCAGGTATTATGCCGAGAATAATGCACGCGGATTTGCCGCCGGTATTGATTTTAAGATAAACGGAGAATTTGTGAAAGGGGTGGAAAGCTGGGCTTCGCTTTCCATTATGGGTACGCAGGAAGATATTTTGAATGATTTTTTCTATCAACGGTACGATTTTCAGGGAAATAAAATTCTCCCCGGTTCCAATGCTGTTGCAGTAGACAGCGCCATCGTTTATCCCGGATTTATTCCCAGGCCGATGGATCAGCGGGTTAATTTTTCTATTTTTTTTCAGGACAACATTCCCAGACTTGAGGATCTGAAAGTAAACGTGATGCTGGTTCTAGGCACCGGAATGCCATACGGCCCTCCCAGCTACGACCGGTACCGTGATACGCTCCGCATGCCTTTTTATCGACGGGTGGATATCGGATTTTCTTACCAGATATTAAGAGCCAACCGAAAAATCAAAAAGAAAACCTTTCTTAATTATATACGGAGCAGTTGGGTAGGAATAGATGTGTTCAATCTTTTGGGCATCAATAATACGGTTTCCTACCTTTGGGTGCGCGACACGGGCAGCCGTTTATACTCTGTACCTACATACCTAACTCCCAGGCTCATTAATGCCCGTCTGGTTATTGATTTTTGATGTATGCAGACATCTCATCGGTTCCGGTTTTTTAAATCATTCTTATATGCAGGAAAGGGATTGGTTTACGCCTTCCGAACCCAACCTAATTTTCGCTTTGAGGTCATGAGTGCAGTGGCCGTTTTCGCAGCCGGTTATCACTTCGGTATTTCCCGAATCGAATGGATTGCCTGTATCTTATGCATTGTCGTGGTCCTTTTGGCAGAATTGGTCAATACTTCGCTGGAAACGCTTACTGATTTTGTTTCGCCCGAATATCATGTTTTGGCCGGCAGAGCTAAGGATCTGGCGGCTGCGGCAGTTTTTGTGAGTGCCCTTTTGGCAGCTCTGGTGGGCTTGATTATTTTTGTTCCCTATCTGTGCGGAAGATGCGGAATCTGAATCATTATATTACGTTATTGTTGCAGGGAATGTTCATTATTCTTCTTTGGGCCTGTTTCCCGAAAGAAGAAAAAGAGGAAGTTCTGCCGCCGGATTTTGAAGTGTATGACGAATCCCACTTCGCCTCTATATTGTTTGATTTAACGTTGGCGGAGTCGGTATTCCGATTGAATATGGCCGATCAGACTGCCACGGAAAACAGGGGTGCCGTGTTTCAGCTGATTCTGGCCAACCACCGAACCGATTCCCTTACATTTAATCAAAATTGGAATTACTACGGAGGTGAACCCGATCGCATGGCGGATGTATATGAACAGGTGGGAAAACTTGCTGAAATTGAAAAGAAAAAGTGGATCTCAGAACAGGTTCCAGAACCAAATAAAAACGGTAATGAATAAAAACAAAATGATAGTGGGATTGCTTGCGCTTTCCCTGTTTTTTTCCTGCCGTGAGGCCATGGATAAAACAGCCGAAAAATCAGACGGAAAGGACAGCAGCGATCAGGCCTGTATGGCGCCTTCCGATAGGAATCCCAATGGTGCTTCCGAATTGGCCGTATTGATGCGGGAAATGGAAAAACAGGCCGAAATCTGGAATGGCGAAATTGAAAAAAAGGAGTCCGTTCTTTCACCCGTTCCAGCTTCCTTCTACACACTGAAAACAGCGGCCGTGACCAAGCCTGCCATGAAAAATGAAAACTATGACGCCTTCGCAGATGATTTTATCAACTTCTCCGAGGCCTTGGTTAAGGTTCCGGCAGAGGAAAGAACGAATGCCTATAATTCCATGATTAATGGATGTATGAATTGCCATACGCAGATGTGTCCAGGGCCGATGGTTCGGATAAAAAAGTTTCTGCTGAAGTAACTTACGCAGCCCGGGTCTCCAGGAGTTCAAAATAGGCTGTATCTTTGCCTTTCATTTCTAAAGGTCATGTTTGAAAATCTGAGTGAAAAACTTGAGCGCTCGTTCAAATTGCTGAAGGGGCAAGGGAAAATTACGGAAATAAACGTAGCGGAAACCCTCAAGGAAGTGCGCCGCGCACTTTTGGATGCCGACGTTAACTATAAAACGGCCAAAGAATTTACCGAACGCGTAAAGGAAAAAGCGATGGGGCAAAATGTGCTTTCCTCGCTTTCTCCGGGACAGCTCATGGTAAAAATAGTGCATGATGAGCTTAAAGAACTCATGGGCGGTGCCATGACCGACATCAATTTGAAAGGCAATCCGACAATTATTCTCATGAGTGGTTTGCAGGGATCCGGCAAAACCACTTTTTCCGGTAAACTGGCCAATCACCTTAAAACCAAAAGGGGCAAAAATGTATTGTTGGTGGCGGGTGACGTTTACCGCCCGGCTGCCATAGACCAGCTTCACGTGTTGGGCGATTTAATCGGGGTGAAGGTGTACAGTGAGCGTGAAAATAAGAATCCCGTACAGATTGCCCAAAATGCCGTCCGCGAGGCGAAATCAGGCGGGCAGAATGTAATTATCATCGATACTGCGGGCCGTCTCGCGGTAGATGAAGAAATGATGCGCGAGATAGCGGCTGTGAAGGCAGCGGTTCAGCCTTCCGAAATTCTTTTCGTGGTGGATGCAATGACCGGACAGGATGCCGTAAATACAGCCAAGGCATTTAACGACCGGCTGGATTTTGACGGAGTGGTACTGACCAAACTGGATGGTGATACCCGAGGAGGTGCAGCTCTTTCCATCAAATCGGTGGTAAATAAACCCATCAAATTTGTGGGTACCGGCGAAAAGCCGGATGCACTGGATATTTTTTATCCCGAGCGCATGGCCGACCGTATCCTCGGAATGGGGGATATCGTTTCCCTGGTGGAGCGTGCGCAGGAACAATACAGCGAAGAAGAAGCCCGCAAACTCCAAAAGAAAATTGCCAAAAACCAATTCAATTTTGAGGATTTTCTGAATCAGATTCAGCAAATCAAAAAGATGGGTAATATCAAAGACCTGATGGGGATGATTCCAGGGGTGGGAAAAGCCATGAAAGATATGGATATAGATGATGACGCATTTAAAAGTGTAGAAGCCATCATTTTTTCCATGACGCCTGAAGAGCGCAATAATCCCCAACTACTTAACGGAAGCCGTCGTACCCGCATTGCCAAAGGCTCGGGTACACAGGTACAGGACGTGAATAAACTCATCAAACAATTTGATGAAATGAGGGGTATGATGAAACTGATGAATGATAAAAACGCCATGACGCGCATGATGAGAAGTATGCCCGGCATGCCCAATATGCCCAACATGCGCAGATAGCGCCAAAATAAATGATTATGCAGTTGCTTGACGGAAAAGCCACTTCCCTGACGATAAAGGAAGAGTTGAAAAAAATTACGGATCAGCTTGTAGGTGAAGGCAAACGACCGCCTCATTTGGCGGCAGTATTGGTGGGTAATGACGGAGCTTCTGAAACCTATGTGGGTGCCAAAATTAAAGCCTGTCATGAAATCGGCTTCAAGTCCTCCCTTTTTCGTTTTCCCGAAACCGTCAGCGAAAGGGAACTTTTGTTGAAGATAATGGAGATGAACGATGATGATGAGCTAGACGGGTTTATCATTCAACTTCCGCTGCCCGCCCATATTTCTGAAATGAAAGTGCTGGAAGCGGTGAATCCGCGCAAAGACGTGGACGGATTTCATCCGCAGAATGTGGGAAGACTTACCCTAGGGCTTCCCACGTTTGTTTCCGCCACGCCGGCCGGTATCATGGAACTGTTGGCCCGGTATCAGGTGGAAACGGCCGGTAAACATTGCGTAGTGTTAGGCCGAAGCAATATCGTGGGCACTCCCGTCAGTCTGCTTATGAGCCGAAACACCAATCCCGGCAATGCCACGGTTACCCTATGCCATAGCCGTACAAAAAACATTGAAGATGTTGTGCGTACGGCAGATATTGTCATTGCCGCCATCGGGAAACCCGAATGGGTGCAGGGCAGTTGGCTGAAAGAAGGAGCCGTGGTCATAGATGTGGGCATTACCCGCATTTCTGACCCGTCAAAAACAAGTGGATTTCGATTGGCAGGCGACGTGCATTTTGCATCAGCAGCTCCGCGTTGTTCCCTGATTACTCCGGTGCCTGGAGGAGTGGGGCCGATGACGATCGTTTCCCTTTTGACCAATACGTTAAAGGCCTATCAAAGGGAAGTGTATTCCTAAAAAACACCTATTTTTACTTTTAAATACTTTACCATGATCTTTCGTTTGTTTGTTGCTTTGTCTTTTCTTTTTCTGTCCGGCCGGGCTTATACCCAGAGCGCCAAAAAAAATGAGTTTATGGTGTTGGAGCAAACCAAACGCTACCTCAGTGAGGAAAATTGGGAAGGAGCCGCCTTTGCCGCAACCAAGGTGCTGGTGGTAAAACCAGATCATCCGCAAATTGCGTTTTATGGGGCCATCGGAAACATCAATGCCAAAAATTACGGGGCCGGTCTGGATTTGCTGAACCGCATTCAGCCCGCTTCAGCCAAAAAAATAAAGGAACTGAGTTTTTGGAAAGGACGTGCCTTTATGGGACTGAATTCCCCGGACAGTGCTTTGGTTTATTTTACCCGTTTTAAAAAGGCGGGAGGTAAGATTCCTGCCCATTCCTTCGGATTTTCTGTGGATTATTACATGGCCCAATGCCTCAATGCCCAAAAAAGCATGGCTGCTCCCGTAAATGCGGTATTTAGAAACATGGGCGAAAAAGTGAACGATGAAGACGATGACGTGGCGCCCTCTCTTACCGCCGAAGGCGATATCCTCATTTTTACATCACGGCGCAATTCCAATATCGGCGGACAGGATGATCCCTTTGACGGACGTCCCTTTCAGGATATCTGGATGAGCCGGCTGGATACACTCACCGGAAAATGGGGCGAGGCAGAAAACCTGACCAAACTGAATTCGCCTGTACATGAAGCGAACATGAGCATTTCGCCCGACGGAAACACGGTGTTCATTTATAAAAATATGACGGATAAAACAGGGAGTGGAGACATCTGGTATGCGAAAACAAAAGGAGACCCCACCGACTGGAGTCGGCCGAAAGAATTTGAGGGAGCATTCAATTCTTCTTATTTTGAAACTTCGGCAGCTCTGGCACCTGGGGGCAAAGTATTGTATTTTGTTTCAGAGCGGCCCGACGGAAAACCATCCTTTGGAAACGGGGATGTGTGGATGTGTGAGCGCTTAAACCGCCGTGAATGGAAAAAGCCGGTGAATCTGGGAGCCGCTGTTAATACAGCGTATGATGAAATCAGTGTGTCGGTGCACCCCAACGGACGTACCCTCTTTTTTGCATCCAACTCGGAAAAGAGCATCGGAGGTTATGATATTTTCCGTTCGGATTACGTGAACGGCAAATGGACGGAACCGGTCAATCTCGGATATCCGATCAATACCATGGGCGACGAGATTCATTTCACAGTTTCCGCCGATGGCAAAAAAGCGTTTATGGCCGCCATACGTCCCGAAGGTCTGGGGCGCTACGATATTTATGAGGTAAATCTTTCCGATTACGTCATCACAGGCAATGAAGCCTCTGCCGACCCAAAAGGCGTTTCGGGAACCGGAGAAGTATTATCGGTGTTGAAAGGGAAAATCATCAACGGGGCTTCCGGCACTGAGGGTGCTGAGGCTACCCTAACGGTTTTTGATGCCGAAACTGATGCCGAAGTGGCCAAAACCGATTCGGATGAAAACGGCAATTATTTTCTCACTCTCCCGGGCGGAAAGAAGTATGAAGTATCCATCGAAGCGGAGGGTTTTAAAACCCAGCAGGATCAATTTTACCTCGGTAAGCGTCCAGGTTCCACGCCTTTTGTATTGGCCAAATCCTATTTTCTTCAGCCCCAATAATTTTTTCCGGTGCGTACAGCGGAAAAAAAATTTCTTTTTACCGGCCACAGAGGCGCAGTGTATGCCGTATGCCCGTCTGCTCATGAATTATCTTTCTATACGGCTGGCAGCGACGGCTATGTAGCCCGTTGGAATTGGAAGGAACATTGTTCCGAAGGAGCTTTGGCTAAAATTCAGGCCCCGGTTTTTTCCCTGTTCTTCGATGCAGAAACAGGGTACCTGTTTGCCGGCCGCGAAGACGGCGGGGTTCATGTAATCGATGCTATTGGAGGTAAGGAAATTAAATGGATTCAAAATCATGCCAAAGGCATTTTTGATATCCGAGCCTACGAAAATCGGGTTTTCTTTTCGGGTGGGGATGGGAAAGTGACCGTCATGGATCGTTTTTCCCTGTGCACCCTCCACATCATTTCTGTTTCAGCTCATAAAGTCAGGTCGGTTTTGGTGCACCCATCGGAAGGGAGTTTGCTGACCGCCTCGGCCGATGGATTCATAAGGCAATTCAGTCTGGCTGATTATTATTTACGGAAGGAATGGACAGCCCACGACGGAGCAACGAATGCCCTAGCAATTTTGCCTGAAGGCAGGCTCATTTCAGGAGGTAGGGATGCCCGGTTGAATGTGTGGGAAAACGAAGAATTGAATCTTTCCGTTCCTGCCCACAACTATGCCGTTTATCAAATCGGATTCTATCCGCAGTCGAATCGGCTGATTACCTGCTCCCGCGATAAAACAATAAAAATATGGAATCCGGAAACATTCGAAGTGGAATGTAGGATAGGACGCCCAGGTGCGGATGGTCATAAGAATTCGGTAAACCGGTTTCTTTTTCTGGAGAATGAGCAAAAAATCATTACAGTGAGTGATGACGCCACGGTAATGCTATGGCAGATCGCACAACGAAATGTTTGAGCGGAAACATTCAGGCGTTCTGCGTGTTCTTACATCAGTTAATCACCTAAATAGAAAAGAATATGTCACATCTGAAGCCCGGGGATAAAGCTCCCTCAATTAAAGGAAACGACCAGCATGGTAAACCGGTTTCCCTTACCGATTTTAAAGGCCGCAAACTCGTTTTGTATTTTTATCCCAAGGATGATACACCCGGTTGTACGGCTGAAGCATGCAATCTGCGCGATAATTACGATGCTTTGCTGGCGGCGGGTTATGCTATTTTGGGAGTAAGTCCGGACAGCGAAAAATCACATACCAAATTCATCGGCAAATTTGACCTTCCTTTCAGCCTGCTGGCGGATGAGAATAAAGAAACATGTGAAGCCTACGGCGTTTGGGTGGAGAAAAGTATGTACGGACGTAAATACATGGGCGTGAACCGGGTTACTTTTATTGTGGATGAGCAGGGAAAAATTGAACGTGTAATAGATAAAGTAGACACCAAAAACCACACGGCACAAATTTTAGGCTGATCTGTTAAAAAAAAGAATTTGGATAATTTAGTTTTTTGACTAATTTGTTGCCCAATTTAATGACAAAAAAAATGGCAAAAGACGAAAAATCAGCAAAATTAGAGGCTTTAAAACTTACCTTAGATAAGATTGACAAAACCTACGGCAAGGGTACCATAATGCGTTTGGGCGACAGTGCCGTGGAAAGCATGGAGGTAATTCCTTCCGGATCTCTTTCTTTGGATTTGGCCTTGGGGGTAAACGGATATCCCCGGGGTCGGGTTATTGAAATTTACGGGCCTGAATCTTCGGGTAAAACTACGTTGACGATTCACGCCATTGCTGAAGCCCAGCGAAAAGGTGGAATTGCCGCTTTTATTGATGCGGAGCATGCTTTTGATCGTTTTTACGCTGAAAAATTGGGCGTTGACATTGAGAATCTGCTCATCTCGCAACCGGATAACGGCGAGCAGGCGCTTGAAATTGCCGATAATCTCATCCGTTCCGGAGCCATTGATATCATCGTGATCGATTCCGTGGCTGCCTTGGTACCTAAGAGTGAGCTGGAGGGAGAAATGGGTGATTCCAAAATGGGTCTTCAGGCCAGGCTCATGTCTCAGGCCATGCGAAAACTCACTGCATCCATAAGTAAAACGAATTGTACCTGCATTTTCATTAACCAATTGCGCGAAAAAATCGGAGTGATGTTCGGTAACCCGGAAACGACTACGGGAGGAAATGCCCTGAAATATTATTCATCCATCCGTTTGGATATCCGCCGCATGGGACAAATCAAGGAGGGTGATGAAATCATGGGTAACCGGGTGAAAGTGAAAGTGGTTAAAAATAAAGTAGCCCCTCCCTTCCGTCAGTCGGAATTTGACATTTTATACGGACAGGGGATCTCTAAAGTGGGTGAAATCATTGATATGGCTACCGATCTGAATATCGTTAAAAAATCCGGATCCTGGTTCAGCTACGGAGATACCAAGTTAGGGCAGGGCAGAGATGCCGTAAAAGCACTTCTTTCGGATAATCCCGAACTGGCTGAAGAGCTTGAGGCTAAAATCAAGGAAGCCGTATATGAAAAATCTGCCTTGGGGAAATAAACGTGAACGTGGGTATTTGCTTGGCCTTTTGACCGGCCTGTCTGCAGTACTTATGGCCGGTGGGTGGTTTCTACCCATGTTGACCATTAGACTGTCGTTTGATGTTCCCCTCACGGGAACTCAGACTCTGTTAAATGAGACCCGCAGTCTTTTCGGTACGGTGCTTAAACTCGCGGAAGACGGATTTTGGATTCCCGCCGGGTTGATTTGTTTTTTCGGCATGATGCTGCCTGCCATAAAGACAACCGTTTTACTTGCTGAGTGGCTTGGTTTTTCTGCATCGATCATGGCCGGAAAATGGGTTTTTCATATGAACAAATGGGCCATGGCCGATGTGTTTGCACTTTCCATTCTGATTGCTTTTTTTACGGTTAGTGCCATGGGAAACCTGTCCGCAGAGCCACAGGTCGGTTTTTATGTTTTTACCGCCTATGTTCTGCTTACGGGGTTTATCGCTCAATGGACCTCCCAAAAGTGGGATGCATCAGCCGGATAGTTACCTGAAAATATTCTTGTCCGTAGGCATATCATCCATTATCTTTGTCTGAATAATCGGAAACCGGATGATTAAAAGGGTAGGCTTCGTGATGTTGCTTTTCAGTGTTTTCTTTTTTGTGGGATGCAAAAACGGGAAAAGCAAGGAGGATAAATCATCGGCGGGTGATACGTTGAGTATCCTCGGTAATTTTGATTTGCTCATTTCGGAAGATCCCGATAACCCCGAATTGTACTATCAGCGGGCGCAATACCATTTTGAGCAGGAGAATGTGTTCTCAGGAACGGCCGATGTGCAAAAAGCCATTCAGCTCGATTCTGCCCAGTCGAAATATTTTGTGCTTTTGTCCGATTTTAATTTTGTGATGCGCAAAATTCCTGAGGTAAAAACCAATCTGTCAAAAGCCCTCAGTTTGGATTCCAACAACACCGAGGCCTTACTGAAATTTGCCGAATTTCAACTCTATCTGCAGGATTATCCACTCGTTTTCGGTTATGTAAACCGCGCTTTGAAAATAAATACCTATTTGGCCAAAGGGTATTTTTTGAAAGGCATGGCCTATGCTGAGATGAAAGATACGGCTTTGGCCGTTTCCAGTTTTCAGACCTGTGTAGAACAGGATCCCGATTATTTTCATGCCTATATGCAGCTGGGTCTCATTTTTGCTGCAAAAAATGATCCGCTATGCATAACGTATTTCAATAACGCCATTCGGGTGAATCCGGAAAAACCGGAAGCCCATTATGCGCTCGGTTTTTTTTACCAGGAACACGGGCAATACAATGAAGCTTTGGCCTGCTACGATAACATGTTGATGGTAAGTCCCGGGAACGCTTCCGGTTTATACAACAAGGGTTACGTGTATTTGGTGTATCTTA
>JBIJBG010000045.1:0-12064 GCA_044345355.1 Flavobacteriales bacterium
GGAAGATTTAGTTCTTACTAAAACAGTAACCTGATGTTGCTGCGATAATGCTTCTTTTAGTATGGCTTTACCCGAAAAGCCTGTTGCACCGAATATGACTACTTTCATTTTTGCATTTATTTTATTACAATGCAAAAGTCAGCAGGATTTGTTTCCTGAACCTGACACAAATGTGTCAAAGTTGATTATGAGCCAATTTTTTTCTGATTCGGGTTAGAGATTGCCTCTCGATTCCAAGAAAGGAGGCTAAGTAAGATAGTGAAACTCTATTCATTAAATTGGGGTTTTCTTTTACAAAATCAAGGTAACGTGTTTCGGCATTGTCAAATAAAAAACTCTCTATTCGTCTTTGTTGCATCTTTAATACTTCCTCCGCAACTAATCTTCCATATCGTTCAAGATTTGGAAACTTGTTATAACCATCTTGAATGTGCTTGTAAGGAATGCTAACTATAATTGATGGCTCTAAACATTGAAAGTAATATTTGCAAGGGGTTTGTGTAATTAAGGCTGAATAGTGAGTTGCATATCTACCTTCTTTTATGAAATTGACAGAAATCTCGTTGCCGTCCTTATCGACATAAAATGCACGTAATAAACCAGAAAATACAAAACCTATTTCTTTTTGAATGGTGTTGGCGTGAATGTAAAAATGCTTTGATTTTAATTCAGTAATGGTTAACCCGCTTTCTAGATATTCCAATTCGGCTTTCGTTACTTTGGGGCAAAGAGTACTTACTGAATTCAAAAATGTTACAATTGATTCTTTCAATTTTCTGTCATGTTGGTTATGTAGTTTGTCGTCACGGCCTTGCAGCTAACGTTTTGCGGGTTTAAGAAGTTGGCGATTTCGGAGCACAAAACTGTCAACCAGCACGAAAGTTTGATTGAAAAATGGAACTTCATTTAACCACTGAAGCGCCAATTTCTTAAACCCGCTGTTACCTGCTGCCCTTCTTCTTGATTGCATTGGTGTCGCTTTAATTATGGTGAACTGTTAGCAGCACTTTGTCTATTCTAGCACCGTCCATATCTAAGATTTCAATTTCAAAATTCCGCCACAAGAGTGTGTCGCCCGTTGCAGGTATTCTCCTCAGTTGGTGAAGTATCAATCCACTGATGGTGTTAAATGGATAGTCCTCTACCAAGTCGGCTAAGTCAAATTTTTCTAAAAACTCGGTCAGAGGATATTGTCCGTCAATAATCCAACTGCCGTCTGCACGTTGAATAAAAGAAAATTCACTTTCATAGAATTCAGAAACATCTCCGACTAATGCTTCCAATAAGTCGTTCATAGTTACTATGCCCTGCATTTGTCCAAACTCGTCTATTACAATGGCCTGATGCGTTTTACTTGTCTTGAATAGCTTTAATGCTTCGTAAGCTGATAAGTCTTCTGAAAAATATTGCGGTTGTTTTGAATAGTCAGAAATTTTAAACTCAGAGTCATTGATGTGTTTGAAAAGTTCTTTCAACTGAATAACACCTACTACATTCATTTTATTATTTACAACAGGATAAACTGAGTGCATTTCGTTGTTAACTATTTTACGGATAGCTTCGGTATCAAAATCAGCTCTTAAAAGAATTGTGTCGTTGCGATGTGTCATTAAGGATGAAACTTTTCTGTCGCCCAAACTAAAAACCCGATTTACAATGTCTTGTTCAATTTCCTGAATAGCTCCGCCTTCTGTTCCCTCCTGAATGATAGCTTTTATTTCTTCTTCGGTTATTTTGCTTTCAGCAGTTGGTTTTATGCGAAAGAGTTTTATGATAATGTCAGAAGTAAACGTAAGTAGCCAAATAAATGGCGCGGCAATAATTGAAATCCAATACATTGGGAAAGACAAAATTTTGGAAATCTTTTCGGGCATAGTAAGTCCGATGCGTTTGGGAACAAGCTCACCTAATACCAGTGAAAAAAATGTTAGTGTTATTACAATTACAGATACAGCAATGGTCTCACTATAATGTGTTAACCATTCATATTGGTTTAGATATTCTACTAAATCATCTTCAATTTTTTCACCACTGTAAATACCTGTCAAAATACCGATAAGCGTAATGCCGATTTGCACCGTAGAAAGAAACTTTCCCGGGTTGCGGGAAAGTTCAAGTGCCTTTTTTGCAGATTTGTCACCACGTTTTGCTGCGGTTTCTAACCGCGATTTACGCGATGAAACCATTGCAATTTCTGACATTGCAAAAATGCCGTTGAGCAAAATCAGAAAAAGTATTATCAGTATTTCCATTCAGTAAAATTATTAAAATGTTGGTCGGACAGGTATACACGTGGTAGTCTAACAGGGTTGCAGGTAACGTTGTGCGTGTAGGCGCATACCCGGAGGGTTGAGCTTACACGCTGTTAGCTGCTGGTTGTTAAATTTCATTTTCCAATAAATCCTTTGCTAAGCTTGCAATTTTCAGTTTTCTGTTTTTAATTACATAGTTAAGATCGGATGAATTATCAATCATGAGTTGTCTGTTGTAATAATTGATGTGTTCAAGTATGCCAAAAACGTTTGCTATGATTGCCCAATAAATCAAATTCTCAGTTTTTATAGTCCAATTATTAAGAAAAAGCTGAAGAATAAATACAAAAGGGATCAGAACTATAAAAACCAGATTGAGTTTTTTTGATTTTTTAAAAAATATTAGATTCTTTTTTTGTTCAAATGTTATTCCTTCTAGACTTTGCAGTTTTAACTTAAAATAATGTTGCCCTTGAATCAAGATAAAATTACAGAGAATCAGTCCGTATAAAAGAAAAACAATATCAAGTGGGGAGTTTGTAAAAAGCAGATAACCCGTAATCGCAGGAAAAGTAATAAATGCATGCGATCTTTCCATTAGGTAAGTTTTATTCAACCGTTTTATTAAATCTTTTTTAATCATTTTTCTGTTTTTATTTACTGGCAGCTTTTACACTTGCAGCTAACTCGTTTATTGGCGCACCAAAAGTGCGCCAATTCATCCAATTTTGGGGAGATAAGCGCATCTTCGGTTCCTTTTATTTTTTTGGATTCAACATTCTCCAGTCAAAAGTAACCGCCAAAATTCATATTCGCAAATAAATTTATTTACGACAAATTATGTCGCAGGGGCTTAAGTAACGCCATTTTTTGTCGGTGTCAGTCCAAAAAAAATGACCGGTGCAGTACACACCGGCCATCCGTAAAAATTAGCTATTTTTTTCCTGTAAATTTCCGCCTACCGCAGCCAGCCCATCCGGAAAAAGAAACGGCGCATGTATTTTTTGCCCGCACTTTCGCCTAAGGCTTCGGGCTTCTTTTCTTTCTGCAGGGCTTCCATGCCGCTGCCTGTAAGCAGTTTGTTCAGCACGGTCAGGTCGGTATCGGCCAGTTGCCTGAAGCGCACTTCCGCGGCATCGGTTTCCTTCTCAAAAAAGGCCAATAAATCCAGCTGGGACTGCGAAGGTTTTCCCGGAAAACTGTTCACGTTTCCGTACAGCTCAATGATTTTTTCATTCAGCTGCTCGTCGCCCGCAAACACACCCGCCTTGTCCGTACTGATGAGCGTTTTGTCGAATGCGTCAAATTTGGCCTTTACCGGGGTGGCTTTATTTGGTCAAATGGTTTCTGTGCAGCTTGAAGTGCTCTCTCGCCTGCTTGGCTTTGGCGGCACAACGGTAAAAGTACTGAAACACTTTTCGGGGTTTAACCGCAAACGGCTGTCTATTTCCTGAAACAGATTTTTGTTGCGTAGCACTTCCCCTTGAGCAGGAAACTTACCCGAACAAACGGTTCTGCTCTGTTTGCCTTCCATTACTTCCATTCTGTCGGTATTTTAAGTTTGTACCCTGTTTTACTTATTACCTCCTCATCAAATTGTGCATCCACTAATTTTTTCCTTCCTATAATCATTGATCCTTTGGCTACCAGTGCCATGGAGCTGTTGTGCCTTTTCGGAGGAAAGGCTATAAACACTCTTTTTTGAGCAAACAGGCTATGGACAGCTTTAATGGGCGGCGTAAGGTCGCTATCTCCCGATATCAGCATGGCCATATCATAAGCATCCTTATAGGCATCTACTATTATTGCGGTAGCAATATTTACATCGGTCATTTTTTCTTTGGCAGTGCGCCATATATGTCCGCAACGCCTGCATTCTTCTGTACCATCCTGGTAATTTCCATAAAAAATTTCCAAGCCCGTACTTTCCAGGGCGTCAACATAGGTGGATTGCCTTTTTTGTTTGTCGGGGTTATTGCTTACCCGGCTTGTATAGTATTTCACTCCAACCAGTTCCTGATTAGATTGCAACAGGCTTTCCACCAACTTTTTTACATTCAGCCACCGGCATTTATCAAACCCGGCTTCCCTCATGCCAAAATAAAGGTTGAATCCGTCAATATAAGCTATTACCCTTTCTTTTTTAACGCTCATCATTTGGAAATTAGGATTTTGTTTCATTACCTTTGCAACCAAGAACTTCACCTGGGATAGTATCCCAAGTCCGACGCCTCCTGTAAGGGGGCGTTTCTCTTTTATGGTATTGCCCGGTTATCATGCTTCAATAATTTCTTTTCATAAACCCCTGTTTCTTTTTCATTCGTCTGAGCTTTCTTGTATTCGGTTTGCAGGTGTGATAACCCGCTCCGTTTATTCCCCCATTTTCAGTACCCAAAGCGTAGTTTTTTCGGTTCAACTTTCTGTGTCAAAAATAAACGCCAAAAGCCAAAGTGCCAAATACATGTAATTACGCCAAATTATGTCGCAGGTGCAGCGGTAACGCCATTTTTTGGCATGTATTTTCTCCAAAAAAAATGACCGGTGCAGTACACACCGGCCATCCGTAAAAAAGTGCTATTCAGGTAGTTTTCCCTTTAATGGAGCCAGCCCATCCGGAAAAAGAACCGGCGCATGTATTTTTTGCCCGCACGCTCGCCTAAGGCTTCGGGCTTCTTTTCTTTCTGCAGGGCTTCCATGCCGCTGCCCGTAAGCAGTTTGTTCAGCACGGCCAGGTCGGTGTCGGCCAGTTGCCTGAAGCGCGCTTCCGCGGCATCGGTTTCCTTCTCAAAAAAGGCCAATAAATCCAATTGGGACTGCGAAGGTTTTCCGGGAAAACTGTTCACGTTTCCGTACAGCTCAATGATTTTTTCATTCAGCTGCTCGTCGCCCGCAAACACACCCGCCTTGTCCGTACTGATGAGCGTCTTGTTGAATGCGTCAAATTTGGCTTTTACGGGCGCTATTTTCGTGCTCAGCTTTTGTTCTTTTTCGGCGGCTTTGCCGGCTTCACTGATCCAGTATTGCAGCGTTTCGGTTATTTTGCCCATGCGCTCGGTAAGCGCGTACAAGCGCAATACGGTTTGTTGCTGCAGCAGGCGCTCCTCTTTGGGATACAGGGAACGCGGATCGCCCGCCAGTTCTATGGTGGTGGAAAATTCTTCTTTGCCTTTGATCACTTTTACCGTGTACGTGCCTTCGGGCAGGGAGGGCCCTATAAATGCGCCGCCGGAGAGCGTGGTGCCCATTTTGGCCTTGGGCGGTTCCAGGCGGGTAATCCATTCCGTTACGTTAATGCCGCGCTGCTTTCCGGGAACCAGCTCGCTTACTTCCTTGCCTTTGTCGTCGTACACGTACATTTTCATATCGCCCACCATGTGGCGCTTGGCCATGTAATACATGATTTTGGCATTGCCGGAGGGGTTGTCGCCCACAAATTCCCCTTCCGAAGAAAAATCCTGAAAGCCCCCGCCCGACTTTACCACCTGCGGTTTGGCGGGCAGAAAGGTAAACGGTTTTGCCAGCAGTTCGGCATTCACCGCCCGCAGGGGCGAAATATCGTCAATGATGAGGATGCCGCGGCCGTGGGTGCCCAGAATGAGCGCATCTTCGCGCGGGTGAATCACCATGTCGCGTATGCCTGCTTTGGGCACGCCGTTTTCAAATTCCAGCCATTTTTTGCCGCCGTCCACGGACACATACAATCCCCATTCGGTGCCTGCAAAAAGCAAATCCGGGTTCACGGGATCCTGCTTTACCGACCATACGTAGCTGCCGATTTCATCGGTGGCCAGCGGTGTCCATGTTTTGCCCAGATCCGTAGTTTTAAAAAGGTACGGTTTGAAATCGCCCGCGGTGTGGCCTTCAAAACTCACAAAAAGCGTGTTGGCCTCATGCGGACTCGGTTCCACAAAACTGCACCAGGTGTTTTTGGGCAGCCCGGGAATGTTGGGCGTTACGTTGGTCCAGGTTTTTCCGCCGTCCGCGGTTACCTGCAGGTTGCCGTCGTCGGTACCCGCCCAGATGATTTGTTTGTCTTTGGGCGATTCGGCAATGGTGTAAATGGTACAATGATTCTCTGCCGTGGTGTTGTCGCGCGTCATTCCTCCCGATTGTTTCTGCCGCTGCTTGGCGGGGTCATTGGTGGTGAGGTCGGGTGAGATTTTGGTCCAGGATTCGCCCATATCTTCGCTCATGAACAGAAACTGGGCACCGAGGTACATGCGTTTCGGGTTGTTGGCGGAGGGCACAAAGGGCGTATTCCAGTTAAACCGGTATTCGGGTTCTCCCTTTCCGGCAAAGGGCCGGATGTCCTTGGTGGAATTGTCCTTCAGGTTGATGCGCATGATGTGGCCGCCCTGGTATTCGCTGAATACGATGTCTTTGTTTTCGGGGTGGCGGAACACACAGAATCCGTCACCGAATCCTACGTTGATCCAGTCGCCGTTGCGTATGCCTCCCGCTTTTTGGGAGGGCCCCATCCAGGAACCGTTGTCCTGCAGACCGCCCATTACGTTATAAGGCGTTTCATTATCAATGCTGATGCGGTAAAATTGGGAAAGCGGCAGGTTGCGGAACATGACCCAGCTGTTTCCCCCGTCCTCGGAGCGGTACACGCCTCCGTCAGTCCCCAGCAAAAGGTGGCGGGTATTGGCCGGATTTATCCAAAGTGCATGGTGGTCGGGGTGTGTGGCTCCCCCAATGGAACGGAAGGTTTTTCCCGCATCGGCGCTCATGGTAAGCGTGTAGCCGGGTTTATACACTTTTTTGTAGTCTTTGGGATCGGCTACGAGCAGTGAAAAATAGAAAGGACGCGCGCCGGTGTTGAATCCGTCGTTCAGCCGGGTCCAGCTTTCGCCGAAGTTGTCGGAACGGTACAGGGCGTTGGTGTCGGCCTCTACCGTGGCGTAAAGCCAACCTGCGCGGGCAGGGGACTGGGTGAGCGCAATACGCCCCAGATCGCCTTTGGGCAGCCCGTTGCGGATTATTTTCCAGGTTTTGCCGCCGTCGGTACTTTTGTGCAGGTTACTGCCTTTTCCGCCCGAAGTAAAGAAATGGGCTGAACGGCGGAACTCCCAGGTACAGGCATACATAATATCCGGCTCCTGCGGATCAATGATGACGTTGGTGCATCCGGTATTTTCATTCACGTAGAGTATTTTTTCCCAGGTTTTGCCGAAATCGGTGGTGCGGTACAAACCTCTGTCCTTGCTTGGTTTCCACAGGCTGCCGAGTACGGAAACATACACGGTTTCTGGCTTGGCGGGATGTATGGCGATGTCTCCGATCCGTTCGGATAATTCAAGGCCTTTGTGTTGCCAGTCACGCCCGCCGTTTACGGAAACGTAGATGCCGTTGCCGTAGGACACGCTGTTCCGTGTCCAGGGTTCTCCCGTGCCTACCCACACAGTATCGGGGCGTTTTTGGTCTATGGTTATTTTTCCGATGGATTGCGGGTATTTATCGAAAATGGGTTGGAAGGAAGCACCTCCGTTTGTCGTTTTCCAAATACCGCCGCCGGCGGCCCCCACATAAATCACCGAGGGATCATCGTTTACCACGGCCAGATCGGCCACGCGTCCGCTCATGCCTGCCGGACCTATGCTGCGGGCTTTCACGGCTCCGAAAAGGGCACTGCCTTTCAGGTCGGTATTCTGCGCGCTGAGCGCACCCAAAAAAGTCAAAAGGGGAAACGAAAGAAACAGAATTTTTCTCATACGATTTGGCAATAAAAAAGCCCGCCGAAGCGGGCCGTGAATTATTTGGGGAAGGCGAAAACGGTTTCTTTTACGGGCACGTTCAGTTCCACGGATTTTATCGTCATGGCGCCTGCCTCGTTTCCGCTTATTTTGGTTTTCATGGAATGCCACATGAGCAGGCCGTTACCGATTTCTTTGTAATCGCTGAAATAGGTTTCCACCACGGCATCTTTCATCTGTGGGTTGGAAGAAATGGTACGGGCCATTACCTGCAGAAAACTTTCCTTGTCAATGAATTTGGTCACCTGGTCTCCGTTTTTCTTTTCTACTTTTATTTTGAAGCAGGAGGTTCCTTCCACATCCTCGGTTCCCAAAAGCTCCACTTTGTGACCTTTCTCTTTATAGGAAAGGAGTTCGTCATCAAACTCGGCCTGGTCTTTAATGTCTTTGGCATCTTCCTCGCTCATGAGTTCGGCAGTGGTTTTGCCCATCATCGGGTTCACCATCCACGCCTGGGTGCCGTCAAATCCCTGTTTGATGGTCTGTCCCATTACGCTGATTTCCGTGTAAATTTTTGAAGGGCGGGAAATAACGGTGTATAAGGGGAAACTCATGCCTGACTGGGAAAACTCCCCTTTCATGGTGAGGGTTTGTACTTTTTCCCATTGTGCCGCACTGCCGTTTACTTCGGCGTAGGACTGCACGATTTCGTCCAGAGATTGGGCATTTGCGCCGAAGGCAAGAAAGAGGGGCAAAAAGAAAATGGCTGCTTTTTTCATGATATGTTCAATTGTATTGATGAATGAGGCAAAGGTGCTAAAAAGGGTTTTCGGGTGAAAATAAATTCGACTAATGGCCGAATATTTCCGAAAAATAGGCGTCACAAACCGGAGCAAAATGGGTGTGATTCTGACTTGTAAACTTTATTTTTAATTTTTATGCAGAGGTCCAAAAGAGGTATAATTACGATGACTTTAGCAACACATTTGTTGCCATAAGGCATTTGTATTTCTGTCATATATAGAATTAAAATTATATTTTCATTGCTCGCCGCAAGGCATTCTTTTTTCCTTGATGAAAAAAGAATCAAAAAAATCAAGGCTGCGGATTTTTGGCGACCCACATCCGTCTCAAATCCTAAAGGATGGGAAGCCGGCCCTTGCGGTGCCTTTTGACCCATCCTTTTTACGGATTTTTCGCCGTGTGGGTGCCCCGCCGACAAATCCGAGGCCGCCGGCAGATTAATCTTCAAACTCTGAACAGCAATAACGTATTTAGGAGTATAAGATCGGAGTGAATTTTAAATTTACCCGCCTTGAATTCCGGTGCCTTCTGCTCCTATCACCATGAAGTTGTAGTAACCTAAGAAATCGCTAAATCAACTTAGCACATAATTGTTAAGCTTGTTTTGTTGAATTAAATGAGGAGAACTCAGAAAAACGGCTTATGGGTAAAAATAAATTCGACTAATGGCCGAAAATTTCCGAAAAATAGGCATCACAAACCGGAGCAAAATGGGTGTGCTCCAAGGTCTGCACCCTGGCGGCGATGGATTCGGGCGTATCTTCGGGGGTTATGGAGATTTTATGTTGAGACAGAATGCGGCCCTCATCATACACGCGGTTCACCAAATGAACGGTAATTCCCGTTTCGGTTACTCCGCTTTCTTTTACGGCGCGGTGCACGTGCATGCCGTACATGCCTTTTCCGCCGAAGGCGGGCAGAAGCGAAGGGTGTATGTTGATGATCTGTTCCGGAAAAGCGTCCACCACATCATCGGGAATTTTCCGCAGAAATCCGGCCAGCATGATGCCCTGTACGTTTTCTTTTTTCAGCAACGCAAGCAACGCTCCGGGCTCGTTGACTTCCGCATCCGAAAGAAAGAAAACGGGAATGTCCGCTTCCCTCGCCAAATCGGCTGCGCCCGATGAAAGACGGTTGGTGAACAACCCGGAAATATACAAGTTTTCGTGGCCCTTAAAATACCGGAAGAGTCGGGCGGCATTGGTGCCGCTGCCGGAGGCAAATACCCATATATGCTTTTTGTGTTCCACGGTTTCGGCGTCAAAAGTGGCAATTTTTGGTGAAACCTTTTCGGGCTGTCGGCGGTTTATTAACTTTGAGCACTTGACCAATCTGAAGAAAATACAGGAACCCGTGCGGGAACACATGGAAATTTTTGAATCCAAATTCAAAAGTTCCATGAACACGTCCGTACCCCTGCTCGATAAAATTACCCGCTACATCGTGAAGCGCAAAGGCAAGCAGGTAAGGCCTCTTTTTGTTTTCCTTACTGCGGGAGCGGTCGGTCATTTTAATGATTCGGTGTACCGTGCCGCTTCGCTGATTGAACTGCTTCATACGGCCACCCTCGTGCACGACGATGTGGTGGATGATTCGCTGGAGCGCCGGGGATTTTTTTCCATCAATGCCTTATGGAAAAATAAAATTGCCGTGCTGGTAGGCGATTTTCTGCTCTCCAAAGGGCTGCTGCTCTCCGTGGAAAATAACGACTTTGAGTTATTGCGGATTACTTCCGATGCCGTGCGCCTGATGAGCGAAGGCGAGTTGCTGCAGATTGAAAAAGCCCGCCGCCTCGACATTACCGAGGAGGTTTATTTTGAAATCATCCGCCGGAAAACGGCTTCCCTGATCGCCTCCTGCTGCGAATGCGGTGCTTTTGCCGCGGGTGCCGATGATCCGGTAGTGAAACAAATGCGTCTCTTTGGCGAAAAAACGGGCATCGCTTTTCAAATTAAGGATGATTTGTTCGATTATGAAAATTCATCGCTCATCGGAAAACCGGCCGGTATAGACATCAAAGAGCAAAAAATGACGCTTCCCCTCATTTATGCGCTGAACATGGCCTCGGGTGCTGAAAAAAGGCGAATCATCCGCACGGTAAAAAACAACAACAACGATCCGGAAAAAGTGGCCGAGGTGATTGCATTTGTTAAGCAATCGGGCGGCATTGCCTACGCCGAAAAGCGGATGCATGAAATTAAAAATGAAGCGCTTGGCATTCTCCAGAATCTGCCGGAGAGCGTGTACCGGAATTCGCTGGAAGATTTGGTTAAATTTACGGTGGATCGGAATTATTGATATGATGATTCCCCGCACACCGGATGTGCTTCGGCATCTGTTTCCCGATATGCTGTTTCGCATTCCTTCCGAATCGGAAAAACAACCTTCGGTTTACCTCACGTTCGACGACGGACCCCATCCCGCGGAAACGGAATTTGTGCTACGTTGCCTGCACGATTTCGGAGCCAAGGCTACTTTTTTCGTCACAGGCATGCAGGCCGAAAAAAATCCGGACGGGTTGGCGCAAATCCGCGGAGCGGGGCATCATGTGGCCAATCACGGATACAGCCACCTGAAAGCCGGAAAAGTAAGCGCGGAAAGCTATCTGAACGACGCCGAAAAAGGCGCGTTGATTACCGGTTCCCGGCTTTTCAGGCCGCCGTACGGGTATCTGACACCTTCGCTGTATAAGGCGTTGCGCAAAAAAAACCGGATTGCCCTGTGGGATGTGATTACGGAAGATTACAGACAGGATAAGCCATCCGAACTGCTTTTGGAATCGGCCTTAAAAAAGGTGCGCAACGGATCCCTGGTGGTTTTTCACGATCAGCCCAGGGCTTCAAAACACCTGAGTTATGTATTGCCCCGGTTGATGGAACGGCTGAATCAACAAAATGTTGCTTTTCATTCCCTCGCACTTTTTGAGCCAATCGTCGAATTGGACGTGCACGGTTAATTTGAAATTGGTTACTTTGCGGATAAACGCAATACATGATGAGCCCATCTTCTTTATTCAGCCCGGAGGAGCTTAACCGGATCGAACAGGCGGTAAAGCGGGCCGAAGAGCGCATCTCCGGTGAAATTGTCCCCGTGTTTGTTCCGTATTCGGATGAGTATGAAATCGGAAACCTGCGCGCGGGGGTAGCCTTTTCGTTTCTCTCAGCCCTAGTTTGGCTTGGTTTTTATGAGTTCCGCACGGGTTGGGACGGACATTGGATATTCAGTCCGGAGCTGTTGCTCATTCTCATGGCGGTTTCCTTTGCCGCCGGGTTTTTCGCCGCCCGTCTTTTTTTCAAATTCCGCCTGCTGTTT
>JBIJBG010000167.1:0-5053 GCA_044345355.1 Flavobacteriales bacterium
CTTCATTTAAGGAGTTTTTTTTACCGGGGGAAGGAATTGAGGCGGTCATTTTAAGAACATTGCCCAACGGACCCGACAAAAAGAATGCAAATCACTCGGGTGCCAATCCACCTTATGTACACCATGAGATTATGCGGTATCTGTCTGCCGCCGGAGTGAGTCATTTTCTCACCGATCTGCCTTCCGTGGATCGGGAGTCGGACGGGGGGATGCTCATGGCCCATAAAGCGTTTTGGGGTTTGCCGGATGACTGCCTGGAACATAAGACCATTACGGAGTTGATTTATGTGCCCGAGGAGGTGAAAGATGGTTTTTACCTCCTCGAATTGCAGGTAGCGCCCTTTGAAAATGATGCCGCTCCTTCCCGCCCTTTGATTTATGCGATTGAGTTTTAAGATTATTTGTGGATTGGTTTACGTTGCTTTCGTAAATTCGCATCGCTTTTGCCGCGTGAGAACGAGTTTTTTAATATCCGCACTTGTCATCTTTGCCTTAAATGCCGGGGCCCAGGTGAATCTGACCAACGGCCTGATGGCCCAGTATGATTTTTCGGGAAATGCCGACGATGCTTCGGGAAACGGCAACAACGGCGCAGTCAACGGAACCGTTCTCCGCACAGACCGTGGGGGGAATCCGAATGCCTGCTATGAATTCAACGGGGTAAACAGCAATATCGTTGTGCCTAATTCCGCCAGTTTTAATTTTCCCACGGACCGGATGAGCATTTCCTTTTGGTTTCAGGTTTGTAATCTTCCCGTAGGCACCAAGGAACGTTACATCGTCAGCAAGCTTGATTACCAGAACGGCCCTGCCAACACGGGCTGGCATATTTTCATGCGTAAGGAAGCTGATTCCACTCTTATGCTCTGGTACCGGATCGTGAACGGAAATTCGCTGAATCCGGGAGTTTTTGATCAGAGTATTTCCACCATTCAGCCGGGGGTTTGGTACCATGCGGTGTTTATGCTGAATGCCACCCATATCCAGCATTATCTCAACAATGTGTACATGGGGCAATGGCCACGCGTGAACCCGCTTACGCCCAATACGCGTCCGTTGGTATTCGGCGGGGGTGTGAATGTGTGGAATCCGTTGAATGATTTGTATTACGGGTTGGGCCGGCTGGATGATATCCGGATTTATAACCGGGTTATTACCGCCGCGGAAGTAAGTGCTTTGTACAATCAAATTCCTCCGGCAACATTTAATCAAGCGATTACGGCTTCTGATAATGATGCACTTTGTCTCGGTTTGGATTCTTTGATTCTCACGGCAAATAATTTACCCGGTGCCACTTACAATTGGAGTTTTCCCGGCGGCGGAACATCTGCCGGAAATCCGTTGTTTATTGCCGATCCTACCAATGCCAATTCGGGCATATACATACTCACGGCATCCTTTGAAGGCTGCAATCGTCCTCCTGTAAATATAACCGTGGATCCCGGTCTGGTACCGCTCACACTCACAGCGCCGGCACAGGTTTGCCTGGGCAGTGATTTTACGGTTTCAGCTCCGGCCATTGCAGGGGCCGTATATACTTGGACAAATCCGGGCTCCGGCGCTCCCCAGGGCGGAGGCAACGTGTTTGCAGTAAATGCATCAACACCTGCGGAGCAGGGCGATTATTCGCTCACTTACACGCTGAATGGCTGTTTTGGGGAAAGTAATGTGGTTTCCGTGGCCATGGTCAACCAATATACCGTTCAGGCCTACGATACCATCTGCCAGGGGCAAAGTGCATTCTTAGGCGGGGCCAATCAAACCCAGGGCGGAACTTACCAGGATTTATACCAGTCTGTGAACGGGTGCGATAGCTTGGTCACTACCGATCTTTTTGTAAAACCACTCCCTCAGATTACGCTCGGTCCCGACCAGCAGAGTTGCGTGGGATCCTCGGTAACGCTTACGGCACAGACAAACGGAAATGTGACCGTTTGGAGCAACAATACTTCAGGACAATCCATCACGGTTACCACTACGGGTTCGTATTGGGTGGAAGCGGAATTGGACGGTTGTACGGCACGGGATACCGCCCAGGTCACTTTTTTCCTGAATCCGCCCGCCGATTTCACTGTGAATACTTCTGCCCAATGCCTTACGGGGAATTCCTTCAATTTTTCACCGAATACCACGTACGCTCCGGGCACGCTTTTTCAATGGTCTTTTCAGGGTGCCGGTACCCCAACGTCTTCGCTTCAAAGTCCTTCGGGAATAACCTGGGATGCTGCAGGAAGCTTTGAGATTTCGCTGGTGGTGACCGAGAACAATTGCGTGAGTTCTCCTTCCGTGGTTTCCATAACCGTATTTCCGATGCCGGTGGCTGATTTTACGGCTAATCCCACACAAGGTTGTCAGCCTGTCGAAGTGAAATTTTTCAATACGACCCAATCATTCGGGACTTATACCGCAGATTGGAATTTAGGAGCGGGATTTATCTCGGACGATTTAAGTCCGGTAGTTATTTATCCTGACCCGGGCAGTTACGATATCACCCTTACCGTGACGGATGCCAACGGATGCACGGATACGGAAACGAAGCCCGCATTTATTGTGGTATATCCGCAGCCTGTGGCCGGGTTTACGCTGCAGGATTACGAGCTCACCACTACGGATCCCGTCATTACCGTGAGCAGTGAAGCTCTTCAAAGTTCGCAATGTCTTTATTATCTAAACACGGGTGAGGCTTGGAATGACTGCAGTTTTACCGCTTCCATTCAGGGGAGTGGAGTATTTACCATTATGCAGGTGGTTACTTCCGGATTCGGATGTATAGATTCACTATCCCGCGAGTTTATCATCCGGCCCCTGCCGGAAATATTTATTCCGAATACGTTTACGCCAAACGGTGATTTCATCAATGAATTATTCGAACCGAGTTTGTCATGGATAGCGGATTACCGGTTGACTGTTTATGACAGGTGGGGCGGCATCGTATTTCAGAGCGATGATCTGTTCCGCTATTGGAACGGGAAATTATTCAATGCATTTGAAGATTTGCCGCAGGGTTCTTATGTATATCGAATCAGGTATAGGGCGTTTGAAGAAACCAAAGATTACTTTCTGGAAGGATCCGTTACGCTGATTCGCTAAAGTTTTTAAGTCGATATACGCGTTTATTCCATTACCATTTTTCAGTCCTGCACTTTCCGGGATTCCATTAGTAAGCCATTTTTAATCCTTTGTCTTTAATCCTTGCTCTTTATTTTATTACCTCATCAGATACATCTTACCGAATCCTTTTTTGAAAAAGCGATCTGCGGAAGTGGCTGATTTTTCAACCGTTTCCCCGTCGTCTTTAGTGAACACGCGGTACATATAAACTCCGGAAGCCAGCTTGTCGCCGAATTCATCCGTTCCGTCCCAGGCAAATTCGGTGATGTTTTTTCCTATGCGTATGGGCCCGAGTTCATGCATGAAGATTTCCCGCACGATGCGTCCGTCAATCGTAAAGATTTGAATTTTCATAAAATCGGGCACGTCTGTTCCGGTTAGCGTAAATACAAATCTCGTAGAGGTGGAGAAGGGGTTGGGATAGTTGAGTACTTCGGTGATGGTTTGGGCATTGACTACCTCAAAGGAAATGACATAGTCAAAATCTCCCGAACCCTTACCGGATGAATTGTTGCTGGCGTCTCTGGCACGTACCATCAATTTATATTTTCCGTCCTGCGCGCTGAAGTCTGCCCGATATTCCAGACGGGCCAGATTTTGATTTTCCGTGGCCGGATAAAATGTGATGTTTTCTGCGCCCAACGAAATCCGTTTGGGAGTGGACTGTCCGGGAGTTTGGAGGAATACATCAAAGGCGGTGGTATCGGTGAGTATCAGAATGGGGTTTTCGTCCTTTAATTTAATTTCAATCATCGGTTTTGCCGAGACAATTTCTCCGTCAAGAATTCTGGCACCGTCAAACATAACTTCAAGCAGTGGATTAATCTTGTCTCCCGTGGTAAAAAAGGTTCTCTCCCCCAAATTATTAAAGTGGTATTGTTCTCTCTGATACTGGGGATGGTTGATGGGGTTGGCTTCAATCCAAAGCGCATTTTTGCCGGGGAAGCTGAGGTTTGAAACGGTGAATGTGTCTGTTATGAAAGCATTTACCCGAAGTGAGTCGGCCTTTTTGAAGAAGGAGGTAATTTGATTTGACTGATTGATGATAAAATACCGTATCCAAAGGCTGTCCATGGGATGATCACCTATATTTTCAATGGCGGTAGAGATGGACAGGGTTTTTCCCTGCTGCAGGGTATCATCATCCAAGTAATAGGAGTAAGACGGATTCAGCGCAGCCTCCGGTACACCTTCGTACAACACGTGCCAACGGTTTAGTTGGGAAGGTGTTTGATTGGTATTGTCGCGGGTGAAAAAGCGTAATTTCAGATAGGGATATTGTTGCGCGTCTATCAGATCCCCAAGATTGAGCACCTCGGGTTGTGATAGAGGAACGGCCGAAATGAGCATACTTTCTGCTCCCCCTCCGGAAACACCGATGATATCGACGCTCACCGAGTCATCGTCCGGTATTTCCAGGGCCTCGGAATCGTAATGAAAACTGCCCCAGGATGAAGCCGGGCCGATGAGTGGAGAACCGATATTTCCGAATATCCAGTCGTTTTCCAAAACGGCATCCAGAATTACTT
The DNA here is from genome assembly GCA_044345355.1 of Flavobacteriales bacterium. GTDB lineage: Bacteria > Bacteroidota > Bacteroidia > CAIKAF01 > CAIKAF01 > JAKRSD01. Next base: position 4,641 of record JBIJBG010000167.1, read on the forward strand.
TACTGTTGGCCAATGGACCCACTTTTTCCACTTTGGTAGCCGGAAAACCTTTCCTGGTAAAAAATGCCCAGGGTTTATTGACGGATCCTGAGGCGAGGGAAGCCACTGAATCGGCACCTAAAGAGGAGAATACGGCTAATTCGGATGAGTTGAAGTTCTGAAATTGGCTATTGACCACGGTGTAAATACCGATGTAGTAGCCCGTTGGAATTAGAGAAAGAAAGTTAATCAGATTGGCTCTCTGTGCGGCATTGGTCTGTCTGAAAATAAAATAGTTTTCCACACGTTGTCTGCATGCGCAAAAATCATTTGCATTTCCGAAACTGTTGGCCGGGTTGAAACCATTGCAATTGCTTCCCCAAGGTAAAAGAGTTATCGGGTCAATGACGAAAACATGGATTGATGGAGTGGTT
>JBIJBG010000134.1:0-5950 GCA_044345355.1 Flavobacteriales bacterium
GTGGTAGGACTGCTGGTGTTTCCATAGGTTTGAATGCGTAATGCTTTTTGGTTGGGTACGAAATCAAATTTCCGTTGAGGTCTGTTATAATTGATAAAGTCGTAAAAATTGTCTTTGAATTGAAAAAAGTGATCCTGGCCCCATCCGCGTTTACCTGCGATATGCTGAAATGAACTTTCTTTCCAACGGTAGAAATTTCCGGAATTGGCTGAATCTACTCCCGTTCTCCAGAAATAAACCATGCTGTCCGTAAGTGTGATGGAGGGTATCCATTTTACAACTCCGCCGGTTTGCTGAATGATGGTGTCTAATTTAAATGGGCTGTTAAATAAATCAGTGGTATCTATTTCGAACTTGTATTTTTTTTCAGGTGCAAAGGGGTCTCCGGTAGTTGCTCTGAGCCAGGTTTTGTTGTTTGGAATCACGGCAAATTCACCGGGATATACAGGTAAGATTTCACCTGTACTGATGAAAAGCGTTTTGGTGAGGTTGTTATTCGTATTGGTAAGCTCATCAATCACGTTTTGAGGGTCAAGAGAAACGGAGACAAAATTAAGTCCCGTACCGTTTACCCGATCAACCGGCATTCGCACGCTGATGGTGTCAAGGTAATTGACCGGTGGAAGAAGCAGGTTGTAAACGTCATCTGCTTTACCGAATTTGGCATATTTCCGAACAATTTCCACATTGAATGAATCGGTAAATGTTCTTCCTAAATTGGATATAACCACTTGAACATTGAGCGAATCAAGGTCTGTAGTGACGGTTCCCGGTTCAAAAGATACGGAAGGTTCGCTGACGGCAAGGTCCGGTTTTCGTAAATCATTTATACGCCCTGCAGGGTCTCCGTGCAGGGTCATTTCAGCCGCTACGATGCGAACAAAAGCATTATCACCGTATAAATCATACAATTCATTCGAGGTGTTTTTCATACAGATGCCCACCGGTTTTCCGTAGCTTTTATAACTCATGTGTTGATAAAGGGTTCCTGTATACAGATTCATAAAAGGGGGAACCCCGGTCGACACGGTGGCTATAAATCCCCATGCGCCCAGTCTGGGTTGAAGCACAAATTTTTCCGATGTGGTTTGATATCCTTGAAATAAATCACCTGAAAAGCAGGAGTTGGCAATCATCAGCGGGTATTTTCCCCGATTCGCATATTCGGAAGGTTCATCTACGTATACATCGAATCCGGTACCTGAGGCGTGCCCGAAGAAAGTCATCAGGGCTACTCCACGGTTGATGCTGTTACGCACGGAATCGGCCAGCGTATTTTGGAAAGGAACGTTGGAATTTTTAAGAAATGTATTTACTTTTCCGCCGTATAAAGTGTCTTCTATTGTTTCTTTAAATCCATTCAGGTAACCGGCTAAAATTTGATTTTCCTGTTGGGAGCCACCACCGCCGAAATGCAGAATATTTTTCGTGAAGGGTTGTGCGGCATTCACTTCCTGTTCCATCACCTTTTGCAGGTAATCACTAACCTGCTGTCCGTTTACCGCACTCAGACGTCCGACGGAAATATCTTGTCTGTTATTACCCCGTATATTATACCCGTATAGCATATCTGCCGGAGGAGTACCGATGGCGGGCACCGTAACTGCAGAATATATGGAGGCATTTGATCTGGCCGTTGCAGGAAAATAAGCTTTTCCAATGATGAAGAGAAATTCGGGCTTTTGTTCCCAGTTGTCCGTGGCAAAGCGAAGAAAATTTTTAATCGCGGCAGGATGCTTGGGAATTCCGAAACCAAATTGGTAATAGAGCTGTTCGGCATCTGCCAATAGAACATTGTAGCCGCTGAGCTGACGAAAAGCGGCATAATTTTGGGCCTGACTCCAAAATGAAGATACCGTAACAATAATGTAATTATAGTCCCGGTAGGTGTTCTTAAAGTCTTTAAACTTGCCAAGCGGGGAATCACTAAATTTAACAGGTGAAATTGTGTTTACATTATACAATGCGGCATCGCTGCTGATATAACAGTTTTTTATGCCATTTCCGTTTGATAGAACACCGCTCCAGTTAGTACCTGAACCCTGCATGTTGATTCGGCGGGAGTTGGTAATATCATACATCCTTACCGGGGTATTTTGGGAGTTAAATCCGGAAATGGTTAATGCATATTTTGATGCCGTTGGATTGTCGGGTATATAAAGCGTATGACGTATCCGATTCCCTAAATTGAAGGTTTGGGGGATTTCAGCAGAAACAATCCCCAATGCATTTCGTGTGTTTGATGCATAAGTGGTAAGCATCTGTATGATGAAAGAGGAAGGTGAAGCCTGCAATGCGGCGGCACTGCTGGTAAGGTTAAAAAGGGCAAAACCAAAATTTGCGATGGAGGAATCAACTACTGCATTTCCGAAGGTAATTATATATCGGTGATCAAAATTTCCGGCATTCGACGGATCGTTAGCCCCCGCCATACGAACGGAAAGGCGGGCGTCGGGACCTGCGGTGTAAATGGTGCTTTGCAGAGAGGCCATAACTCCACTCCAAGGATGATTTACGGTTGCCGCACCGTTGAAAATTTGCGCATATCCTTCGCCTGGAATATAAAAGGGATCTTGCGTATTCCCCTCGTAAGAGCGGCCGTTGTTGTAGGTATTGTTATAACTGATGCCTATTTTGGCCCAGTAGAAAGGAGCGGGGGTGTACGCAGATGAATTTTGGTCGCTTTCGAGAGAAAATCGTTTATTTCCGGTAATTTGGTTGCTCGCCGTGAGGAAATAATGCAATGAATCAGAATAAAGACCGAATCGGCTGTTGATGCGTGAACCGGGCTCGTTATATAACAAACTGTCCAACTCTCCCCAAGAAGGAACACCTACAAATTCGATAAATTCATTTTGTGCAAAAACTCCGTCTGATTCACCCTGCACCCAAATGGGGATTTCAGCCCCCCGCGCAAACATCTTAAAACTGCGCGGATCCGCATTCACCGGGAAACCCGCACTTTGAAGCGAGGCATAACTCACTCTGTGAACACCTTCATTGGTTACGGGAATCTTGTAGTAGAATAATTCCGGATCAATCCATTCATTCCCATAATTGACCTGTGCCTTCGCCATAGGAATAAGGCAAAAGAACAACAGGGTGTAGATAAGCTTCTTCATGGTTTGGGAGGTTGATTTGTGGTTGTTTTTGTTTTTTTCTTCACATTAAATCCAATCCGAAGGGAAAAAACGTGGGAAAATAAAAATACGGACCGGTCACCAATGGAAGCAAGTGCATAATCAACATGTACGGTTTTAATGCGAAAACCGGCTCCTATGTTGGGTTTTACCAGCCACACTTTTTTATCGGGGGTTTCTTCCATCCGTTGTATCTGCCCGCAGCCCCCACGCAGGTAAATGATGTCTTTGTAACCGACTTCCATGCCAAATCGTGGATCTATGGAAATCGGATCCCAGGAAATAGGCGTATTTCTTCGGCCGTCTGTGGTGAATAGCAATTCGGCAGAGGGGGTGATGTGAAAGCGTTTCTTTTTGTCAAAGTGAATTTGATATCCTCCCGCGAGGGCAATTTTGGGCAGTGCCAATTCAGATGATTTGCGCAATATTTCGTTTCCTGTTGCGGCAAAAACATCCTCGAATTGTTCCGTATTGTAGGTAAAATTGGTTACCGTGGTGGAAATATCGCGCAACATAAGACCGGCCAACACATTTTTCCTGGCATATTGAACTCCGGCATCTATTCCGAAGCCCCATCCTTTTCCGAATGGCCCTATGTTACGGTGAAGCACTTTGGCATTGATTCCGTAGCTCAGGCCCCATTTTTCAATCCTACGGGCGTAACCGATCATGACTGCATAGTCGGCAACGGAAAAGGAGGTGATGCGGTCATAATTGATATTTCCTTCTGAATCCATGAGCTCCAATGTATTGGGAATATTATCCACCCCACTGCGGATGATACCGATTCCCAATCCGCTTTTTTCGTTGATTTTGATACCCAGACCTCCGAAATCATACTTGACGATACCGCCGAAATGTTCGTTATGCATCAGGCTTAATTCTGCGGAATTGCGCAAATTAGCCAATCCTGCCGGATTCCAATAAAGAGATGTTGCGTCATCTGAAAGATGGGTAAAGGCATTGGAAAGGCCTAATGCCCTCGCCCCCACACCTATATCCAGATAGGCATTCGTGTATTTGTTTATCTGCGCATTGCCGCTTATGCTCAATGCCGGAAAAAGCAGAATGAATACCTTGTTTTTGTTGAGTTTAAACATTTCGTCAAAAATACGCGAGTTTTTTTTCGTAGCGCTTGTTTTCAACCAATTTTGCCTTTTTTTTCAGTCGAATGGATTAAGATTGCCATCATCTTTGTTAATTTGACGTTGTTTATGTGGAAAAAAATTAAAGAACATATTCCAAATTCCCTCACAGCGGGCAATCTTTTTTTCGGGATGGTGGGCATTACTTTCGTTTTTACGGATGCCCCGCTTGAAGCGTTTTTTTGCATGATGGTTTCGGCCGTTCTGGATTTTTTTGACGGGTTTACGGCCCGCCGCCTCAAGGTTTCCTCGCCTTTGGGAAAAGAGTTGGATTCCCTGGCCGATGTGGTTACATTCGGTGTTTTGCCGGGCTTGTTATTATTCCGTTATTATCAATTGTCTTCAGTAGAAACCGGTTGGCCGGCCTACCTGATTTTTTCCATTCCCGTGTTTTCTGCTTTCCGTCTCGCCATGTTTAATTTGGATGATAAGCAGACAGATCACTTTCGCGGATTGGCAACTCCGTCCAATGGTTTGTTTATTGCCTCCACGGTGAACTTTTTGTATGCCCATCCCATGGATCCCCATTTAATTAAGTATTTGATTCCCATTGCTGCCGGTGTTTTGTCTTTATTACTCATTGCTCCCGTTAAGTTGATAGCCTTAAAATTTAAGGGTCCTTTCGGGAGAAGGGATTGGCTTTTATTCATTTTTATTTTTCTTTCCTTGCTCTCGGTGGTTTTAATTAAATTTGCCGCAGGTCTGTTTATTCTTCCGGCCTATTTTTTATTTTCATTCATTTATTTTTTCAAAAAAAATGATTTTCAAAGCTGAAATAGACGTGATGCCCCTGGAGGCTCTGTTGGATCCTCAGGGAAAAGCAGTGGGAAGCGGACTCAAAAACATGGGGCTCGATTCCCTTTCGGAAGTTCGCGTAGGTAAGCACGTAGCCATGAAGGTGGAAGCTGATTCCGAGGAACAGGCACGCATGGTCGTAGAACAAGCCTGTTCTAAGCTGCTGGCTAATCCGGTGATGGAGTTTTACCGGTTTCAACTTTCGCTGATGGATGCTTAATTTTTCAAACCGATGAGAAAGCAGAGCCGTAGTTTTTTGGAATCCTATCTGAATAATGCATCACCCACCGGTTTTGAGGCAGGGGGGCAACGATTGTGGCTGGATTATTTGAAGCCCTACACGGATACTCACTTTACCGACGTTTACGGGAATGCGGTTACGGTAATTAATCCTGAAGCGCCTTACCGCTTAGCCATCGAGGCTCATGCTGATGAAATTTCCTGGTTTGTTAATTATATTTCTGATAAAGGACTTATTCACGTAATCCGTAACGGAGGATCTGATCATCAGATTGCACCTTCCATGCGGGTGAACATCCATACCAAAAAAGGCCCCGTAGAAGGCGTGTTCGGATGGCCTGCCATTCATGTGCGTAAGCCCGAAAAAGAGGAAGCTCCTTCCCTTCGGAATATAACCATAGACGTAGGTGCCGAAAATAAAGAAGAAGTGCTTAAAATGGGGATTCACGTGGGGTGTGTGATTACCTATCAGGATGAAGTTACTTATCTCAATCAAAAATACCTTACGGGCCGCGCTTTGGACAACCGAATCGGAGGTTTTATGATTGCCGAGGTGGCAAGGCTTGTCAAGGAAAGTAAAAAGAAACTGCCTTTCGGTTTGTATATGGTGAATTCGGTGCAGGAGGAAAT
>JBIJBG010000199.1:0-4248 GCA_044345355.1 Flavobacteriales bacterium
TACGGTACCGTGAAACCCGGTGTGGACAGCGTGGTGGTGATTGATGACAGCATCGTACGCGGAACCACGTTGAAGAAGAGTATCATCCGTATGTTGGACCGCCTTCATCCCAAACAGATAGTTATCGTGTCCTCGGCGCCCCAAATCCGCTATCCCGACTGTTATGGCATAGATATGGCCAAAATTCAGGATTTTATCGCCTTTAAGGCGGCCACGGCCTTACTTGAAGAACGCGGGATGTGGTATGTACTTACCGATGCCTACGCAGAAGCGAAAGCCTTGGAAAAGCAGGGCCTGCTGCATACGAAAAATTGCGCCAAGGCCATTTATGCGCCCTTCACCGATGAAGAAATTTCAGATAAGATAGCCGAATTGGTTTCTCCGCCCGATGTGCAGGCCAAAGTGTCTGTAGTGTATCAGACCGTGGATGATTTACATAAAGCCTGTCCGTTGAATCTGGGCGACTGGTATTTTACGGGGGATTACCCCACCCCGGGCGGTATGCGCGTGAGCAATCGCGCGCTCATGAATTTTGTGGAGGGGAAAAATGCGAGGGCGTACTGATTGGTGAAGTTTTCATTTGGTATCAGTTGCCGTAATTGTTAAAGTTGAACGTGTTGTATCATGCACATCGAAAAAACCACTTTATCTAACGGGTTGCGCGTCATCGTGCATCCTGACCGGAATACCGCGCTCAGTGTGGTGAATGTACTCTACGACGTGGGGGCACGGGATGAAAACCCCGAACGCACCGGATTTGCCCACCTGTTTGAGCACCTCATGTTTGAAGGTACCCGGCACGTGAAACATTTCGATAAACACGTGCAGGAAGCCGGAGGAACCAACAATGCCTTTACCAGCAACGATATCACCAATTATTACATTTCCCTTCCCGCCGGCAATACGGAAACCGGTCTATGGCTGGAAGCAGACCGCATGGGCTTTTTGGAGATTACACAAGAAAAACTGGATATTCAAAAAAAGGTGGTCATTGAGGAATTTAAGGAGCGGTATCTCAATCAACCCTATGGGGATGTATGGGCCGAACTGCGCAAATTGACCTTTACCGTACACCCGTATCAATGGCCTACCATCGGCAAAAATACAGATCATGTGGCCGATGCTACCCTTGAGGAGGTGCGCGCTTTTCATGAAAAATACTACCGCCCGTCCAATGCCATTCTTTGCGTGGCGGGGAATGTGCATCCCGATGAGGTTTTTGCCCAGAGCGAAAAATGGTTTGGATCTCTCCCCGGCGGATCAGCTCCCCGCCGGAAATTGGCTCAGGAGCCCGAACAGACGGGTGCTAGACGCATTGAACTCAAGAGGCCCGTGCCGCAGGATTTGCTTATGTTGGCTTTTCCCTGTCCGGCCTACCGCGCCGTGGGATACGCTGAAGCGGATTTAATTTCCGATATGCTCGGTTCGGGAGAAACTTCGCGTCTGTATCAGGCGCTTGTGCTTAAGAAAAGGCTTTTTACCCAAACGGGTGCTTATGTGCTCGGTTCGTTGGATCCGGGATTGCTGGTTATTTCCGGGCGGCTGGCTCCGGGAGTGTCGTTCGATCGTGCCGAAAAAGCCGTGTGGGAAGAATTGGATCGCTTCAGGCAGGAAGGGGCTGAGTTGCGCGAGTTGGAAAAAATCCGCAATAAAATGCTTACGGGCCGTGCTTTTGAAAACGACAGCATCATGTCCAAAGCCACCAAACTATGCGCGTTTGAGTTAATAGGCAGTGCGGAGCTTATAACCACCGAGGAGGAATACTATGCAGCCGTAACGCCCGATTCGCTTCTTTGTGCCGCCGCGGTTTTTGCGCCCGGGAAATCCAACACCATGTTATACCAAGCTTCCAAAGAATCATGAATGAAGGAATGTACGCGCAGGGACCGATGAAGAAAGCGTTTGAGTTGCCACATTTTTCCCTGCCTCAGCAATACACACTTAAAAATGGGGTTCATGTGTACTCGGTATTTTCGCCCGAAACAGAAACCCTGAAAATGGAATGGGTGTTTGATTCCGGTTCTGTTTTTGCCCAAAAAGTACTTCAGTCGGCGGCTTGTGCCGAACTGCTGAATAAGGGAACGGCTAAAAAAACGGGTTACCAGATTAATGAGGCCCTGGACTACTACGGTTCTTATTTTTCCGCAGATTCGGGCAGGGATGAAATTACGCTGCGGTTATTCACGCTCAGGCGTTTTTTTTCTGACGTGTTGCCCATCTTGGCTGAGCTCTTTTTTGAGGCAGTTTACCCCGAAGAAGAGTTTTCGGTTTGGCTGGATGCCAAAAAGAGTGCATTCCAAATCAACAGCCAAAAGACCGATTACGTAGCCTCGGCCCGTTTTCCCTCTGTTCTTTTCGGTGCGGACAGTCCATACGGAACCTACCTGCGCGAGGTTCATTTTGAGGGAATCCATGTTGATGATGCGCGTGATTACCACCGGCAATTGCTGAAAGCCCCGTTCCGGATTTTCATCAGCGGTCATGCGCCCGACGATTGGCTTACGCTTACGGATACTCTTTTTGGAGAAATGGAGCAGGTAACATTGCCTGCCGTCATGCCTTTTTCAGACTCTTTTATTCCGCAGGAAAAGGTCTTTTTTCCCGTGGAAAATTCCGTGCAGCATGCCTTGGTTATCGGCAGGCGGCTTATGGTGCGTGAGGCGGATGAATATGCACGTTTTATGGTTACCAATACGCTTTTGGGCGGCTATTTCGGTAGCCGGCTGATGAGCAACCTGCGTGAAAAAAACGGATATACTTACGGGGTGAGTTCCTATCTTTCCCGCATGCGTTTTTCGGACGTATGGAAGATAAGCACGGATGTGGGCTCTGAAGTGGCGGAGTCCGCATGCAGGGAAATATTTACCGAGGTGGACAGATTGTGTGGCGAGAAAGCGGACAACGGGGAAATACAACGGGTAATCACGTATATCAACGGATCTTTCCTGCGTTCGTTTGATGGTCCGCAGGCCATTATGGATCGGTTTAAGACGCTTGTGCTGTATGGATTGCCGCTGGATTTTTTTGAGACATATACAAGTCATATTCAGGCCGTATCGGCCGAAGATATTTTAGCCACGGCACAGCATTATTTTACCGGGCTGAGTACCGTATCGGCCGGAAGTTCAGTGCATCAGAAGTAAGCGACTTTTTGTTCTAGTTTTGGTTATATCCGAAAGGCACTTTAGACCAAAGTACTTTTTCCCAAAAGAGTTTTCGTTCGGTAATGATGCTGTCATCAACCAGAAAGTGGTGTTTTTCCAAAAGGCTTACTTGAAAATAAGCCCTTGCGTATTCAATCCCTTTTTCGGCAATAAGTCGGGTTATTTCGTTGTTCATCATTTTTCCTTTCCCTAAATAAATTCCCCACTTTTCCCAAATCCCCCAATTTCCACAGGCGGTATCTACGTATTTTTTTCCGTTTGATTTATCTGTAATTACGTAAATGCCTTTTACATTGCTTAATGCGTTTTTCCAATCATTTTTTTGGTTTTTAAAAATGGTTTCGAATTCGCAGAAATCCAATTTTAAATTATCATAGCCGGGAAAATGAATGCCATCAAATGGTTTCTTCAAAATTTCGGAAACAACAAAGTCGTTGTAGTAATTTTCAATATCATACAATGCATTTCGCATGCCCTGATGGCGGAAAAAGTCGATGACGAGGCGTCCGATCATTTCTATATGCCAATCGTCTGATTCAATTTTGTGATCCGGGTGTTTATTTATTTTGAAAATTCCGCCGAACAACCATTTGTTAGGTTCAGGATAAAATGGAATTAAACAAAAAATATAAGATCTGTTATATACGGACTTCTCATTTTTTATTTGATTGTAATTCAGCCAATTTGTACCATTTCGTAAAAAGGTATTCAGAGGTTGTTCTGTCCCGTTATTATTTGCTAAGAATAAATGAAATTGAGGTAAATCTATTTTGGGAATGCCTAAAATTTGTTCTGCTTTAATAATCATTTTCCACTTTTTAACCGATTGGCCAAATCTATTTCTGAGCAATAAAAGAACCAGATTTTGTTACCTGATTTTGGGAATCCAGCGTGGAACTCGTTTGCAATATTGATTCCATTCTTCCCCGAATCGTTCTGCAAGTTGCGGCTCTTCATAGTCTTTTATGATTAAATAACCGATCCGTAACCAGGCAAAGAACCATATTATAAGTAAGACGGATCCAAACCAAATTATTTCTCCAAGTAATACTAATATTAAGGACCACATCATGGGGTTTCTGAC
>JBIJBG010000069.1:0-8460 GCA_044345355.1 Flavobacteriales bacterium
TCCATTATTTTTTTTGGAGGTTCTTTCACCAAAGGAGTCCCTTTTCCCTGTATTTTCATCAGCAGGGTGCAGTAAATGGCCAGTGCGGCTCCCAGCCAGGTCAGATACCTTCCTGCAATATCCCCGGCCGGGATCTGAAACGGTATTATTCCCATCCTTTTTTCCACCTCTGATAAAAACTGGGGAATAATAAATAATACATTAAAGGGCCCGATAAACAGGTACAAAATTCCATCCTGAATACTGCGCGCGGCTGAAAGGAATTTTCTCATCTTTTAGAGATAGGGTTTTCCAGGTACTTCCTTTGTAATTAATTAGCTTATTTATTTTTTTAAACCCTATCTCAATGGCTTTATGTTTAGTGCATTGTTTCGTTTTACTCCCCCAGCTTGGTCAGTTCTTCGTATTTTAACTCAGACTTTGCCACTTTGCCGAACAAATCTTTGTATTCCACAATGGCGAAATCAGCATTGAATCCCAGTATTTTTCCTTCATACAGTTTGCCCAATTTTTTGAAGGTAACCCGATCTCCTATTTTAAATTCAATTTTGGCATTGACACTTTGTGAGATGTTTTTATCCACCGTTTCAGATACGGCAGGTTTATAGCCCCAGATGTCGCCTACCACTTTTATTTTCTTTCCCGTGCTGCTTACGTAGAAGATGGCGTTTTTCATAAATTCTCCGGTGGGCAGTTTTTTTACGGCATTGTCAATAGCCACTTCCAGTGCGTCTTCTTTTTTTGTTTTGGCCACGCCTTTTATCTCTTTGGAGAGAAGTACGTAGTCCGACATGTTACTGTCCACGTTTCGGGTGGATACCATCGTCAGTTTTCCGATCCGGTTGAAACAACCGCTGTTTAAAATGGCTGCTCCGGCCAAAAGGATAAAAATTGCTTTTTTCATGGTTTTTGATTTTACCGCACAAAGTAAAATAAAAAATGACTTAAAGGCAAATAAAAATTACCTAATAGTCAAAAAAATAGTGCTAAATTCTGCGCAGATAGTCGCCCCGATATGGTGACTTTTGAATTATGGAATTTCACATCGGAAAATTGATTCAGAAAAGATTGTCCGAAATGCGTATCGGTCCTACGGAATTTGCCCGCATGATTAATACGTCTAAGCAGAATGTATACGCCATATTTAAACGTAAATCTATCGACACGGATCAGTTGTTACTCATATCCAAAGTTTTACACGTCAATTTTTTTGAATATTACATGGATGTGTTGGAAAGCGGCAGTATGGTAGCCGAGCCGGCCTCGGAATATAACGTAATCAGGAAGGATATTATGAAGTTGAGGGAGGAACTCGATTCTTTAAAAGAAAAACTGAAGGATATTTAGCCGGCATCCGAACTTCAGATTGCCGTCTATTTCCTCTCTAAAAAGTCTCGAAACCAAAGTCCACTGTCTTTGATGGTCCGCTTTTGGGTGTCAAAATCCACATGAACCAATCCGAAACGGGGATGAAAACCCTCGGCCCATTCAAAATTGTCCATCAGGGTCCACACGAAATAGCCGTAAACGGGAACGCCCTCGCGTTTGGCTTTCAGCACCTGCTCCAGATAATCTTTAAAAAAGCGGATACGTCTTTCATCATGCACGGCTCCGTTTTCTAACCGGTCTGGCCAGGCTGATCCGTTTTCGGTAACATATATTTTTTTGATTCCCGGATAAGTGCTCCATTTTTTCAGCATCTCATAAATTCCCGCGGGGTAAATTTCCCATCCCATGTCCGTCAATTCCTCTTTACTGTCTACCAGTTTTTCGGGTTTAACCTGGCTGGCCCACATAATGGGCGGAAACAGGTTGAATTGACTCACCGTGCGGAAGTAATTCTGCAGCCCGTGGAAATCGAAATCGAATTTCATTTTTTCTTCATCTCCCGGCTGAAAATATTTTTCCATGGTTTTCAAATGACTCCAGCCATCCTTAGGATAACCCATGCCCAGCGCGGGTTCTATAAATAGACGGTTGAATATGGCGTCCATGCGTGCTGCTGCTTTCCGGTGTTTTTCCGCGGGTGTTTTCGGATGTACGGATGAAACTGAAAACGTGGTGCCGATTTGTCCGCCCGAAACATTATTTCTGGCTATCCGTCCTCCTTCGGCCTGAGACAATACCACATGGTGTACGGCCCTTTTGAATTTCCCGAAATCCATTTTTCCCGGGGCGTGCATTCCCGCCATATATCCCAAGCCGGTAAAGGCAGCAGGTTCGTTAAAAATCATCCAATTTTTTACTTTGTCTCCGAACTCGCGTGTGCAGAAATCTACATATTCGGAAAACCAGCCGACCACGTCACGATTGGCCCATCCGCCTTTGTCCTCCAGACATTGGGGCAGGTCCCAATGGTATAAGGTGAGCCAGGGCTGCAGCCCGTTTTCCAATGTCTTGTCAATTACGCGGTGGTAATAATCCACGCCTTTCCGGTTCACCGTTCCCATACCTTCCGGTTTGATTCTCGTCCAGGCCAGTGAGAAGCGGTTCACATCGAAATTCATGGATTTGATATTGGCAATATCTTCGGGATAGCGGTGATAAAAATCGCAGGCTACATCTCCGTTTTCATTGTTTTTTACATTGCCGCGTTTATGGGTAAACGTATCCCACACCGAGGGGCTTTTTCCGTCCGCGTTCCAGGCTCCCTCAATCTGGTAGGCGGCCGTGGCTACACCCCATAGAAAATCATCTCCGAAATCTGCCCGGTTGAGCGGATTCTGAAAATAGGTTTTGGCCAAAAGAGATGGAGCCACTCCCGCGGCCATTGCTGTGAGAAGAGTTTGTCGGGCGAAATCGCGGCGATTCATGGGGACAAAAATTGATTTGCCCGAAGATAGAAAATAGATTCAAAAAATGGAATCGGCTACTTGTCCAGTTTCAATACGGCGAGGAAGGCGGTTTGGGGTACTTCTACCGAGCCTATCTGCCGCATGCGCTTTTTGCCTTCTTTTTGTTTTTCCAGCAGTTTGCGCTTTCTGGAGATATCTCCTCCGTAACATTTGGCCGTTACGTCCTTCCGCATGGCAGAAATATTTTCCCTGGCCACAATTTTGGCGCCGATGGCCGCCTGAATGGCAATCTGGAATTGTTGTCTCGGCAGGAGTTCTTTCAGTTTTTCGCAGAGTCTTTTTCCGAAATCATGGGCTTTGCTTCTGTGAATAAGGGAAGACAGGGCATCTACCTGTTCGCTGTTGAGCAGGATGTCCATTTTTACCAGATCCGATTGGCGAAATTCAGTGATGTGATAATCGAACGAAGCGTATCCGCGGGAAATTGTTTTGAGTTTATCGTAAAAGTCAAACACAATTTCTGCCAACGGCATTTCAAAAATCATTTCTACCCGGTCGGCCGTCAGGTAATTCTGGCTTTTGATGATGCCTCTTTTGTCCATACACAAGTTCAATATAGGGCCAATGTAGTCGGGCTTGGTGATTACCTGTGCTTTTATGTATGGTTCTTCAATAAAGTCAAGCGTGTTATGATCGGGCATGTCGCTCGGAGTGCGCATCATGAATTTTTCGCCTTTGGTGGTATGTGCCCAGTAAGAAACGTTGGGTACGGTGGTGATTACGTTCATTTTGAATTCGCGCTCCAGACGTTCCTGAATGATTTCCATGTGCAGCATGCCCAGAAATCCGCAGCGGAATCCGAATCCGAGGGCGGCCGATGATTCAGGCTCAAACGTGAGGGAGGCATCGTTAAGCTGCAGTTTCTCTAAGGAGGTACGCAGTTCTTCAAAATCTTCGGTATCAACCGGGTAAATACCGGCAAACACCATGGGCTTCACGTTTTCAAAGCCTTGAATGGCTTCGGCGCAAGGTCTTTCTACGTGGGTTATGGTATCGCCCACTTTTACTTCTTTGGCCTCTTTTATTCCTGAAACGATGTATCCCACATCGCCGCAGCGTACTTCCGCTTTGGGATCCAGGGAGAGCTTCAGGGTTCCTACTTCATCAGCGAAATATTCTTTTCCCGTGGCGATGAATTTTACTTTATCTCCTTTTTTCAGGGCTCCGTTCATTACGCGGAAGTAGGCGATGATGCCACGGAAAGGATTGAAAACACTGTCGAAAATCAGGGCCTGCAGGGGACCTTCAGATTCTCCTTTCGGTGCGGGAATACGTTCAATGATAGCGGACAAAATATTATCTACGCCAAGGCCTGTTTTGCCTGATGCGGGGATGATGTCTTCGCGTTTGCATCCGATTAAATCCACGATTTGGTCCTTCACCTCTTCGGGCATGGCACCGGGCAGGTCCATTTTATTCAGGATGGGTATGATTTCCAGATCGTGTTCTATGGCCAGATAAAGGTTGGATATGGTTTGGGCCTGAATGCCCTGTGCCGCGTCCACAATAAGCAGCGCACCTTCACATGCGGCAATGGAGCGGGAAACTTCGTAGCTGAAATCTACGTGTCCCGGAGTATCGATCAGGTTCAGAATGTATTTCTGGCCGTTGTACAGATATTCCATCTGTATGGCTTTGCTTTTGATGGTAATTCCCCGTTCGCGTTCCAGATCCATGTCATCCAGCACCTGGTCTTTGGCTTCGCGTTCGGTGATGGTTTTGGTTACCTGAAGCAGCCTGTCTGCCAGCGTGCTTTTTCCGTGGTCAATATGGGCAATGATGCAAAAGTTTCGAATGTGCTGCATGGCGCAAAGATACAATAATGAAGCACCTGCCTGTGTGTTATTTTTTTCAGATTTCAAGGGCCTTTTTTAGGCTGTCAAAAGGAAAAATCAGCAGTACATTATCTTTGTAAGTACTTTGGTTGCACCAGGATGGCATCCGAAGATTTGTCTTTTTTTGTAAAAATCAGGCGTACGTAAGAGTAAACCTTTTAAAGAATAACCTGACCAATTTTCAATATTCTACTTTTTTAGCCAAAAATTGGCAATTGATGACAGGACTCCTTTGTTATTCTTAGCGCTTTTAATGGAAGGTAAATCCCACAGGCAAACGACCAAAAACGGCCAACTCAAAAACCGATTCTCCTAAAAAGATTTGGCTTGTCGGGCTAAACGATGGATTTGAAATAATCCAATGTAATCCGTAAACCTTCACTGCGGTTAACCTTGGGTTCCCAGCCTAGAATATCTTTAGCTCGTGAGATATCCGGTTGGCGTTGTTTAGGATCGTCGGTTGGAAGCGGTTTGTAAATAATTTTGCTTTGGCTTCCCGTGAGGGCTACCACTTCTTCGGCGAATTCTTTTATGGTAATTTCCACCGGGTTTCCGATGTTTACCGGGTAGGCGTAATCGCTGTGCAACAATCGGTAAATGCCTTCTACCAGATCGTCTACATAGCAGAATGAGCGGGTTTGGCTACCGTCGCCGAAAACGGTGATATCCTGACCCGTAAGTGCCTGATGCATGAAGGCGGGAAGTGCTCTTCCATCGTCCAATCGCATGCGGGGCCCGTACGTGTTGAAAATACGCACGATACGGGTTTGAAGCCCGTGGTAGGTATGGTAGGCCATGGTGATGGCTTCCTGGAAGCGCTTGGCTTCATCGTACACACCGCGCGGACCTATGGGGTTTACATTTCCCCAATAATCTTCCGTTTGCGGATGCACTAAGGGATCACCATATACTTCAGAGGTAGATGCAATCAGAAATCGGGCATTTTTTACTCTTGCCAACCCAAGAAGGTTGTGCGTACCCAAGGATCCTACCTTCAGGGTTTGAATAGGTATTTTTAGGTAATCTATAGGGCTTGCCGGAGAAGCGAAATGGAGAATGTAATCCAACCTTCCCGGAACGTGTACAAATTTGGTGACATCGTGGTGGTAAAATTCGAAATCCGGGTTCGGAAACAGGTGTTCTAAATTTTTCAGGTTTCCCGTAATCAGGTTATCCATACCCACCACCTTGAATCCTTCTTTCAGAAAGCGGTCGCTCAGGTGTGAACCTAAAAAGCCGGCGGCGCCTGTAATCAGTACGGTTTTTTTCTCTGCCATGTTCTTGTTATGCTTTAATAGATTTGCGGCCGATGCTGTAATATTCAAAACCGTGTTCACGCATGGCGTTAAGGGAATAAATGTTTCGTCCGTCGAAAATCAGTTTTTGGTTCATTCTTGCGGAGAGTTCCTTAAATTCCGGGCTACGGAACTGGGCCCATTCGGTTGCAATAATGAGGGCGTCAGCCCCGTTTAGGGCTTCGTATGCATTTTCGGCGTATTTGATGTTCAGCCCAGGGTGTTGTCTGCGGGTGTTTTCCATCCCTTCGGGATCATAGGCGGTAACTTCAGCTCCCAGGTTTACAAGAGCCTCCATGATTTCGAGTGAAGGAGCTTCTCGGATATCGTCAGTATCCGGCTTGAAAGAGATGCCCCATACGGCAAACTTTTTACCGGACAGGTCGGTCCCCATTCGTGAAGTAATTTTATGCACCAGAATATTTTTCTGAATGGTGTTGACTTCCATAACGGCTTTGAGTATTTTGAAATCGTAGCCGTATTGCGCGGATGTTTGCGCCAGTGCCTGCACATCCTTCGGGAAGCAGCTTCCTCCGTATCCGATTCCGGGGAATAGGAAGCGTTTTCCGATGCGTTCATCCGAGCCGATGCCGAGCCGTACCGAATCCACGTCGGCTCCCACCAATTCGCATAAATTGGCCATTTCATTCATGAATGAAATTTTCATCGCGAGGAATGAGTTAGCCGCATATTTGGTTACTTCCGCCGAATGCTCATCCATAAACAGAATGGGGTTTCCCTGCCTTGTGAAGGGTTTGTAGAGTTCTTCCAGAATTTTTTTGGCGCGTTCACTGCGTGTGCCGATGACTACACGGTCGGGCTTCATGAAATCATCCACGGCAAATCCTTCGCGAAGGAATTCGGGATTAGAAACCACGTCAAACTCGCCTGAATAATTTTTGGCTACGGATTTTCGCACCAAGTCAGCTGTGCCAACGGGAACGGTACTTTTATCAATGATGATCTTATAGTCTTTCAAAATTCGCCCTAAATGTTCCGCCACGCCAAGAATGTAGGAAAGATCGGCTGAACCGTCTTCGCCCGGAGGAGTGGGTAATGCGAGAAAGAGAATATCCGATTTGGCTACGGCTTCTTCCAGGTCGGTAGTGAACGTAAGGCGCCCCTGCTTTATGTTTCGTTCGAAAAGAACATCCAGATGAGGTTCATAAATGGGAACCGTTCCCTCCTGCATTTTGAGCACTTTTTTTGCATCGATGTCCACGCAGATGACGTTGTTTCCGGTTTCGGCCAAACAGGTGCCCGTAACCAAACCTACGTATCCGGTTCCAACTACGGCTATGTGCATAAGCGGTTGAGTTTAAAGTTTTGCCAAAGGCCTTACAAAAGTATATTTTTTGCCTTGATTTCAGGCTTTTTTACCGCTGTACCGAAGAAATCAAAAAAATGAGGGTGGAGGGATGTTATTCGGGGAATTCCCAAATGAACATCCTGTTTTACCGGGTTCCCCATTGTTGGCATTCTTCATCGCTCCACAGTTCGGGAAAGAAAATGCGCCGTTGAAAACGCGGAGGCAGGTATTTCTGCCAGTTGGTTCCGCCCGTAGCGGCAATATCTTCGGGTTTTTTCTCCAGATAACGGGCCGCGCTTTTCATGTGCACCATGGGCCAATTTACATTTACGTCTAAATCCAGTTGGCGCAAGGCTTTACGTAAATTTTCATTTTCAGAAACTTCATCTGGCAGGGCGCAGAAAATGCGCCAAAGGTTTACTTCTTTTACCTGTTCAGCCAAGCTAATCAGTTCGTCCGTGTATTTGGCTTCGAACATTTTCAGCGTAAGCGTTTTCTTGCCTGAAGCCAGCTCTGTGGCACCTCTTTTCCAATATATGTGGGCAAATAATTCGGGAATGGGGGCATTTTTTGATTTCAATTCCTCTCTCACTTCGCGCTCCGTAAGGTTAATCAGATCGGTGCAAAAGATTTCAATCATGCGGTATTGCGCACTTTGAAATCCGCTGGCGGGAAGAAGCGCCATGCGGAATTTCAGAAATTGTTCGGGCTCCATTCCGTTGATCATGACTTCGAAACTTTTGGTCAGAGCCTCAAAATACCGGTTGATGCGCGTAATACGGGCGGTCAGGAACTCAACGCTTTTATTTTCGCCAAAACAAATCTGACGCAGTTCGTGCAACGAAAGCTTAAAATATAACTCCGTTATCTGGTGATACATGATGAAGATTTCTTCATCCGGGAAGGATGTTTTCGGCTTTTGCAGGGAGAGCAGCGTGTCCGTCTGAATATAATCCCAATAGGTCGTTACGTCGGCAAACAGAAGACCGTCAAGGTAAGCGTTCATGTCCTGCCCCATCGCCTCGTACTTGGCATGCAGGAGTTCCAGTTTATGTTTGATTTCGTCCGTTATTTCCATGGTAAACAGTATCAGGTATCAAGTATCAAGAAATGAGAACAAATTAGCCATTTTCGGGGAAAAACAAATTTAGGGCAGAATAGTCCTT
>JBIJBG010000239.1:0-3473 GCA_044345355.1 Flavobacteriales bacterium
CAATGCTTCTTTCCCGAATTGGAAAGCCATGTTAAAAATATGTTATTTAGGAGCAGTTAACAAGGCTCGCATCATGCAAAAATTATTTTTGTAAAGCAAGAAAAATGCTACATGAAAAAACAACTGCTGTTCCTCCTGCTTTTGGTAATAAATGCTACCTTCAGGCTTTATGCAGCAAGTTGTCAGCCTGCTCCGGGAGATACTACCGAAACAGAAGATCATGTATGTGATCATTTTGATGACATCATCCCGGCCGACCAATTTTATGGACAGTGGGATGCCGAGGTAGTACATTACTATGGTGAAAAAACCATCGAACAGTTTGCCAATACCCGCCTGCTGCTGGCTTACAACAGCAAATGCGATTTCTTTTTTCCCGTGCCTGGCGGACGTATAACATCGAAATATGGTCCTAGGGGCAGAAGAAAGAAAATGCATAAAGGAATTGATATTGATTTAGAAACCGGAGATCCCGTGTATGCCGCATTTGAAGGAAAGGTCCGTTATGCCCAGTACAATCCCTCCTACGGAAATTGCGTCGTTATCCGACATCCCAACGGTTTAGAAACCTATTATGCCCATCTTAATGCCATATCCGTAAAATCAGGAGATTACGTGCAGGCAGGAGACTTACTGGGACCGGGAGGTAATACGGGAAGATCAAGAGGTTCACACCTTCATTTTGAAATACGCTTTCTTGGAGTTGCCATTGATCCGTTTTCGCTCATCCGGGAAAATGATTTTAAACTGGCGATGGAATATTTCACCATCAACCACCGGTCAGAGCGAGAAGCTTCGGTACAAACATCTGAAAAATACCACTTGGTAAAACCCGGTGACGACCTGCAACTCATCGCCGAAATTTACTGCGTTCCCGTAGCAATTTTGCTGGAATTGAATGCCATTAATGAAGACCAAATGCTGGTATTGGACAGTAGGATTCGTTATCAATAAATTTTTGTATTTCCGGCTATTCTTTTTTCTGTTATTTTTCCGCCTCAAATGAGCGAGATTCATAATTCAGTAAAAAAAGCCGTTATCGCGGTAACCAATGATCTGGCTACCGATAATCGAGTCAGGCGCCATGCCGAATTTTTAATACGACAGGGATTTGATTTGATGACCACGGGAAGAAAATTGCCCGACAGTTTACCCTTGAATGACTGGCCCGGAAAAACGCGACGTGTAGAACACCTGTTCAAACGAAACGTGTTTTTCTACGCCGAATATAACATCCGCCTCTTTCTTTATCTGGTCTTCCAAAACACAGATCTGATTATTTCCAACGACCTAGACACTCTGCCCGCATGCCGTCTGGCGGCTATTTTAAAAAGAATACCCCTCGTTTATGACAGCCATGAATTATTTACCGAGGTGCCGGAATTGGAGGCCAACCCAATCGCCAAAAAAACTTGGAAGCTGCTGGAAAAAGTTTCGGTTCCCGGAATCCGGTACGCCATCACCGTGAATGATTCCATCGCGAAGATTTTGGGTGAACGATATGGGGTGCCCTTTCGCGTGGTGCGGAATGTACCCCAACGCTACCTACCCCTAGAACAAAAAACCCGTGCCGAACTCGGACTTCCGGAAGACAAAAAAATCATCATTCTGCAGGGCAACGGAATTAATGTAAGACGCGGTGCCGAAGAGGCTGTCATGGCCATGAAACACCTCGATATTCCTGCGGTGCTGCTCATTGCCGGAAGCGGTGATGTAATTCCTGAACTAAAAAAAATTACCGCCGAAGAAAACCTGCAGGACAAAATCCTGTTCAAAAACAAAATGCCCTATGCAGAACTGATGGCACACACGGCCGTATGCGACCTTGGACTCTCGCTGGACAAAGGCGACAACCTGAACTATTTCTACAGCCTTCCAAACAAAATTTTCGATTACATACAGGCCGGTATTCCCGTGCTGGCCTCCGATCTTCCGGAAATCAGAAAAATCGTGGAAAAATATCAGGTAGGCGAGATCACCGACAAGCTAAACTCAGAATATTTAGCCCATAAAATAAAATCATGCCTTACGGATGACGAAAAAATAAGCGCATGGAAGAAAAACACTACTTTCGCCGCCGAAATTTTATGCCGAACGAACGAAGAGCAAGTCCTCTGCGACCTTTATGAGCAGGTCTTCCCCAAATAAACTGCACCTGATTGCATTCAACATCCCCTATCCTGCTGATAACGGAGGTCTGATTGATGTTTTTTGCAAAATCAAAGCGCTGAAAGAAGCCGGGTTAGCCATTGTTCTTCATTGTTATGAATATGGTCGTGAACACACTCCCGAATTAGAGTCCTATTGCGAAAAAGTATATTATTATAAACGCAATACCGGAAAATCGCTGCTTTTTAAGAGCATTCCGTACATCGTGGCGGGACGCAAATCTCCTGAGCTGCTGGAAAGGCTGAAAGACGACAAATATCCCATTCTGTTTGAAGGACTTCACTGCTGCGGTCTGCTGGACCATCCCGATCTGAAAGACCGGATAAAACTGGTGCGCACCCATAATGTGGAGCACGATTATTACCGAGGATTGGCATCCGCAGAATCCAACCTGTTCAAAAGGTATTACTTTTCCAACGAGGCAAACAAATTGGAACAATTTGAATCGGTATTGAAACAAGCTGATGCCATACTTTCGATATCAGCCGCAGATACCGTTTATTTCTCCAAAAAATACCCCGAAGTTCCGGTAACGCAGGTCTCGGCTTTTCATTTAAATGAAGGGGTAAATATTAAACCGGGAGGAAGCGACTTTGCCCTTTATCACGGAAGTCTGGAAGTGGCAGAAAACAATTATGCCGCGCTGAAACTGGTGAAAGAGGTATTTAACACCCTGCCCTATAAACTCGTGATTGCCGGTAAAAACCCCTCCAAAGAATTGCGTGAGGCGTGTGATGCCTCCGAAAATGTATGCCTGAAATACAAAGTAACCACTCCCGAAATACAGGAGCTGGTTTCCCGCGCACACATCAATATTTTACCAACCTGGCAAAGCACCGGAATTAAATTGAAGTTGTTATTAGCTCTGTTTTCCGGCAGACATTGTGTAGTAAACAGCCCCATGGTAAAAGGGACGGGACTTGAATCTCTTTGCCGCATTGCCAATACACCTGGAGAAATGCACAAAGCCGTAGGGGAGCTTTTCTCACGTAAATTCACGGAAGAAAATATCATCCAACGAAAAACCATTTTAGAAAACGGATTTTCTAACGGAGAGGGAGCAGAAAAAATAAAACAGGTTCTGCAAAAAAACAAGCAGATTTAACTTACCTTTCTTTCACGAGAGAATCTTCCACCACCACGGTGCGCGAGGGATATTTCTGCAGGATGGCATAATCGTGGGTAGCCACCAGCATGGCGGTTCCTGTTCGGGCTATATTCATCAGCAGTCGGATAATTTCTTCTGACGTTTCGGGATCCAGATTTCCCGTAGGTTCATCGGCCAAAATCAACTCGGGCCTGTT
>JBIJBG010000238.1:0-3473 GCA_044345355.1 Flavobacteriales bacterium
TCAAATATGTGGCCGGGTATTTCCTTACGGAGGATGTCCTGCTGGGCGGGGAAGAGTCCGGCGGTATTGCCGTGAAGGGCCATATCCCCGAGCGCGACGGTATCTGGATGGGTTTGATTATTTGGGAATTTATGGCCAAATCGGGTAAATCTCTTGAAGAATTAATTGATGAAATTTATGCCATCGTAGGTTCCTTTAAATACGACCGAAGCGACCTGCATATTCAAGAAGAGTTGAAACAACGTGTTATGGCCAAGTGCGCCTCGGGCGGATTTTCCTCTTTTGGCGGTAAACCCGTAACCAGACTGGAAACCACTGACGGATTTAAATACCATTTTCCGGACGGAGAATGGCTGATGATTCGTGCCAGCGGGACGGAACCCGTGCTGCGCGTATATGCCGAGGCGGCCGATAAAGAATCCGTGGCGACCTTTCTGAATGAAAGTGTGCGCGAAATTCTGGCTTCATGATTTTTGACCTGAAACCGGGAGATAGCGTTCGGTTTACCAATTTCTTGGGCGAAGGCCGTGTAGTTCGCGTGGAAGGTGGACGGATATGGGTGCGCGATGACCTGGGCATTGAACTGGAACTGACCTGGAAAGACGTGGTTCCCGTGTTTAAACCGGAAAAGGAATTGCCCGATTTCAGACCTCCTTCACCAAATAAATCAATGAAGACTGTGCCTGCTTCTTCGGCTTTACCTGAGCAGTCGGAAGCATTTGATTGGGATTCGGACCCCAAACCGAAGATCAAAAAAGTGAAGGATAAACAGAATAAGATTCTGCAAAAGGATTCTCTTTCCGACAATACCTCTAATTCCTTGCCCGCTGAAAAAGTTGAAACAGGTATACCTGAAATCGACATCCATCTGCACGAAATTTTGGAACATGATTTCGGTATGGATGACTATGATAAGTTGCAATATCAACTGAATTATCTGAAAAAGGAAATCGCCCGGTTGCGCGCTCAGCACTACACGGAAATCATAATCGTGCATGGGGTGGGAAAGGGCAGGCTACGTGAAGAAGTTCGTACGTTATTGGCCACATATTCCGATTTGGTTGATATGGAAGATGCCTCGTTTAAACGCTATGGCGCGGGGGCAACGCATGCCTTTTTTCGTCAACGCACTGCCTGATTTTTTTTGTGTTATAACATTATTCCGGTTTTTCCGAATCGCTTTCCATCAGCTGCTTGATGGTTTTTAGTGCCGGATAGGAGTAAGGAGTCTGGGTTTCCCTTTTCAGTTCGCTGATGCTGAGCTCGGGATGGTTTTTCATAAGTCGTATTATGATATTCTGATCCTCTGTAGGAAGTAATTCCTGCAGATCCAAAATACCTTCCCGCACCGCCTGATATAGATGTCCTTCAATGGTGGAGGGCGCCATTTTGCGATAAAGGGCGATTTCTTCCACGTTTACCCCGCCTTGAAATAACGCCAACGATTCTTTATAGCTTTGACCGGGCTCTCTTTTAACCTT
The DNA here is from genome assembly GCA_044345355.1 of Flavobacteriales bacterium. Taxonomy (GTDB): domain Bacteria; phylum Bacteroidota; class Bacteroidia; order CAIKAF01; family CAIKAF01; genus JAKRSD01. The sequence continues at coordinate 1,482 of JBIJBG010000238.1, forward strand.
GGGCTCTTTTTTCGGCTTGGGTTCTTTTTTTACTTTTTCCTTTTTGATTTTTCGGGTATCGTTTTCGTTTTGAGTGAGTAAGGCATGGAATGCAGGTTCCGGCAGAGCAAAGGTAATGCCGTCAAATTCGGGACGGAACAATTTTTCCAGAGCGTCCGTAATCAGTCCCGTCAAATCATTCAGACTTTTGGTATAGAGATGTACTTTATGCGGTTGGGTGATTTGCGATTTATGGACCGCTATGGGAATAAGCAGTTTGTCGATAATTTCTTCGGAAAAATAGGGCACTGCCTTCTCCACCCGTTCCGTAATATTTTTTCGCATCTCTTTTTCATCCGTGATGCGGAAAATGCGGTCAAGCTGCTCCTGAAAACGAAGTCCGGTTTCATGAATGACCGAGGCTTTTCCGGCCATATCCTGTGCCATGCGCAGGTATTCTGCGGGTCGCTCGAATTTCTCGGCATGCTCTAAAATGTCTCCCTGCAACTGCCGCAATCCGTCGGCAAGGGCATGGTAATGGAAAAAACTTTTCAGGTATTCCTGCTGTCCCTCTTTTTTCTTTTCGCTTAAATCGGCCAACAATTTCGGCAGCGGTTCCACATGCTCGTTAAATTGTACCACACTGTCATCATACCGCAAACCATGTCCTTTTACCGGGGTACGCAGCACAATACCGTCGAGCGAACGGCATCGGCTGAGGGCTACATATACCTGACCCGGTGCAAAGGCTTCTTCAGCGTCAATAATCACATGATCAAAAGTAAGTCCCTGGCTTTTATGGATGGTGATGGCCCACGCCGTGCGCAACGGGAATTGGATGTATTCACCAACGATATCTTCTTCAATCGTTTTTGTTTCTTTATTATATCGGTACGAATAATTTCTCCAGGATTCCTTTTGAACGGGGTATGTATCATAAGGATATTCCTCATCCAATACCACCCAGATTGCCTCGTCGGTAAGTTCAGCCACACGGGCTAACTTTCCATTGAAGTATCGGCGGGGAAAGGCACTGTCATTTTTGACGAACATCACCTGTGCGCCTACTTTTAACCGAAGCTCTTTTTCGCAGGGAAGTGCACTTTCGCTGAAATTTCCCTCAATACTTCCCACATAAATATGCTCTTTTCCGGGCAGACTGGCTAATTCTTTTTCATTAATTACGTCGGCTTTATGGCGGTGGGTTGTGATGGTGATGTACTTCGTTTGTTCTTCAGGTTTGAAATCTTTGCGGTATAAACCCGACAAAATCGCCAAATCCTCCTGCCTGATTTTATTATCCCTGACATGATTCAGCAAATCGATGAAGGTTTGGTCTTTCTGACGGTAAATATGTTCAAAACGGATCTGCGTAATGGGGTTATCTTCTAATACACGGGAGTGGAAAAAAAATGCCGAACGGTAAAATTGACGCAGAATGTCCCATTCTTCAGGCTTGGCTATAGGAGGCAGTTGCAATACATCGCCAATCAGTACGGCCTGAACTCCGCCGAAGGGAACACCTTTTCTTCCGCGGTAATGGCGCAATATGCTGTCAATGGCATCCAGCACATCGCAGCGCACCATACTGATTTCATCTATGATGATCAATTCCAGTTCCCGCAGAAGCTGTATTTTATCTCTGCGGTACCTCAAACGTGAAAATAATTGATGTTCGCCTAAAGTATCCCCTGTTGCTGTGTCATCTGCATTGAGCCGGTCGGAGATAAACGGACTGAAAGGTAAATTGAAAAAAGAATGAATGGTACTTCCTCCCGCATTGATTGCCGCTACTCCGGTAGGGGCAAGAATCACCATGTTTTTATGCCCTATCTGCCGGATGTATTTTAAAAACGTACTTTTTCCCGTGCCGGCTTTTCCTGTTATAAACAAATTCTGCCGCGTGAAACGGATATAATTCTCCGCCAGCTCGAAGTATTGATCTTTAATGATGGAAAAAGACATAGAGGAAGATAGGAGGGAAACGGTTGATTATTTATTTTTAAAGGCGTA
>JBIJBG010000008.1:0-27097 GCA_044345355.1 Flavobacteriales bacterium
CTCTTCGTGCCGAACTCGCCGACGAGTTTATTTTAAGCAGCGGGAATGGGACACCCGATCTCAGCAACAACATCGACATGCGCATTCTGGACAAATTGTACACCGTAAATCGGCAGAATAAAAATCTGGAAATGTCCAAATCGTTTCCTTCGCTCCGTGCGTTCGCCTCATACAGTTACAACGGTTTTTCTAATGATAAGCGGCAACCCGTTCTTTTTGGCAACAATAATACGTTTTATACCGGCGGAGCCTTGGTTGGCTTTTCACTCAACGTCCCTATTTTTTCTTCCCTCAGTCGCTATTCTTCCTACAAAAAGGCTCTTTACGAATGGCAGAAAGCCGGAATCCGTAAGGAGATGGCGGGAGAAGGGCTTAAGGTGCAATATGAGAATGCCCGCATGAATTATGTAAATACCTGGCAAACGCTTCAAAACGACAAGGCCAATTTGGCATTAGCCGATAAAATCAGGACCACCAACCGGGTGAAATTTCAGGAAGGGCTTATCGGCAGTTTCGAACTTACCAATGCGGAAAATCAATATCTGCAAGCCTTAGGTGCATATTACAACACGCTTTTTAGTCTGATTAATTACAAACTCGAATTTGATCGCATTACGAACCGTTTATAACAACTAAATTTTTATGACTACAAATCAAAAAATCAGTCAATCTGTTACCGCCTTTCTTCTCATCGGGTTTTGGATGGTCTTTTTGTTTTCATGCGGTGGCTCGGCCGATTCTCCTGAGGCCAAAATGAAAAAGCTGGATAAGCTCCGAGAGGAAAAAACTAAAATTGACTCCGAAATCGCACTTCTGGAAAAAGAACTAGGGGATAAAAATGCTGCCGCCGAAGTTCCCGTTTCAGTGAAGGTAACCGCTCCGCGCAGCGGCACCTTTCTTTCTTTTGCAGAATTTCAAGGCGTAGTATCTTCCGAAGAAAACATCAACCTCGGTTCCGAAGTGGGGGGCCGGATAACCCGCCTATCGGTAAAGGAAGGACAGACGGTAAGCAAGGGGCAGGTGCTCGCCAACTTCGATGATGAGTTGATTCAAAAAACAATTTTTGAAGTGGAAAATGCGCTTGATTTAGCCACAATTGCTTACCAAAAGCAAAAAAACCTATGGGATCAGAAAATAGGTTCCGAAATGCAGTATCTGCAGGCGAAAAATCAAAAAGAAAATCTGGAAAAACGGATGGAGAGCCTCCGCGCCCAGCAGGGCAAAGCGGCTTTGCGTTCACCCATTTCAGGTACGGTTGATAAAATTTACCTCAATCCCGGAGAAATGGCCGGACCGGGCATGCCCGTTTTACGCGTGGTGAATAATGACCGTGTGAAAATAGTGGCCGACATACCCGAAAGGTTTGTGGGCAAATTCAAAAACGGCGATTCGGTAGGTGTAAAATTGGCGGCGGTGGAAAGGGTAATTTCCGGGCGTATACGATCCGTAGGTCAGGTAATTGATGTGACCAACCGCACCTTTAATTTGGTGGTTGATCCTGTTTCCAAAACCGGCAGAGAGTTTTTGAAACCCAACATGCTCGCCGTAGTAAAAATTGTTACCTATAAAAACAAAGAGGCTATTTCAGTTCCGACCGATTTGGTTCGCTTTGAACAGGAAGGCACATTTCTGGATATTGTAGAAGCGGGAAAAGTGAAGCGCATTCCCGTAGAAACGGGAGAGGCCTCCGAAGGATTTACCGAAATCCTCTCCGGATTGAACGGGGATGAACAAATCATCAGCGAAGGTTTTAAATCGGTTTCCATAGGCGCATCGGTTAAGGTGGTTAATCCCTGATTTACGGACACATTAATTCAACATTGTATTGGATATGAGCGAACCTAAAGACACACAATCTGTGCATGGGAAATACAAAGATTTTAAACTCTCCACGTTTTCCATCAACAACAAGACGAGTGTATATGTACTAATCTTTATTATCTCGGTCATGGGGCTTTTGTCCTATTTGTCCATGCCGCGCGAGAGTTTTCCTGAAATCGTTCAGCCTACTATTTACATAGGGGTTCCTTATCCGGGGAATTCACCGGCAGATATGGAAAATCTCATCGTCAGGCCTATTGAAAAGGAACTGAAAACACTTAAGAATGTAAAAAAATTCAAATCTACGTCCATTCAGGATTATGCCACTATTGTGGTGGAATTTAACTCAGATGTGAATCCGAAAGTGGCCTTACAGGATGTAAAAGACAAGGTGGATAAGGCCAAGTCTGATTTGCCGCAGGATTTACCCATGGAGCCCAATATTTTTGAAATGGACTTTTCTGAGTTTCCGATTATGAATGTAAACCTCAGCGGAGACTTCACCTTCGATGAGTTTAAAGAGTATGCGGATTATTTGCAGGAGGAATTGGAAAAATTTCCGGAAATCAGCGAAGTGGCCATTCGCGGCCTTTTGGAAAAGGAAGTGGAAATAAGCGTGGATCTCATGCAGATGGAAAGCATGAAGATCACTTTTTTTGATATTGAAAACGCCATAAAAACGGAGAATATTTCCCTGTCTGCGGGGGAGATACTGTCCATCAGGGGCGATGATATGAACCGCCGTACGCTTCGGGTGGATGGAGAATTTAGCAATCCCGCGCAGATGGAAAATATCATCATTAAAGACGAGCAGCAACGTACCGTGTTTTTACGGGATGTGGCCAAGGTCTCTTTCGGGCCGGTAGAGCCTACAAGTTTTGCCCGTCTGGGAGGTAAGCCCGTGGTGATGCTCGACATCAAGAAAAAGTCGGGCGAAAATTTGATTAACGGTGCCAAAAACGTAAAAAACTTTCTGGCGGAGGCAAAGCAATCGAAACTGCCGAAGGACATGCAGGTGGTAATTACCAATGACCAATCTCTGGAAACCGAAAGCACCGTATTGAACTTGGAAAACAGCATCATTTCGGGGGTTATTCTGGTGGTTTTGGTGTTGTTGTTTTTTCTCGGGCTTAGGAATTCCCTTTTTGTGGGCGTGGCCATTCCGCTTTCCATGATTTTGGGAATCTGGGTGCTCAGTATGCTCGGCACCACCCTCAATATGATGGTGCTCTTCTCGCTCATTTTGGCACTGGGGATGCTGGTAGACAATGGAATCGTGGTGGTGGAAAATGTGTATCGCCTCTATTCGGAAGGGCTTAGTAAACGTGATGCCTCCCGCTTTGGCGTGGGTGAGGTGGCATGGCCCATCATTTCTTCCACGGCAACTACCGTGGCCGCATTTTTACCGCTGTTGTTTTGGGACAGCATAATGGGAGAGTTTATGAAATACCTGCCCATCACACTCATGATTACCCTCTCGGCCTCTTTATTTGTGGGCCTGGTGGTGAATCCGGTTTTGACGGCCAACTTTATCCGTCTTGATGAAAAAGGCTACAGGAGTCCGGTGCGCAAATTTTGGAGGAACACCCTGATTTTTCTATTGTTGGGTATTGCAGCCTTGTTCGTGGTGAAACCATTGGGAAGCCTCATTATTTCGTTGGCAATACTTGGCGTGGTATATCGGTTTTTTATCTTACCTCCTGCCGAGCATTTTCAATATGTAACTATGGTGAAAGTGGAAAATGGGTACCGGCGGTTTTTGAATTGGTCACTTACGTCCTGGCGTCCCATAGCCCTTATCGGCGGAATTTTTGTGCTGATGATGGTAGCCATGATCGGCTATTTCGGAAGCAGTCCGAAGGTGCTTTTTTTCCCGGATACTGATCCTAAATATGTGAATGTTTTTATTGAAATGCCTTTGGGCACCGACATTAAAACCACGGATCGTGTTACCCGTCAATTGGAGAAGAAAATCACCGATGCGCTTAAACCCAATGCCAATATCGTGGAGGCAATAATTGCCCAGGTGGGCGAAGGCACATCTGATCCCGGAAACGGCATGGTGGAAATGGGAGCTTCTCCCCATAAATCCCGGATAACGGTTTCCTTTTTTTCCTATGAGGACAGGGTAAAAATTTCTGCCGTTTCCACCGCAGAGGTGATGGAATACATCCGTGCCGCGGTACAAGATGTGCCTGAGGCCGTCATTACCGTGGCGAAAAACAGAGATGGTCCGCCTGTAGGGCCACCTATCAATATTGAGATATCTGGTGAGCGTTTTGACAGCCTTACCGCCATCACCGGGCGCATGATGGCGTATTTGGATGATGCCGGCGTTTCCGGTGTGGACAAACTGAAGTCTGATCTGGAGCTTGGAAAGCCGGAATTGACCGTGGTAATCGACAATGAGGCCGCACGGCGATACGGAGTATCTACCTATTCCGTGGGGATGGCCTTACGCACTTCGGTATTTGGTAAGGAAGTGAGCAAGTTTAAGCAGGGCGAGGATGATTATAAGATCCAGCTTCGTCTGCGGACGGAAGACCGCTATAACCTGGACCGCCTGATGAACATGCGGATTACATTCCGTAATCCTTCCAACGGGCAGATAAGCCAGGTGCCCGTTTCGGCTGTAGCCAAGGTGTACTATAATTCTTCTTTCGGCTCTGTAAAACGGAAGGACATGGATCGCGTTGTTTCCATTTTTTCAAACGTGAAGGAAGGAGCCAATGCCAATGAAATAGTAAAACGGTATAAGGCACTGCTGTCGGAGTTTCCCATGCCCGAAGGATATACCTATAAATTTACCGGAGAGCAGGAAGAGCAGGGAGCCTCTTTGGCTTTTTTGACCAAGGCCCTGCTTATTGCTATTTTTCTCATTTTTCTCATCATTGTTACCCAGTTTAATTCCCTTTGGAGTCCTTTTGTCATCATGTTTTCCGTGCTTTTCAGTACCATCGGGGTGTTTCTCGGGTTTTGGATTTTCCGCATGGATTTCGTTATCCTGATGTGCGGAATCGGCATAATTTCTTTGGCGGGCGTGGTGGTAAATAATGCCATCGTACTGATTGACTTTACCAATCTGCTAAGGGAACGGAAAAGAAACGAATTGGCCCTGAGCGATGAGGAAGAGCTGTCTATGACAGACATGCGTGCCACTGCGGTAGAGGCCGGAGCCACACGACTTCGCCCTGTTTTGCTTACCGCCATTACTACGGTGCTTGGTCTGGTTCCGCTTGCTATTGGCTTAAATATTGATTTTATCGGACTTCTTTCCTCGGGAGACCCTAATATCTATGTGGGAGGAGAAAGTACGGCTTTCTGGGGCCCTATGTCCTGGACCGTGATTTTCGGATTGACCTTCGCCACCTTTCTTACCCTGATATTGGTTCCGGTGTTGTATCTCTCAGGAGACCAGGTGGGAGTATTTGCCAAAAAAATTCTTCAAAAAATTTGGAAGTAATGGATATTTCATTTTATCTTTGTTTCGGTTAATTTTCATAGTTGGTTTTTAGGGTTAGCATCCCGTTCACGCCCGTGAACGGGATGTTTTTTTTTGAGCATTTTTTGAAATATGTGAAATAAGGCCTTACCTTTGCTGGCCTTTTAAATCGTTCTTTGTAAGAAAATAACGCGGGCGTGGCGAAATTGGCAGACGTGCCAGACTTAGGATCTGGTGCCGCAAGGCGTGTGGGTTCGAGTCCCTCCGCCCGCACTACAATTGTTGAATAGGCGGTGTTTATAAAGCGAAAACAATCGTTGGAAAACAGGAAAGGCCTCAGAGAGAAAAGAGATTTCCCTTTCTTGTTTTCTCCTGTTTCTGACAATTTTGCCGAAAGCATTTTCCCAATCGTTTTAGCCTGATTTTTGAGAATTGACCAAATACTTTTGAATAAAGCAAAGCATGAACGTTACACAAGAAAACATCGATGAATTAAATGCCGTAATTGCGGTTACTTTGGAACAAGCTGACTTGAAACAGCCCGTAGACAATGCCCTTCGTAAATTGGGCAAAACGATTCAGATGCCCGGTTTCCGGCCCGGGATGGTGCCCGCCTCACTCGTGAAAAAGAAATACGGTAAGGCTGTTTTGGCCGAGGAATTGAATAAAATGGCCGGGCAGGCACTTACTGATTTTATACGCGAACAGAATATCCGTTTTTTGGGAGAACCGCTTATTTCAGAAGACAGGCAACAGCCTGTTGATTTAGACTCGGAACAGCCCTTCACTTTTTATTATGACCTCGGGTTATTACCTCAGGTTCATGTGGAACCGTCTGAACTCGGCTCATTCAACAGAGCCCTTATAAAGGTAGATGCAGATACGTTAGAGAAAAACATCGAAAACCTCAGAAAGCGTTATGGCACAAATCAATCGGTAGAAGATGTGGCAGAAGGCGATATGATTGCCGGTACTTTTTTTGAAATTGATCAGGAAGGGAACGAACAGGCAGAGGGCTTTTCCAAAGAAGCCTTCTTTATGTTTGACCGGGTTGTAAACCCCGAAGCAAAAGAGCTGTTCCGCGGAGCTAAGCCGGCACAGGTGATAGAGGTTCTGCCGTCTGATGTGTTTTCCGATGCACGTCAAATTTCCATGTATATGGGGATCAAAGAAGAGGAAGTTGCTGCTCTTCCCGAAAAACTGCGCTTCCGGATAAAAGAGATCAGCCGTCAGATTCCGGCAGAGGTAAATCAGGATTTTTTTGATCGCCTTTTCGGACCCGGGAAAGTGGGTACCGAAGAGGAATTTCGCAATGAGCTCATCGAAATTTTAAAAAGAGACGCCCAACAGGAAAGTGATGTGCGCCTGTTAAACGATATCCGTGCCGCCATTCTTTCCAAAATAAATTTTAACCTTCCTGAAGCCTTTCTCAAAAGATGGCTGATGAATACCGATAAAAAAATGGAATCGCCCGAGGCTGCCGATGAACACCTGGAGAAAAACAGGGACGGAATCCGCTGGGAAGTCATCCGCATGGTCTTGTCCGAAAAACACAACCTTTCTGCCGGTGAGGAGGAAATTTATAACAATGCGCGCAGCATGGTTGTGGGGAAACTGGCGGAAATGGGAATGCCTTCTGACGACGAAGACCGTCTGAAAAAAATAGTATTCAATGTACTTGAAAACGAATCCGAGTATAATAAAATCCGATCGTTTATCATCGAACAAAAAGTATTGACCCACCTTCGCGATCAGGTTTCAGTAGTTGATCAGGAGGTTGACTACACCGATTTTTGGAAACAATAAAATAGAACAACATGGACTTTGGAAATGAATTCAGAAAATATGCGGTAAAGCATAAGGGAATGTCCGGTGCTTTTTTGGATAATTATCTTGATTATACAATCACCAACCTCACTCCGAACATTATAGAGGAAAGAAGGCTGAATGCCGTAGCCATGGACGTGTTTTCACGTTTGATGATGGACCGGATTATTTTTTTGGGAACAGGCATTGATGATTATGTGGCCAACGTGGTGCAGGCACAGCTACTTTTTCTGGAAAGTGCCGACTCCAAACGCGATATCCAGATTTACATGAATTCACCCGGCGGTTCGGTTTATGCAGGTCTCGGCATCTACGATACCATGCAATACATCAATCCGGACGTGTCTACCATCTGTACAGGCCTGGCAGCCTCAATGGGAGCGGTGCTTTTGTGCGCCGGACAGGCCGGAAAACGATCCGCCCTAAAACATGCCCGTATCATGATTCACCAGCCGCTCGGCGGAGCTCAGGGTCAGGCCTCTGATATTGAAATTACGGCCAGGGAAATTCAAAAACTCAAAAAAGAGCTGTACGATATTATAGCATCGCATACCGGAAAAACCTACGAACAGGTGTGGGAAGACAGTGACCGTGATTACTGGATGCGTGCCGATGAGGCAAAGGAATACGGCATGATTGACGAGGTACTCGTACGCAAGGCCGATTAATTTTCAGCAAGAACCTTGTTTTATTGTTATGGCAAAAACCCGGCGCGAACCAGAACATTGCTCCTTTTGCGGAGCGCCCAAAGCGAAGGCTCAAATGATGGTTTCGGGATTAGAGGCAGTCATTTGCGACAGTTGCATCCTACAGGCTGAGAAAATCCGCTATGAGGCGCTGGGCCATCCGGACACCATTGAGGATGACACCAAGTCGGATGTATCCCAACAGGGGAAAGTGTCCTTGATGAAGCCATCCCAGATGAAATCTTTTTTGGATGAATATATCATTGGGCAGGATGATGCAAAAAAGGCCATTTCCGTAGCCGTTTACAATCATTATAAGCGAATTGCTTACGAGGAAAAGACCAATAAAACGGCGGAAAATACGCTTGAAATTGAAAAGTCAAACCTTATTTTGGTTGGAGAAACCGGCTCCGGGAAAACACTCATTGCGCGAACGATTGCCAAAGTGCTCAATGTGCCTTTTTGTATTGCGGATGCAACGGTACTCACTGAAGCTGGATATGTAGGCGAAGACGTGGAAAGTATTCTCAGCCGGCTTCTTCAGGCCTGTGATTATGATGTAAAGGCTGCCGAAAAAGGAATCGTATTTATTGATGAGGTGGATAAAATTGCCCGAAAGGGAGGGGATAACCCTTCCATTACCCGTGACGTAAGCGGAGAGGGCGTACAGCAGGGGCTGCTAAAACTGCTTGAAGGATCCGAGGTGAATGTGCCGCCCTACGGCGGAAGGAAGCATCCCGAGCAAAAGATGATTAAAATCAATACACGCAACATTCTCTTTATCTGTGGCGGAGCATTTGATGGAATAGAGCGGATCATTGCGTCCCGCATCAATAAACAGCCCATCGGATTTAAGACAAAAAAAGAGGATGCGGAAAAAGTAGACCGTACGAATCTTTTGCGCTACGTTACCTCCCCCGATATGCGCAGTTTCGGGCTCATTCCCGAGTTGCTTGGCCGCCTGCCCGTAATTACGTATTTAAATCCGCTGGATGAAGAGGCATTAAAGCGAATCCTTACCGAACCCAAAAACGCACTCATCAGGCAGTATGAAAAATTGCTGGAAATGGACGGCGTAAAGCTGGAATTTGAGCCTGAGGCACTGGATTGCATCGTGAAAAAGGCCGTTGAGCTTAAGTTGGGTGCGCGAGGTTTGAGAAGTATCTGTGAACAGGTGATGAATGACCTCATGTACGCCATTCCTTCCGAAAAAAACGCGACGGATTTTCGGGTTTCTGCGGATTATGTAAACGCACAGCTTGAAAAGTACACAGGCTCCCACGATACCCGCGAAATGCGGGCCTGAAAAGCCCCATGGTGTCAGTCGGGGCTTATCCCACTTTTTCTGGCATAACGAAAAACTACCGCATGTACCAATTCATTTTTTGTATCAGATTCCATGCGGGTTCCGGCATAAAAAAGCGGATATCTTTTCCGTTTTTCAGGGCTTCACGGATAAATGTGGAAGAAATTTCCATCTGCGGAGCTTCCATCCGTTTTACGGACGGATATTTATCCCAGACCTCCTTGGGCGTGTCACGCCGAGGATATACAAGCAATTCGTAATCGGTCAGAAGTTGATCATAGTTTTTCCATTTGTGAAAATGTGCCAGATTATCGCTTCCTAAAACAAGGCTGAATGTCCGATTGGGAAATCGTTCACGGAGATGCGTGAGCGTGTGTATGGTATAAGAGGGTTCTGCCAACCCGAATTCAATATCGCTCACCCGGAATTTGGGATAATCACCCAGGCTGCACTCCACCAATTCCAGCCGATTTCTCCCCGGCAGCAAGTGGTGTTTATTTTTAAGCGGGTTCTGCGGAGAAACCACAAACCACACTTCATCCACCCCGCCAAATTCCGCAATATAGTTGGCAATGGCCAGATGGCCGATGTGTATGGGATTGAATGATCCGAAATACAATGCCGTTTTCATGCTATTTCCGGTGCCGGGTTTCCCGAAAAAATGCATCTTTAAAGAAAATTTCAGACTAATGAAACCGGTATTTCTCCAAAAAGCATCCGACGGTACGGCTCTGCAATATTACGAACAAACGGCCGAAAATGCACGTGCCGTGATATGCCTGGTGCATGGCATGGGAGAGTATACGGGGCGTTATGGTCACGTTGCCGACTTTTTCAATACCCGGGGCTTTCATGTTCTCGGATTTGATCAGCGTGGGCATGGCCGCTCCGAGGGAAAACGGGGTCATACCCCGTCGTATGAACTTTTGCAGGAAAGTGTTTCCATGCTGGTGGAAACGGCCTCTGTCCGTTATCCCGGCCTCCCGCTTTTTTTATATGGGCATAGCATGGGGGGCAATCTGGTATTGAATTATGCCATTCGTGACGGCAGAGCGATTCGCGCGGTAATTGCATCCTCTCCCTATCTTCGCCTGGCCTTTGATCCTCCGAAATGGAAAACGGGGCTTGCTTCCCTGGTAAAAAATATATTACCGGGATTGCAGCAGCCTACCGGGCTTGACGCCTCCATGTTGAGCCATGATGCTTCCGTAGTTAAGGCATATAAAGAGGATACTCTGGTACATGATAAAATCACACCTTCTTTCTTTTTAACCGTGCATGAGGCAGGGGAGTGGGCATTACTCCATTCAGCCGAATTAAAAGTGCCGGCCCTTGTTTTTCATGGGGATGCCGACAAGATTACTTCCTCACCGGCCTCTGAAGAGTTTGTCCGACTTTCGGAAGGAAAAGCGGAATTTAAAGTATTTCCGGGTTTATACCATGAAACCCATAATGAACCCGAAAAGGAAACGGTACTTCTGTTTGTGGCGGGATGGGTGGATGCTCTTTCAAAATAGCCTTTTCGCGAAGAATTTAATGAAAGGGCACTTTCGTAAAACAGAATACCATTATTTCACGGCGTCGGGAAATAGGATTTTAAAGGAATTATTCCTTAATCCAAAGGGCTATCCGGCATCTCCTAAAAATCGCAAATTATTTTTTGGCGATTAACAGTCCACGCAAATAAGCTACAGGCAATGTTTACTTTTTGATTAATTTGACGGAGTACCTTTTTCCCGAATCCGTACTGATTTCCAAAACATACACGCCGGATTTTATGGATGACAGCGATAAGTTGACCGGTGAGGTTCCCGCCCCGACATCATAAGAATAAAGCAATTTCCCCGTCAGGTCATATAAACCGATGCCGGATATTTTCCCGGCACCTGCATAGCGGACGGTTGTCATTTCTTCAGCCGGGTTAGGGAATACGGCAATTGATTCCCCGGCAGGAACCGTTGAACAGACCTCTGAGAGGAATAATGCGGGGTGTGCCTCGGAATCTCCGTTGTAATCATACTGATGCAGACGGAAATAACGGCCCGAATACGGTCTGAAATCATCCAATGTATAGGTATAATCAATCAGTTCATTGCTGTTTCCGTTGCCCTGTATGCGGGCTGTCTTTTCCCAGGCAATCAGATCGGCCGACTGCTCCAGATCAAAGTGGCTGTTGTTGATTTCGGAGGCGGTGGTCCACATAAAATGCGGTTTTCCGTCCTCACAGGATGCTGCAAAACTGAGCAGGGTGACGGGTAAAGGATTCACCGAGGAGGAGATGGCAAAAGGAGAAAAAGAACCCATATAGCCTTGATGCGACAGGGAAAGCACGTTTGGATTTCCGACCGTTGCGGACGCTATGCCTGATGCCGTTTCCCAGTTGTTTCCGTTGTAATGATTGAGCAGGGCACTCGACAATGGACCCGAATTACTAACTATATCGGAGGTGTTCCAGGCAAAGTCAAAATCGATGCCGGCTCCTCCGTTGGGGTTTTGTTTGTCGATATTCCATGTCCGGTTTACATAGGTAGCCAGATTCAGGTAGCTGTTGTACAATACCTCATCGCTTACGTTAACCGAGAATTCATCCGGTGACCCGCTTTTATTGGTAATCGTGACGGGGTTATAGGCTGATTTACCCACGGGGAAAAGAAAGGAAGCCGTATTGGGAATGGTGGAAATAAGTTTTCCGGAGCCGTCGGTTTGGATGTATCGCGTAGAATTGGGTGTTACAATCAAAGAGCCAACGGAAAGATCTCCATCATTTAAAATAACCATTCCATCTTCCAATTCCAGTTGTTGTGTAACTGAAAGTGCCCCCGTAATTTCCAGTCCTTCTGGGCATAGAACTTTTAATTGGTTTATTTCTTGCGATGAAAAATGAATCGGGTTTAGGGTGAAGGGTAAGGCGGTTTGCAGATAAAGTTGACTTCCCGTTGTATTTGCGGTCATACTTGCCCCATTGGTAAAATCCAAATCACCTGTAAGGGTTAGGGTTGAACCGTTGAGATGAAAGCCGTGAACGGACTGTTGGTTGATTATGGTAGATATTTTACGGTTTTGATCCAAAAGGCAGGGATTGGAAGGCGCTGAGGCAAAACGAATCATGGCATTCTCTGTTGGAACTACCCCCCCTGACCAGTTGGTTGCCGTGTTAAAATTGGTATTTGTGATGCCTGTCCAAACAAAAGCTTCCAAGGCGCCCATACTTGGAGGTGTAGTTCGTGTAGAGCCATTATAATCTGTTGTAAATCCGGCAATGGCGGTTCCGTTGAGTTGGACTTTCGGGTAGAAATTTCCTGAACTGATTGGAAGTAAATTTGTGAATTGAGGATTTAAAACTGAACTACTCGCATCTCTAGAAGGTACCAACGGTAAGGCAGTTACGTTTGTATTATTGTATCGGCCTAACACCCCTCCAACGCCAGAAATAAAGTAATTATTAAAATCTGATGTCAGACTTGAATTGCTGGCATAATTAAAGAATGCAGCATAGTGAGATCCCGATGCACTGCCTGTATTGGAACGGCTATTTACCAGCAGATTATTTCTAAAATTCCGGGTATTTGCGGTTGCATTGCTCCAAAGGGCATAACTTGAGTTTGATCCTGAAGTAAGACTTCCTGAAATATGTATGGTGTTAAAATATACATTAATGGTTGTTGAGGCTGCCCCGTTCTCAAAAATTCCGAATAAGCTTACTGACGAATTACTGCTTAAATGGATTATATTATTTGAATAATTTGTTGTACCTCCATTCGCTCGAATTCCGTAAATACTTGCGCCTGTAGAGGAACTGTTTACTTCCAGGTCATAAATAAAATTTCTAGAAACAGTATTCAGTGTTGATCCTCCTGCAAAGAAAATACCGGTAACTGTTCCGGCAAACGAAGCATTAGTATTACTCAGATTATATATAGTATTTTGCGAAATGTTTTGTGCACTGCCCGAACTGTTGTTTACAATACCGGCTACTGAAGCGGCCTGAAATCCCGTATTATTCAGGTTTGAGTTTCGAAGATTTCGAATGGTATTGTTGGTAATTGTATTTGTCCCTCCTGAAACATTAATTCCATGAATTAATCCTGCAACACTGGTAGAAGCGTTGGTAGTTGCATTTGTCAGATTAGTAATAGTATTTCCTGTAATAATCAAAGTTCCTGAACCGGCACTATTAATTCCATATACGGTTTGTATGGCTGATGAAAAAGTTGATGCCGAGGTAGCTTGAATACTGTTTAAGGTACCGATATCGCCAATAGTATTATTGCTAATGGTAGTGTTACCGGCACCCGTTTTAAAAATACCCCAAAAATTGGTTGCATTTAAGGATGTATTTGCGGCTACCGTAATAGAGGCCAATGTATTATTTTGACAATTAGTTATCGAATTAACATCCAAATATATACCGTAGAAATTTGCTGCCGATGAACTCTGTGCAGTTGAACCCGCTGTGTATGTTATATTCCCTGTTCCGCTTGAAGAACCAATTATATTACCCGAGTTTGTACCAATATTTACTGTTCCCGACTTGATATACAATCCATACCACGGATTAGAATTGGTTGGGTTGATCCAGGTAAAATTACTGATTGTATTGCCTTGAATATTGCTGGCTGTTGTATTTCCCACTTCAAGATAAATTCCATAAAATGTATTGTTTCCAGTTGATTTTGTCCAGGCGGCTCCACCACAAGAAACCTGGGAACCTCCAATGAAATTATTGGATATGGTGAAATTATTGCCCGAGGTATTTACTATGTTGATAACCCGTTGTTCATCATTCGATGAAGGCACGTATGATGTTTCATAAAAGCTGTTATTGCTAATTGTCCAGTCTGTTGTAAAAGATGAGAGAAATAAACCCATAGAAGGTTGATTAATCCTCAAAAAATTATAAAATTCATTATTAAATATTTGGTTTCCAGAATTAATTTTTCCTGTTGAACCTTCTGAAAACAACAATCTATTAGGTCGAAGTAAAGTAGAGGTTCCCGCTTGAGAAATTAGATTATTTGAAAGCGTGTTATTATTATTTCCGGTTGCCCCGGAAGAAGTACCGAAATAAATTACCCCTCCTGTTGATGCTAGACTGGAACCTAAAATGGTGGATTTCGTAATCATATTGTTACTTGCACCATTAATAAATTGCAATGTCGATGCCGAAGTTCCCTGACTCAGGTTGGTCATGGTGAGGCTGTTCCCCCCGGCGTTTAATCCATCAATTGTAACATTACTTGTTCCATTCAACTGAATTAGTGCACTATTTATAGTTCCTGAAACAGTTACCGATCTGCCACCGGAAGGGTTTACTTGCACAGAAGTATAACTGGAGCTACCTGTTCCGGAGGCGTTGAGAACCGCGGAGGCATCTTCTACAGTACTGTATTTTATGTTTACTTGTACGGTCCCTTGATGAGTTCCATTGTTAATCGCAGTAAATGCATCTTTTACATTTGCATAGGTTCCAAAATTGGGAAAAACATCCACTCTTCCCAATACATTATATTGATAAGCACCAATTGCCGTTAATGCTGTTCTTGGTGTATTCGCATAATCTGTTGTAATGCCTGATATTGTTGTTCCGGCAAGTAAAGGTTCAGCAGGTATATAATCAGACGCGGATGTACCACCGGCGTTTGCAAATTGAGGATTAAGATCAAAACTTGTCAGATCTTCACCTCCAACGACAGGCAATGCTGATACATCGACACTATTGTAAAATCCTATTACACCTCCTGTTCCGGGCGCATAATAATTATTGTATTCTAAGTCAAGACTGGATGAAGTTCCGTAATTAAAAAATACGGCATAGTTTTTACCGGTTGCTGAACCTGAATTAGATCGCGAATTGACCAATAAATTATTTCGATAATCCCGGCTTCCTGCAGAAGAATTTGATAAAAAAGCTGAACTATTCCGATTTCCAGATGCAGGCGAACCTGCTAAGTAAACTGTATTGTAAAAGAATGAACGGGTTGCAGATGTAGAAGTACTATAATCACCAATACCGATGTATTCAATCGGTTTATTTTCTCCTAAAGCAATAATATTGTTATACACCAGAGGATTTCCTGAAGAATTATAAATCCCATAAACAATGGCGCTTGTATTGGTTGAATTTAGCTGAAGTTGAGAAATAAAATTGCGGTACACACTTGTTGATGAGGATATAGAATTCAATACGATTCCTGCTAAATCACCTGTATAGCCAGTAGATGTATTGATCAGGTTATAAATTGTATTCTGATGAATAGTAACCGCAGAGTTAGAGCTATTTCTTATATAAATTCCAATAACACCTGCAGATGGTCCTGTGTTGATGCTGTTATTTGTAGTTTGCAAATCATTAATTGTGTTTCCGTTTACATTTAAAGTGAAAGTTCCCATTTGCCCCTGATCATCTATGTCAATTCCAATAACTCTGGCATTTGTTGCCGTTTGACTTGTTGAAAGCAAACGAACAATATTATTCGTAATGCTTAAGTTGGCATTGACAGAAGTTGTGGTTTTTCTATACTGTATTCCTCTCACAGATCCTGAACTTGTGCTTGTATTAACAACACTTAGATTCTGAATTGTGTTGTTTTCTATAACTGCAGTTATGGCATTCCTGGAATCGATTCCAAAAAGACTCCCCCCATTCGCCTGATGATTTATTGAATTAACAATCGAACTTCCTATGGTGTTTCCACTCACTGTATTATTACCTGTAGCAAGAATACCGGTAAACTGAACCGCTCGAGTTTCCATGGAAATTCCTGCTATGATGTTATTTTCAATCAATGCACTTCCGGAAGCAGTAATTCCAAATGAACCATCAGTTCCAGAAATAATTTTAATGGAATTTGTAATTGATGTGGATCCTATAACATTTGATGATGATTGCCCAACTTTAACATTACCGCTCACGTTAATTCCACAAAATCCGTAGGAAAATGTATTTTCCTTCCAATAAATATTTGAAATCGTATTCCCATTAATAAAACTTTCTTCATTTACATTATTTGATGCTACCAATGATATACCTGTAAATTGACTATTAATAGAACTTAGTCCTTCAAAGTAATTCCCTTGACAATTGGGTTGACTTCCTCCAATCTTATTGTCAGAAATATTAAAATTATAACCACTACTTGAATTGATATTAATAACAGACCATTGACGTGGACCACCATTTATATTAATTAAGGTTTGCTGATAGAAATCATTTTCAAGCACAGAAACTTGCGTGCAATTATTCATTACAACAATGAATGCATTTCCATCATTATGCATAACATTATTAAAATCATTTCTTTGGATTATAATATTGGAATTGAGTGGACCGCTATTGGCAGTATAAGAATAAACAGAAGAAACAGAAGCTCTGGTACCCCTTGTAAAAATATTGTCTTCAATGGTGATGTTTCTATTGCCATTCGTAACCCCAGCACCAATAAATATAATTCCACCATTTGCCAACGTACCGGTTAAACCGGATCCAGAGTTTCCTTTCAATCTAGAGTATTTAATAGTATGCTGCTCTGCATCATTAATATAATTAATAACAAAAGCATTATCCGAGGTGTTGGTATTTTCAATTTCCAAATCAATAGCAGTTCCCGTACTATTTACTCTACCATCAATGGTCACATTATCAGATCCATTGAACTGAATTAAAGAACCACTTACACTGCCTTTAATAACTTTATTTGTTCCGGTAGGATAAATAGTAATACCACTATAATTTGCACTTCCAGTTCCACTGGCATTTAAAACTGAAGATGTATTATTTTCAGTAGTACTTTCATTAATTTTTATTTCAATAGTTCCCGTATGAGTTCCATTATTAATCGCATCAAAAGCATCCTTTAACAAGTAATAATGAGCGTTAGTAGTAGAGCCTGAGGGCGATACAACTTCAATCCTCCCCAATACCTGATATTGAATTGCTCCCATTGATGGACTAGATCCTCTTGTATTGTTTTGAATATCAGTTATAATACCTGAAATTACACCACCCGATAAGTTGTTTGCTTGTGGCAAATAGTCTCCAACTGCATTTCCATTCGGACCTGTAAAATCAGAGTTTACATTCAAACTTGTTATATCCAGATTTGCTACAATAGGCAATATAGTAACATCCTCTGCATTGTATCGCCCTATAACACCGCCTGCACCTGACACATAGTAATTGTTATACTCTAAAGTTAAATTAGTTGAAGTTCCGTAATTCAGGCCCAGCGTATAATGACTTCCTGTGGCACCATTATTTGAACGGTCATTGTGTAAAATATTATTTCTAAAATCCCTGAGATTTGAATTTGCATTGCTCCATAACGCATAACTCGACAAACTACCTGCGCTTGGAAGTCCGGAGATATACACTGTATTAAAATAGATATAACTGGGCGAACCTGTTCCCGTTTCATAGATGCCATAAATGGTAGATTGTGTATTCCCACCCAAACGAATAAGATTGTTGGCACAGGTTACATTTCCTCCATTTTTTGAAATACCAATCAATTGGGCTGCCGTGCTCGCCGCATTTACACTTAATCCAAATATGTGGTTTCTCGAAACCTGACTTGCGGTTGCAGAGCCATTGTAATAAATACCAATTATGCTGCCAGAGAAATCGCTTCGGGTGTTTGAAAGATTGAAGATAGTATTTTCAGAAATATTTTGAACGGCTGTAGAGGTGAAATTGAAGCAAATACCGGTAACGGAAGCACTATTTAGAGCGTTTGTATTTGCATTTTCTGTAGTTAAGTCCCGAATAATATTGTTTGTGATGGTATTAGTTCCTGCAGTAATGTCGATTCCTTTTACCATCCCGAGAGTCCCCGCAGTTGCATTGCTTGTGCCATTGTTTAAATTCGCAATAGTATTATTTGAAATAGTTATTGCGGCAGTTCCTGCGCTTTGTATGCCATATAAGGTTTGCGCATTACCGCTAGATGCAGAGCTTATAAGAATGTTGTTTGATACCGTGGTACTTCCTATGATATTATTGCTTATGGTTGTATTTTGTGCACCAGTTTTAAAAATCCCCCAGAAATTGGTTGCATTTGAGGCACTGCTCGATGCGGTAGTAATAGACGCAATTGTATTGTTTTGGCAATCCGCAATCGCTCCACTAAGATATATTCCATAAAAATTTGCACCAGATGATGCCGCTGTATAGGTTATATTTCCGGTTCCTGATGCAGAACCTATCGTATTTCCTGTCGTAGTTCCCACATTTACCTGCCCTGCATTCACCCATATCCCATGCCATGCCGCACTACCTGAGTTTGACCAAGAAAAATTCGCAATTGTATTGCCCTGAATATTACTTGCTGTTGTTGTACCTGCAGAAATCCATATTCCATGAAAAGTATTGTTATTTCCATTCTTTGTCCATGCAGAACCTCCACATGAAGCTTGAGAACCGCCAATAAAATTTCCAGAAACTGTAAAATCATTGCCTGAACTAGAAATACGAATTGCTCCGAATGAATTCGTACTCGTTGTAGTCAGTGTGGTTGTCTCATAAAAACTGTTTCCGCTTATTGTCCATTGGGAGTTATTTGATGCCAAGTGCACCCCATAACTGTCGTTCGAAACATTCATAATATCATAAATGGTACAATTTGAAATGTTATTATTTACATTCTCATTTCCTGAAGAACCGAGTGAATAAATAGCATTTCTTGACCTGGCTCCTCCGGCGTTGGATATATTACAATTACTCACTGTGTTATTTGTATTCCCTCCGGTACTGAAAAACAAAATTCCCGCATCAGAGGTAAGTGTTGACCCAAGAATTGTACAATTGGTTATCGTATTATTAGTTGCTCCATTGGTAAAACGAATAGTTGAATTACCCGTTGAAGTAGAATTGTTTAGATTCTCAATCGTCAACTCATCTCCACCCGTATTCAATCCATTAATCGTTACATTGTCAGCCCCATTTAGGTTAATCAGTGGCCCCGCTATATTCCCGCTTATGGTACTTGCTCCAGTAGGATTTATGATTATCGCAGTATAACTAGCGCTCCCGCTGCCACTGGCATTCAATGTTGCTGTTGCTGTTTCCGTGGTATTGGCCGTAATTCCAATGGTAATCGCTCCTTGGTGTGTTCCCGCATTAATGGCATCAAAGGTCTCCTTAAGCGTATTATAACTTGCGGATCCAGAACCTGCGGATGCTGTTACCTGGATACTCTGACTGTATGTGAGGGTAAAAAGCAATTGGAAACACCACAGTAAAAAGGCAATACGGCTCTTGTGTTGTAGGGCTTTCATAAAGTTTCTATTTTCTTGTTGTGTCATACTATTATCATTGTTTTGTTGTCTTAGAAAGCAGACTATTTTTAATTTCTGAGGTCTCCTCTTCCAACTGACTATATGCTTACTTGGTCTTAAGATTATAAATGGTTTATGTTCAAAAGAGGGTACAGCAGCCTGCGAAATGCCATGCCTGTTTGCTTGGAGTCAACGCTCCATGGGTTTGTATTCTTACCGAAGGAGATCAGTATGGCTGACCTATTTGATGCAGCAACGGACCTGTGCGTTATCAGACAGGTTGTGAACGGGAACATACCCGAAGAGCCGGTATTTTGCCAACGAGAAAATAAAGACATTAAATCAATTTAAATCAGGACTACCACAAAAGTCCTTTATTATGCCTTGCCTTGCAGCTTCCGGGCCATAGACTTATTATAGATTATCGGTTCTTCGTGGCCATTCGGTTGTTTTTCCGATTAAGGCAATTAAGCGGATCGTCCTTTATTTGCTTTGTAATAAGTATTCTGTGTCAGAATTTCCTTTTTCGATTTCCTAAAGGCTTTTTTCAGGCTGCGCCATATAGATTTATTATAGACGTGTTTTTTAAACACTTGTAATACAGATTTTTAAACTGCATTTTGATCTGGCTGAATAAAGTGCACAATTCTTGTTTGCGTTTCATAGACAGGATAAAGTCGGGTACTTTTGAGGCCCTATATCGTAAATCCATAAGGTGTATGCATTTTTTTTGGTCTCGAATTTTTCTCATGGTCTGCTGTTTGGTTTTTGATTGGTCAACTCATTATGGTCAAAAATCAGATTTGGCCGATTCTTACATAAAACAGCAGAATCTATTATTTTCAGCTCTTTTCAATAATCCGGATTCCGTTCGTACTGAAACACGAAATAGAATATATGCTGCGGATAACATCCCCGACAGCCTGATTGCAGGCGATTGGAACATAGTAGCCATAAGCTATGCCATTCAAGGTCTTTCGGATTCTGCTACACTGTATTTTGGTAAAGCCGTCAGTCTGCTGAACGACAATAACCACCAAAAGCCCGGTTTTATGGTCAATAAGGCATCTGTTTTGCGGAGTTCCAATCGTATAGTGGAGGCTATGGAAATCCTTCTGGAGGCAGAAAGGATTGCCAAGATTCAGAAAAACAACAGGTCCCTGAGTAAAGTATACGGCGAGATGGCGTCTTGTTACGGCCTTGTCAGAAATCAGGAAATGGCCATTTCATATCTTGTCTCCTCCATTAATCTTTTATCGGAATCAGATACCAGTGTCTTGGGAACCAGAAACGTTGAAAAGCAGAAGCTGGCCAACTATTATCTTGCGGAAGAAAAGTGGGAAGAGGCTCTTTTCATACTTGAGGAAATCATTCCGTATTTCCGCAGAAAAGGTCCACAGCTCCGCGACAAATATTTTTTGAGCCTTCTCAGCTATGCAGAATCCTTGATACAATTAAACAAGCTGGATGAAGCGGAAGAAGTGCTCAGTGAGTTGATTCCGGGCTTGGAGGATCTTCAAAATCCATATTGGCTGTCATTGGCTGAAATTAAACGGGCTCGCCTGTTTGCCAAGAAAGGAGATGCTCGGGAGGCCGAGCGCTGGTTTATGCTTGCTACGGAAAGGTCTTTGGGTAGGCCGGCTCACTTTACGCTTTCGGTTTGTATAGAACATCTTCGTTTTCTGCGGGATGTGGGACGAATTGGAGATGCTCTTGTGTTGGTAAAAGAAATTAAGGAAAAATCGGCCGCTGAAAAGGCTCCCGATTGGGATAAAGCCATTTACAGTTCTCTTTTGGCTGAAATTTATGCGGCTTCAGGTGATTATTCCGGCGCATATAAACTTCTAAATGAAGGCATTAAATTGCGGGACTCGATCAACGAAAGCTACAATCGAATAAATGCACTGTCTATTCAGGCCGGTTATGAAAATCACTTACTTCAAAAGGAAAAGGAGTCTTTGTACAAAGAATTGGCGATAAAGAATAAAAACATCATTATAGGCGGATTACTTCTTTTTGTGGCCTTGCTGGGAATTTTTTACGGAATCGTGCTTTACCGTACCCGGATGAGATTAAAAATCAAAGAACTGGCCGAAGCTCAATTAGAAAGTCAGAAATACAAAGATCGGTTAGAATATGAAAAAGAGATTTCTGCGAAAAAGGCTGAAATTATTGGGATGCAAAAGAACGAGATTGTGAATAATGCCATGCAGATTGCCGGTCTGAATGAGGAGCTTGAAAAATTTAAGGAGAAATTTTCGGGTTTATCTGGGGCCGCAGAGGCTGAAATCAAAAAATTTAATCCGGGGCGTGGAAGTTTACAGGTTTTGTTTGATAAAATACGGTTATCGAATCCTGTTTTTTTTGAAATGATGAAAGAGCGATACCCCGTGCTTACCAAATCAGATATTGAATTTTGTGCGTTTGTGGAGTTGGGATTGTCTTACAAGGATATTGCCTCCATATTGCAGATCAGTCATGAAAGTGCAATTTCACGGAAATATCGAATTTGCAAAAAGCTGAAAATAGAAGGCAATATTGATTTTCGCTCCTGGCTTCAAGAGGCTATTTCGTTAAATTCATGAAAGGTTAACTGAGTTAAAAGCCAGAAATTTCCGTACAGGCTTGTGTTGATTTTTATTTGGGGAATTGCTCAATAGATTCCTGTTTTTTCCTTAACTCTTTCGAAAAGCAGGGAATATTTTATCCCATCCATTTTTCACTCCACATGCGGAACATGAGCAGATGCCACAGTTTTACGCCGTACTCCGATCTTCCGCCGTAAAACTGTTTTTTAAGATTTTCCGTGGCTGCGGGGTTCAGCACGCCCTCTTCACGCACGGCTTTTTGGTTCAGGTAGGTTTCTACCACGTCACGCAGGTCATGCATCAGCCATTTTTCCACCGGCACGGCAAAGCCCATCTTGGGGCGGTTCATCATTTCCTTGGGTAAATAATCATAGACGATTTCCCGTAAAATGTATTTCTTGATTCCGTTTCTGTATTTGAAGTCATCGGGCAGACGGGCGGCCCATTCAATCACCCGGTGATCCAAAAAGGGCTCACGGCCTTCCAGACTGACGCTCATGGCGGCTCTGTCCACTTTCTGCAGAATATCGTCGGGCAGATAAGTGACATAATCAATCGCCATCATGTAACTCAGCGGCGTGTAGAATTGGGGAGTTAATTCCGTATTTCCGTAAAGATCGCGCAGTTCGCTGAAGTCCCGGGAAAACAGGCTTTTGTGCGTTTCCCCGTTCCATTGCCGGCTCAGGCTCTGCATCATTTTTTCCGGAGAAGGGTCAAGCAGCAGATGTTTCAGTTTTTCGTAGCGGTTGGCAAAGTTGTATCTGCCGGAAAGGTAGGGTATCCGCTCGGCGGGAATGCGTTGCATGACGGCTGCCGCCAAGTGACGCAAAGGTTTGGGAATACCCTGAAGCAGCGGGCCGAATTTCATCAGATAATCGTATCGGTTGTACCCGGCAAATACTTCATCACCGGCATCGGCACTAAGGGCCACCGTCACATCCCGTCGCGCCATACGGCTCACCAGCATGGTAGGCACGGCACTGCTGTCGGCAAAGGGTTCGTCGTAGAAGTGGGGGAGCAGGGGAATGAGTTCCAGTGCTTCTTTTTCGGTGCAGTAGTATTCATGGTGTTCGGTACCAAGCCGGGCAGCCACATCCTTGGCATAGGGCGCCTCGTTGAGTCCGATGTCGGGAACTCCCACCGTGTAGGTTTTCAGTTTTTCGGTACGGTCTTTTTGCAGCAGGGCAGCCACGCAGGCACTGTCAAATCCGCCGCTCAGAAAAACGCCCACAGGCACGTCGGATATCATGCGGTAAGCAAAGGCACTTTGGAGTATTTCGGCGGTTTGTGTTTTTGCTTCCGCAAAGGAAAGTGTCAGTTTGGGCCGGTTATAGGCATCATACACATTCCAATAACGTTCCGTTTTTGTCCGGCCCTCGCTTAGTGAGTGGGTAAGAAAGTGCCCGGGTGGCAGCTTATGCGTATGCCGGAATATGGCGTGTTCTCCGGGCACGTTTCCATATTGCATGAAAGCGGCTACGGCATCGTAGTTGAGCTCTTTTTGAAAACCGGGATGGGCATGAAAAGCCTTAAGTTCGGAGGCAAAAAGGAATAGGCCGTCGCGCCGGTAATAGTAAAATGGCTTCACTCCGGCCCGGTCGCGCGCGCAGAACAGCAGGTTTTTTTCTTCGTCGTAAATAACAAAGGCAAACATACCGATGAATTTATCCACACATCGGCTGCCCCATTCCGCGTAGGCGTGCAGTATGGTTTCCGTGTCGGAATGGCTTTTGAAAGAATGGCCTTTTTGCTCCAGTTCTACGCGAATTTCCCGGTAGTTGTATATTTCCCCGTTGAAGGTAATGTGCAGATGTGCATAGCGCATGGGCTGTTTTCCCGCTTCGGTAAGGTCAATGATGGCGAGGCGCCGGTGCCCTAAACCTATGGATGTTTCGCCTGCACGATATACTTCATATCCGGATCCGTCGGGACCCCGGTGAATGAGCGTATCGGTCATGGAGCGGAGCCGGTCTCCGTCCGATTTTCCTGATAAGTCTGCAAATCCGGCAATTCCGCACATAGGCAACGCTTGAGAAACAAAGGTAGGATAATCGGGGAATTGTTTTTTGTTCGCTTATTTTTGTGCCGGATGGTTATTGGTCATCATGCAATCTCAATGGGTCGGTAATTTTTTCAACATGCTGATTGCCCCATTTATTGCGGCAGGGAGTTTTATTTTTTGAAAAAAGGCGAAGGTAAAAGGAACTCACATGCCCTTAATCCATTCGGAGAGCAGGGAAAGTCCTTCCTTATCTACCATACGGCGGCCCATTTCGGGCATCATGACTCCCGGATCCAGACTCTGCAGGCGATAAATCAGGATTGATTTTTCCGGCTTACCCGGATGGATGGAATATAACATATCTGCCGAGGCTCTTCCCGCCGCTACGGGCGTTTTGTTTACGCCGAGTTTGGTAAGGTCGGTTTCAGCATGGGTCAATACCAATCCGCTGGTAGATGCCTGCCCGCCTACCCGGTGGCAGTGCCCGCAGTTTACATCTAAATAAGCACGGGCCCTGGACGACAGAGAGCCTGAAGAGGCATCGTTCCAAACAGGTAGTTTAGGTCTGGATGCAGATTCCGGCAGACCTTCCAAAACGGCAGCCTGTGCCCAGTATTCCAGCTGGTTGTGTGTCCCCGATGGATAGGTAAAATCGCGGTTCAGCGAACGGGCCGTAGGTCCGATAGGCATAACTGCACCATGCAGTTCATGGCATTGTTTGCATTGGTTTTGGTTGGGAATTACATAATTGATGCTCCGTTTTTTTCCGTCGCCGTGAATCCAGGAAACCGGCTTCACTGCACCGGCCACCTCATAAGTCGCCTCTGTTTGTTCCTCATTCCAAATATAACTGAAGGCAGACCAGTGGGATTCCTGTCTGTATAAAATACGCGTTTCTAAAATTCTCCGTTTTTTCTCGGGCTTTCTGAAATCTTCCGGATAGTAAAATGTTTTGGCAATAACGGTTCCTTCGGGAAATTCAAATACTTCATCGGCAGAATACCTGGCTTTTTTTCCTGCGGGAATTTTTACAAAACGAAGCTTATGTGCATAATCGGAAAAAAGCGGGGTATTTAAATCGTAAGGAATAACCCCGTCAGCCGGTATCTGCCTTTTCATTTCTCCCGCGAAAAGCCCATACGCGGATAATGCATCATGTGGGCGGAATGATTCCACTTTGCGAAATGAAAAGAACAATATGGCAAAAAAGGCTCCAAATACAATTCCCAAACACCACTTTCTGATCATAAATTCCTTTTTTATCTGCAGTTGAATTTTGTTCCGTCTCTGGAGAGGCCCTTAAAGTTATTTCCCGCATCCAGATTGGCAAAGGAGTCATCAGTATTCCCGTAGATACATATTTGATTGGGATTTTCTTCCGGACCGCCGGCCGTTTTGGCAGGATCAATGATACCGTCGTAAATAACCGCCGGCGGATTTTTGCCAAATTTAAAGCGTATGAGCAAACCCACCTTGGTTTGGGAAGACGGCATTTTCTTTGATCGTGTGATGCTGTTATTTTTTACATCTATCAAAAACGGGTATGGGTTATATTGATCATCCTTGTAGGGACGCCCGGAAACAAACCAGCTGATGAGCCCCACGGAGGCGGTGCGGTGACCCGAAATCTCGTTGTTATAAATCTCTACTTTTTCCGAGGCCAATACCATCAAGCCGGTGCCCGGAGGAACCTCCCCCACGATATTTCCCTTTGGCGCAAAATTTTTCAAATTATTATTGATGATTTTATTCTCATGAACCTTGATGTTTCTGCCTCTTTTCAAGGGTAATTCAGGCATATCAAACACCAAAATGCCACCTGTATTTTCAATCGCTTTATTGTTATATACATCCGCATTTACGCAGTTTTCAATTTCAATGCCGGCCACATTGTTTTTGGCAAGGCAATTTTTTACCACTACATCGTATGACTGTCCTACGTATATGCCCGCATCGGAAGCTCCGATAGCTTCGCAGCCGTCAATCGTAATGTTTTTACAGCTTACCGGATAAATTCCGTATGCGCCGTTTTTGGGTGATGGCTTTGATGTCCATTCCGTCCGTACATTTTTCATCGTTACATCCGAGCAGTTCAGCATTTTAATGCAGTCTCCTTTGGCATCCTGAATGGTAAAATCAATCAGAACGATTCCTTCGCAACGATTTACTTTTAATCCCTCGGCTCCGTCTATCTGCCCTTTGAAGGAAAGAACGGTTTTATTCATTCCCGCTCCCATCACTACAAAATTCTTTTTTCCGTCGATACTGATACTCCGGTTAAACAGATAATTGCCTTCGGGAAGAAACAGGGTGTCGCCGTCCACGGCTTCAATGGCGCGGGTCTGAATGATGCGGAAAACATCGTCCTGTGCTTGAATGACAAGGGACGATAGAATAAAAGTGGTAACAAAAAAATGTTTCATGGGAGCAATTTGAACGTTAAATATACAAACGGGAATCAACATTTTAATCTGTAAGCGGTTAACTTCGTAAAAAAGATGTTCTGGAAAAAAAATCCTGCGAAAGAGCTGGAAAAAAAGTACCAACGAAAAATGGCCGAATACCGCACCTGGCTGGAAAAAGGCAATCGGGCCAAGGCCGATATGGCTTACTCCGAAGCGGAAGCTGTCATGAGTAAGTTGGTGTAACTGAAAAAAACGACGGGTCCAGGGCGATAACCTCTATTTATCCGTTTTTCAAAAAATGGATATTGCGTTTTAATCCTTCAAATTTGGTGCGTTTCACGGCAGAACGCCTGAAGAGTTCTTTAAACACTTCTTCCGTCAGCTCCTCCCAATCGGTTTTTTTCATATCCAACAACGATGCTGAAGGCTTAAACCTCGATGTATCGTGCGGAGTGGAAAACCGATTCCAGGGACACACTTCCTGACAGATATCGCACCCGAACATCCAGTTTTCAAATTTCCCTTTCATGTCGGCGGGAATTTCCTCCCGGAGTTCTATGGTAAAATAGGAAATGCATTTGCTGCCGTCCACCTGGTAAGGCTTGGGAATGGCATCAGTAGGACAGGCGTCCATACAACGGGTGCAGGTACCGCAGTGGTCGGAAACGGGGCCATCGGGCTCCAGATCCAGATCACAGATAATTTCAGCCAGAAAAAAGTAAGAACCTGCTTTTTTATGAATGAGGTT
>JBIJBG010000004.1:0-37953 GCA_044345355.1 Flavobacteriales bacterium
AGGTTGGAATGCTTGCCCACCCAACCCAATCCTGATTTCGCCGCCCAGGCTTTTTCCAATACCGGTGCGGAATCCGTGAAAATGCGCGCATCAAACCGGCCTAATTGCTCCTGAAGCAGGAAGACCAGTTCTCCTAATTTGTCCTTTATAACGGCATGGTAATCCTCGCCATAGGCGTACATGCTGATTTTGGGAGCTTCCGGATCAGTTTGCTTTTGTGGGGAATAATAATTCAACAGTAAGGAAATGACCGATTTGGCGCCCGGTACCAGGAGCGTAGGATCCAACCGCTTATCAAAATGGTTGGCCATGTAATGCATGCTGCCGTGCCTGTTTTGATTGAGCCAGTTTTCAAGCCGGGGAGCATCTTCTTCTAAAAAGCCGGCTCGGGCGATTCCGCAAAAATCAAACCCGCAGGAAGCTGCAATTGTCTTGACAAGGGCAGACCTTTCAGAAAGTTTATGGGCAGTGGCCCCCATATTCAAAATTCGTCAAAAAGTGAGCCCGCGCCTTTAGAAGGCATTTTCCCCAAATGTCGAAATGCCTTATCGGTGGCAATCCGGCCGCGCGGTGTGCGCATGAGAAATCCTTCCTGAATGAGAAAGGGCTCATACACTTCCTCAATGGTGCCGGCGTCTTCAGACGCAGCAGTGGCAATGGTGGTAAGCCCTACGGGACCGCCGTGAAACTTCTCGATGATAATCCCCAAAATTTTGTTGTCCATCTCATCCAAACCGGATACATCCACGTTTAGCGCGAAAAGAGCCATATCGGCAATGTCTTTGGTGATGGTTCCGTCTCCTTTAATTTGGGCAAAATCACGTACACGACGCAGCAGCGCATTGGCAATACGGGGTGTTCCCCGACTTCTCCGTGCGATTTCAAATGCGGCATCCTCGCGAATGGGGGTTCGAAGAATGGATGCGGAACGATTCACGATTCCGGAGAGTACTTCGGCCTGGTAATATTCCAGGCGGGAGTTGATGCCAAAACGGGCACGTAGGGGCGAAGTGAGCAATCCGGACCGGGTGGTTGCGCCCACAAGGGTGAATGGATTTAGCGAGATTTGTACTGAACGGGCACTGGGCCCGGAATCAATCATGATGTCTATTTTGAAATCCTCCATGGCGGAATAAAGGTATTCCTCCACCACAGGACTGAGCCGGTGAATTTCATCAATAAAGAGTACGTCGTTTGATTCCAGGTTGGTAAGCAGA
Organism: Flavobacteriales bacterium; assembly: GCA_044345355.1. GTDB lineage: Bacteria > Bacteroidota > Bacteroidia > CAIKAF01 > CAIKAF01 > JAKRSD01. Next base: position 1,218 of record JBIJBG010000004.1, read on the forward strand.
CCCGCCAGGTCTCCCGGCTTTTCCAGCACCGGTCCTGAGGTAATTTTTATCCCTACGCCTAAATCATTGGCGATTATATGGGCTAAGGTGGTTTTGCCCAATCCCGGAGGGCCGTGAAGCAACACGTGATCAAGTGCTTCGCCCCTGAGCACGGCAGCCTGTGTGAAAATTTTCAGATTTTCAACCACTTTATCCTGCCCGGCAAATTCATTAAATCCGGCGGGACGAAGTACACTTTCTATTTCACGGTCGGCCGGTGAGAGATTATCGCCACCCGCATCCAAATGTTCATTCAAAATAACACGTTATTAAGGTAGCTAAGGTACTAAATCCGCAGCCGAAAAACAGGTTATTTCTCTGCGGGAATTTCTATGGGTGTTTCCAGCCCCTGCAAAAGCAAGACAAGTCCGGTTTTCCGGGTATTTTCGCGTAACTTCTTTACCGAAAAACATACGTTTTTTTCAATCAGTTGCCGGCAACGGGATTCTCCCCAGACAAAAACAGGCTTTACGGATGCCTTGGGGGGAAGACTTTTCATCAACATGTCATCCCAGAGCAGGTAAAGCGGCTCATTTCCGCAGGCGCTGTAGGAAACTTCCGCATAAAGGCAGTCTCCCTTTACCGAAGCCGATTTGATGCGGATTTCACCGAGCTCTTTTCCCTCAAGTGTCGAGGGATTGGCAATGGGAAAACACACATCGGCTTTTGCCTTCCCTATCTTTTTGGGTTGACAGGTTTTACATCCGCCAAAAAACAATACCGGAAAAAAGGAAAAAGAAAAAATAATGTATCGCATAAACAAAAATAAACAATCTGACGAGACGACATGGCCTCATGTATTTTCAACCGCCGCAAATAAGTCATGTTAATATTTGTTAATGATCGTTGTTTTCTGCTGATCAACCCATTAAAGATAACGTTAAAACAAATAAAAAAATCGACATTTATGGGTACAAACAATGCACTTTTTTGATTGATAGCCGATTTATCAAATCGACAAAACTATGTTCCGTAAACTATGGCGGGAGCCCTTCGCTTAATTTTAACAGGGGAAGCCGACGCGATGATTTAAATACCCGCTAAATTTGTTTTGATTTAGATGGAGATTAAGTCTTCATCTAATTCAAACCTCAAAAGGTTAAAGGTTAAGGGTTAATTACAAAGAGACAGCGCATACCGTGTTGTCTCTTTGTATTTTAGAGCAGTTCGTTGGCGAGATTGGCCAATTCGCTCCGCTCGCCCCTTTCCAACGTGATGTGGGCATGCAGAGGGTGGGAGTGTACCCGGTCTATTAAATACGATAAACCGTTACTCTGCGTATCGAGGTAAGGCGTATCAATTTGAAAGATATCACCCGTGAAAACGATTTTTGTGTTTTCCCCGGCACGGGTAATAATGGTTTTTACCTCATGCGGTGTAAGATTTTGAGATTCGTCCACGATAAAAAACACATTCGACAAACTTCTGCCGCGGATGTATGCCAGGGGCTGAATCACTAACTTCTCATTTTCCAGCATTTCGCTGACTTTTTTCCCCTCCTTATCCATTTCGCTGAATTGGCTTTGGATAAATTTAAGGTTGTCGAACAGAGGTTCCATGTAGGGGTTCAGTTTGGATTTGATGTCTCCGGGCAGATAGCCGATGTCTTTATTACTGAGCGGCACGATGGGCCTGGCGAGAAAAATCTGATGGAAATTCCGCCTTTGTTCCAGGGCCGCCGCCAAGGCCAAAAGCGTTTTGCCGGTTCCCGCCACACCCTGTAATGTCACCAGTTTCACTTCCGGATTAAGCAGGGCATGAAGTGCAAACACCTGCTCCGCGCTGCGGGCCTTAATGCCATAGGCATCCTTTCGCTCCACGCGTTCCACGCGCATGGTTTCGGGATTAAAAAAAGTAAGTACGCTCGACTTTTGATTTTTAATCAGGAAATAATGGTTAGGCAAAGGCAACTCCTTCCCGATTAAATCAGACGGGTCGCAGCCGCCTTCCCGGTATATTTGGTCAATAAGTCCCGGATCGGCACCGGTTATTTCACTTTTCCCCGTGTACAGATTGGTGATGTCGCGCACCTTGCCCGTTTCAAAATCCTCCGCATCCACGCCGAGCGATTTGGCCTTAATACGCAGGTTGATATCCTTGGATACCAACACGACTTTTCGGCTTGGGAACTCTTCCTGGAGCGAAATGGCGGCGTTGAGAATACGGTGATCGGGTTTATTATCACCGAAAATTTTGCACGCATCTTTTTCGCGGCTTACGGCATCCTCGCGCACCACCTTAAACCGGCCTTTATTTTTCCCCTTCAGCGGAATCCAATCGCAGAACGTCTGACCAATGCCATATTCATCGAGGGTACGAATGAATTCACGGGCTTCAAAATTTTTGGTATCGTTTCCTTTTTTGAACGTGTCCAACTCTTCCAGCACACTGATGGGAAGGGCTACATCATTATCTTCAAAACAAGTGACCGAACTGTGGTTGTAAATAATGACCGAAGTATCCAGAACAAAAATTTTGGTAGGAACCATACTGCTTTTTTTGGCCATAAGATGCTGCTTTTTAAGGCCAAAAAAGTACCGGTTTTGATCAAACATATAGAAAAAACAGGCGGAAAGATTTCAACAGATGTCGAAGGAAATGGGATTCATGAAAAATAACCGATTGATATTCCAATCTTTCGTTTCGGGCAGACAATAAAAAATTGTTGACAAGGGTGGCAAAGACAAACGGTTCAGGCTAAGTTGGAAAAAACACGTTAGTTTTGCTCTGATGAATGCACTCCAAATGCAGCAGGGAGAATCGGCCCTGATCACCTCCGTGAAGGACAGCCTTTCAGGAAAACGGCTCAAGGAAATGGGATTTGTACCGGGCAGAACAATCACCCTCACGGGAAAAGGACCCTTCGGTGATCCTCTGGCTTTTGAAGTAGGTCTTTTGCATGCCGCACTGCGCGTGGAAGAGGCAGAGTTGATTGAAATAGATAAACCTTTCCGTATATAGAAACCACCAAGTCCATATCATTTCCCTCGCAGATCGTATTGGTCGGCAATCCCAACAGCGGAAAAACTACGCTTTTCAACCTGCTTACCGGCCTGAACCAAAAAACGGCGAACTATCCCGGCGTAACCGTATCGGTAAAAACAGGCCAAATGAAAATTTGGAACCCGGATTCCGGTGTGCGGGAAACAATTGAAATTACCGATTTGCCGGGGATATACAGCCCTGAGCCCATTTCAGAGGATGAACGGCAAGCCATAGCGCCCATTTTGCGGCTGTCGGAAAGCCCGGACAAGCATGATACGCTGATATTGTTTGTAGCCGACACCTGCAACCCTTCGCGCAGCCTACATCTGTTTTTCTTTATCCGCAGCCTTGGATTTAAAACGGTTCTTCTGCTGAATATGGCATCCATGGCCGAGGAAAAGGGGATTATTCCCGACCTGAAAAAAATAAGGGAAGAACTTCCCGGTGTACCGGTGATCGCATCGGAAAAAAGTCGGGGTAAAACAGCCCACCTGATTCGGGAAACTCTCCGTAATTTCAGCGGGATGACGAGCGAAACGGAACGGGTAAACATGCCTTACGATGCGTTCATCGGAGAGGCTTCCAAAAAAGAAAAGGAATGGTTTCATTTTAAACACGCGGGTAAAAAAGCACGCTTCCGCAGGCAGGCAGACCGGGTAATCATGCATCCTTTTTGGGGCCCGATGATTTTTGCGGGAATTGTTTTTCTCATTTTTCAAAGCCTGTTTACCCTTTCCGCCTATCCCATGGATTGGATAGATGGCCTGATGGGTCGATTAATCCTCTTCTCGGCGGCATGGCTCCCGGAAAACGAACTCTCCGGGCTCATGACAGACGGGATTATTCCTGGAATAACGGGAATACTCATATTCATTCCCCAAATTGCCTTTCTGTTTTTTTTCATCGCGATCATGGAGGAGTCCGGATACTTGACACGGGTTACGTTTTTGGCGGACCATTTCATGCGAAAATTCGGATTAAACGGCAAGTCGCTGATTCCATTTGCAGGAGGCGCAGCCTGCGCCGTTCCGGCTGTCCTGTCCGCCAGAACCATTGCCAACCGCAGAGAACGGCTCATCACCATACTGGTTACTCCATGGGTGTCCTGTTCTGCAAGACTGCCCGTTTTTGTTACCCTTACGGCCATTTTCGTTCCCGAGGGATATACCGGTCCGTTTAGCACACGCGGTTTGGTTATGGCTGCATTTTATCTGGGTGGAATAGTGGCCGTCTTTTTGGGAGCCGCTTTGCTAAACCGTTTTTTGAAACAGGAAAAAGACAAATCCTTCTTTCTGATGGAATTTCCGGAGTACCGATGGCCTTCCGCCAAAACAATCCTCCGGGAAGTGTGGGACAAGGTGAACGATTTTGTATTTAACGCAGGAAAAATAATTTTGGCGATTTCTATACTGCTTTACGTATTGGCATCATACGGTCCTGCATCGGACATGCAGGAACTGCGCCTTGAATTTGCCGAAAGTCACCCGGGAGAAAACCCCGAAAACCTGGCTGAATTTCAAACAAAAAAACTGGAAACCTCTTTTGCGGGGAGAATCGGGAAAATGATAGAACCCGTTATCCGTCCGTTGGGGTTTGACTGGAAAATCGGCATAGGACTGATAACGTCCTTTGCAGCCAGGGAGGTTTTTGTGGGAACCATGAACACGCTGTATGGCATCGAATCGGCCAATGAAGGCGAAAAACTGGCCCAGGTGTTGGCTTCCCAAAGAGATGCGGAAACCGGGGAGAAACGCTTTAATGCGGCAACCAGCCTCTCTCTCATGATTTTTTTCCTGCTGGCCATGCAGTGTATGAGCACTTTTGCGGTAGTAAAAAGAGAAACCGGATCCCTGAAAATAGCCCTATTCCAAATGCTCATCATGACGTGTACGGCCTACTTGGCCTCCTTTGCCTGTTATCAGCTATTATCCTAATTTTATGCCATGACCCGGGAGGAAAAAAAGCTCGCCTTTATGCGTATTCTCAGCCGGTATATGCCCGGAGAGGCGGTGGCCTGGAGTGCAGAATTTATATTAAAACATGCCGTGAAAATGAAAATCACCCGGGTGAGATCCAGCAAATTGGGCGATTACAGGCATCCCTTCGGCAGGGAAGGACATCAGATTACCATCAACCATGACCTGAACCCAATCGCTTTCTTGGTGACTTTTGTGCACGAAGCCGCGCATCTGGAAACCTGGAACAAACACAAAAACTCGGTTTCCCCGCACGGCAAAGAATGGCAGAGCGAATTTGCCCGCCTTATTCGCGAAATCATAGAATTGAGCGCATTCCCCGAAGAATTGGTACATCATTTTCTTTCCCGCGGAGATTCGCTGTCAGCCTCCTCCTGTTCGGACAAAGAACTTAATCGGCTGTTGAGAAAGTACGACCCGCCTAAAGGAACCGTTTTATTGGAGGAACTTCCCGATCAGGTTCACTTTCAACTCTCCACCGGAGAAGTTTTTCAAAAGGGTCAGAAGCAACGCACGCGGTACAGATGCCTCCATGTGCAAAAGAACAAATGGTATCTGGTGAGCGGGCAAGCGGAAGTGAAGCTCTGGAACAAATAAAAAGACGGAAAATGGTTTTTTCCGGCAGGCTAAAAATGTCGGGTTTTCATACAAAAAATGGCACATTACTAAACCAACTGGGGGAGTCATGGCGCAAAAACAGCCACCCCCCGCCTCACACTCAAAAATCGGAGTGATTAAATTCCCTGTATCTTTGAGGATACCATGTGGAATGATTTACTCCTTTTTTCAGTCAGTCTGGCAGCACTGCTTCTTTCCGCACGCGTTTTTACAGGCGGCGCAGAAAAAATAGGCCGCTATTTCCGCCTTTCCCCCTTTGTCATAGGCTTATTCATCATAGGTATCGGCACCTCTCTGCCCGAGTTGGTGTCGGCTGTTTTTTCCATTAAAAAGGGTGTACCCGAAATCATACCGGGAAACATATTGGGAGCCAACATTGCCAATATCCTGCTCATTCTGGGACTTACGGCTGCCTTATCTCCATCGGGAATTGCCCTGAGCAAAAGATATGTGATGATTGATTTACATTACCTCATCGGTACGGCGCTGCTTTTTGTTCTTGCCATTTACGACGGATTTCTATCGCGGGGTGAAGGTCTGGCCTTACTCAGCGCATTTTTCATTCATTCGCTCTACGTATTACGCAGCGGAGAAATGCCCCGGAAAGAAGAGGCAAAAACCAAAAATCCCAAACCGTTTCCCCTAAACGGAGCTCTTATCATGGTATTGGCCGCGGCGGGCATTTACTTTTCGGGTGATTTTACCGTAACCGCCCTCGGGCGCATGGCCTCCTCATTACACCTTTCTCCCGCGCTTATTTCTCTTACCCTGCTGTCGCTCGGCACCACCCTTCCCGAACTCGTGGTGAGCCTGCTGCTCATCAAAGAAAATAAATCCGAAGAAGCCGTGGGCAATGTGTTGGGATCCTGCATTTTCAACGTAACCGTTATTCCGGGTATGGCTACCCTGCCCGGGCAGCTGCAGGTTCCCGCTGAATTGCTCGCCCTCTCACCCGCCATTTTTTTAGGAGCATCTCTGTTCTTTTATTTACTCACCCAGGACAAGCGGATTTCCCACTGGGAAGGCATGCTCTTTTTACTTTTTTACCTCGTTTTTATCCTCAAAACAGCCGCCTTAATTTAACATGCTATGAAAAAAAACATTCAAATCTGGCACAACAACCGATGCGGAAAAAGCCGTTCCGCGTTGCAAATTTTACAAGAAAAAGGACTGCCGTTTGAAGTGAAAAATTACCTGGAAAATCCGCCAACCGAAGCCGAAATTGAACAAGTGCTCAAAAAAGCGGGAATAAAGGCTCACGATCTCATCCGTACGGGAGAATCCCTCTACAAGGAAAAATTCAAAGGAAAAAACCACACCGAAAAAGAATGGATTAACATCCTGTCGGAAAATCCCATACTCATTGAACGCCCCATAGTACTCTGCGGCAATAAAGCCGTGGTGGCAAGACCACCCGAAAAAGTGTCGGACATTCTATAGCAACTACACGCGGCGAATCTGTACTTTTGTAGGCTTTGGCAAAACAAAAAGAACATACAGGCACTGCGGAAACCCCGCTGATGAAGCAATACAACGCCATCAAGGCGAAGCATCCGGATGCCATCCTGCTCTTCCGCGTGGGCGATTTTTACGAAACCTTCGGAGAAGATGCGGTGAAAACGGCGCGTACACTCGGCATCGTACTCACCAAACGCGGCAACGGATCAGCTACCGAAACCGAATTGGCCGGATTTCCCTACCATTCCTTAGAAAATTATTTACCTAAGCTGGTGCGGGCCGGCTATCGGGTGGCCATCTGTGAGCAGCTGGAAGATCCCAAACTTGCCAAAACCATCGTAAAACGCGATGTAACCGAAATGGTTTCTCCGGGCGTTTCCTTCAGCGATCATGTGCTTAATCCATCGGCCAACAATTGGCTCTGCGGTCTTTTTCCTGACGGGAAAGAGTTCGGCATCGCCTTTCTGGACGTAAGTACGGGAGAATTTTCTGCCGGACAGGGCGATAAAGCCTTCATGGAAAAACTCATCCAATCCTTTTCTCCTTCTGAAATCATCGTACCCAGAGCCTTTCAAAAAAACTTTTCTGAACTTTTCCCGGGCGATTTTCATGTATTTCCCCTCGAAGCCTGGATTTTTGAATACAGCTTCGCGAAAGACCTGCTTCTGGCCCAATTTCATACGCCCAACCTGAAAGGATACGGATTGGAGGACCGGCAACATGCCACGGTGGCAGCCGGAGCCCTGCTTCATTACCTAAAAGAAGCACGGCACGACAAGCTGCCCCATATTCATCAGATCTCCCGGATAGACCAGGATAAACATGTATGGCTCGATTCGTTTACGGCCCGCAATCTGGAACTGGTATATTCTCCAAACGACAACGGAATTACCCTATTCTCCGTGCTGAACCGCACCCTTACACCCCCAGGCGCCAGAGCGCTGCGTCGCAGATTGCTCATGCCCCTGAAAGATCCCGTACTCATTAACGAACGGCTGCAGGTGGTGGAGTTTTTGGTTCAGCAACAGGAGTTCAGAGAGCAACTGGCCGAACAACTCAAACCCGTGGGCGACCCGGAACGAATCACCGCAAGGCTTGCCACAGGAAGGGTTACCCCGCGCGAACTGCTTCAACTGAAACGCTCCATGGAATCTGTGGCGCACATCAAACACCTGTGTGCCAAAACGGGCCATTCACCGCTGGAAGCCCTGGCCGACCGTCTGAATCCTTCCCGCACCGTCATCGAGCGCATTGAACAGAGCCTGGAACCCGATGCCCCGGCAGCCGTGAACAAAGGAGGAATCATCCGCAAAGGCGTAAACCCTGAACTGGACGAGCTGCGGCAAATCGCCCATTCAGGCAAAGATTATCTGGTACAGTTGCAACTGCGCGAAAGCGAACGTACGGGAATCAGCAGCCTGAAAGTGGGGTTCAACAACGTGTTCGGCTATTACATTGAGGTTACCCATACCCATAAAGACAAAGTACCCGCCGAGTGGATCCGCAAACAGACACTCACCACGGCCGAGCGCTACATCACGCCCGAACTGAAAGAATACGAAGACAAAATACTCGGGGCTGAGGAAAAAATCCTCACGCTGGAAAGCCGACTTTACAACGATCTGGTGGTTTCCCTGGCCGAATTCATCCCTTACATCCGGCTCAATGCCTCGGTCGCAGGTGAACTCGACTGTGCGTACAGCTTTGCCGAATCGGCGGCGGAGTTACGTTATGTGAAACCGGAAGTGAACGATTCTCACAGCCTGAAAATTATCAAGGGCAGGCACCCGGTGATTGAAACGCGCCTCCCGCCCGACCAGCCTTACATTCCCAACGATGTCTATTTAGATACGGAAGAGCAGCAGATCATCATCATTACGGGACCCAACATGAGCGGCAAATCGGCCCTGTTGAGACAAACAGCCCTGATTGTGCTCATGGCACAGGCGGGCAGTTTTGTTCCTGCGGAAGAAGCCGTTTTGGGCTATTGCGATAAAATTTTCACCCGTGTGGGCGCCAGCGACAACATGAGCGCGGGAGAATCCACCTTTATGGTGGAAATGAATGAAACCGCCAACATCCTCAACAACCTGAGCGCCCGAAGCCTGATCCTGCTCGACGAAATAGGCCGCGGAACCAGCACCTACGACGGCATTTCCATTGCCTGGGCCATTGCCGAATACCTGCACGAACACCCCAAGTACAGAGCCAAGACCCTTTTTGCCACACATTACCACGAACTGAATGAACTGGCCAACCGCATGAAGCGGATTAAAAATTTCCATGTGAGCGTGCGCGAAGCGGAAAATAAAGTGGTTTTTCTGCGCAAGCTGATGCCCGGCGGCAGCGAACACAGCTTCGGAATCCACGTGGCCGAAATGGCCGGCATGCCCCGCGGACTGGTGAGCCGGGCCAATGAGATGCTGCACGCGCTGGAAAAAGAAAAACGGGAAGGAAATGCAGGAAAGAAAATGGTACCGGCGGAGGAAAACATGCAGCTCAGTTTTTTTCAGTTGGACGATCCGGTACTGCAAAGCATACGGGAAGAAATCAGCCGCATTGACATCAATACGCTCACACCGGTAGAGGCACTGATGAAACTGAATGAGATTAAGAAACTCAGCGGGCTGAGGTAGCTGGTATGAATTAGGATAGGTAATCTTTGGTTTTTAAGCACTTTCCCGCAAAGCGTGTAAAGTGAACGTTTTATTATGGATATCCTGCCAAAGGGTTAATCCATCCTCATTCGTTTAGCAGAAAAGAAACACTTAGCCTCATTCCTTTCCCGATACAAAATCCAGGTAATGGTCTTTATGAATCAGGTGAAACCGGCTGTCAGGATAATTTTTTTCCCAGGCAGCGGGTACTTTCAGTTTTTGGCCGCTCCACTTAAATTCATAGGCAAATAAACGCTCCCCCTGGGTTTCTATCAGGTCTATTTCCTGCTGATCATACGTTCTCCAGAAATAGGTCAATACCCGTCTTTTCAGATAGCTGTTCACCTTCATGCGTTCAGCCATCAGGTAGTTTTCCCACAACTGCCCTACATCATTTCGGAGGGCCAACGGGTTGTAATTTCGGATCAGGGCATTTCGGACTCCGTTGTCGTAGAAATACCAACGGTTCGATTTACTCAATTCCTTTCTCAGATTCCGGCTGAATCCCCGGAGCGGATAAATGACAAACACCTTAGACAACAGATCTAAATAGGTTTCTATCGTATTTCGGCTGATTCCTTTCAGGTTTTTGGCCAGCTCATCTAAACTTACCTCCATACCTATCTGAAAGGCGATGAGCCGCAGCAAATCCATAATCTTATCCGCCTTTTTTATGCCTTCAAAGGCCAGAATGTCCTTCAACAGATAACTGCTGACCAATCCTTCCAAATAGTCCATTTTGTCCTCGTTGCCAGGCAGACTGAGCAATTCCGGATAAGAGCCGTAAATAAGCCTCTGCTCGAGTTTTGAGGCCCGCTCAATCGGATTTTCATAAGGCTGATACTCTATCTGAGCCAAAGGAAACAGATACAGGATATGGGATCTGCCCACCAGAGGCTCTCCAAGTTTATTGTCCAGCTCAAACATAGACGAACCGGATACCACCACATGCACGCCGGGCAGTTCATCCACCAACAATTTTAATTTCAGGCCGATGTCGGGTATGTGCTGCGCCTCGTCAATAATGAGGTATTGATGGGCTCCGATCAACAGCCTTAAATTCTCCACGGATCGTTCGGCCAACGAGTCGATGGTTTTTTGGTCTTCGCCGTTAAGCATCAGCGTCAGATCTGCGGGCAACTCGGAGGCCAACTTTTTTAAAAGCCGGGTTTTACCTACCCTCCTGGCTCCGAGCAACATCAACACCCTGGACGGTTTAAGCTGTTTTTTCAGCTCATCGTATATGTATCGGTTGATACCTTCCATTCCCTATTTTGATTGTAAAGATAGAAAAAATATACTTTCATTGAAGTTTTTTACATAAATTTCTTCAACGTATTGAAGTTTTTTACATGAATTTCTTCAATTAACTGAAGTTTTTTACACAAATTTGTTCAGCGATTGCATGAAAGGTAACCCCTGACTGGTCTGCTTCATTCCTCAAGCCGTAAAGGGTATGCAAAAATCCAAAAGCAGAAAAAACCTGATCGGACGATAGAAAACGGGAAACTGATTTTTTGGTGGTGTTTTCTATCCCAACTTCCTTGAGTGCGTTGAAGAGCGCCGTAAAAGCAGCCGGCAGGGCGGACTTAGGAAAATTTCCCTTTCACTCTTGCAAATTTCGAAAACCGGCGTATCTTTGCCTTCCCAAAAGAAAACGTTCTTTCACGGAATTAAGCGAGAATAGCTCAGTTGGTAGAGCACGACCTTGCCAAGGTCGGGGTCGCGAGTTCGAGTCTCGTTTCTCGCTCTAGAAAAGGATACTCGGTTATCCTTTTTTTTTGCCCTTTCCCCAAAAAAGGAGAGGGATTCACCAAAAGCCCCGGTGGTGAAATTGGTAGACACGCAGGACTTAAAATCCTGTGATCATTGCGATCGTACGGGTTCAAGTCCCGTCTGGGGCACAAAATCAGAGTGAGAAAGAAAGCGGGAGCGACTTTTTCACTCTGATTTTTCTTCACTCTCGCTTTTAATCCCCAAAAACCATCACACGTATGTTCGATTTCCAAAAACTTGAGGTGTATAAAAAATCGAAGATTTTCCATATTTCCTGCAAGAAACTGATAAGCGACTACGCATTAGATTCATTCGTAAAAGACCAACTCGGACGGGCTTCTTTCAGCATTCCGCTTAATATTGCCGAGGGTTCGGGCGTTTTTTCCAAGCCCTACCGAAAAAACTACTTTACCACGGCAAGAGCTTCCGTTTTTGAGTGCGTAGCCATATTGGATATTCTTTCTGACGAGGCAAAACGGCCTGCTGAGGTGGTTGAACAGTATCAAAAACAAGCAGATGAACTCTCGCGGATTTTATTTTCCATGATAAAAAATCTCGCACGGTAAATAATTCTCACATTCCGCTATCCCTCACCCCCGAAAGCTTTCGGGGCTCTTTCCCTCCTTTATCCTTGTTCCTTCATCCTTTATCTGAAATAACCTACCATCCGAGCACGTAAGCAAAAATCAGCGGTGCTACAATGGTGGCGTCAGACTCCACGATGAATTTAGGCGTATGGATGTCCAACTTTCCCCAGGTAATTTTTTCGTTGGGCACGGCGCCGGAATAGGAACCAAAACTGGTAGTGGAATCTGAAATCTGGCAGAAGTAGCTCCAAAAAGGCACGTCGTGCCATTCTAAATCCTGGTACATCATGGGCACTACACAGATGGGAAAATCTCCCGCGATTCCTCCGCCGATCTGGAAGAAGCCCACGCCCTTGCCTTCACTGTTTTTGCGGTACCAGTCGGCCAGCCAAACCATGTATTCAATACCGTTTTTCACGGTAGATGCTTTCAGCTCACCTTTAATCACATAACTGGCAAAAATGTTTCCGGTGGTACTATCTTCCCAGCCGGGTACCACGATGGGAATGTTTTTTTGTGCCGCGGCCACGATCCAACTGTCCTTCGGATCTATTTCATAATACTGTTCGAGGTCACCGCTCAACACCACTTTATACAAAAACTCATGTGGAAAATACCGTTCTCCTTTCGCTTCCGCATCTTTCCACGCTTTTTCCAGATGCTTCTGAAGACGGCGGAATGCCTCCTCTTCCGGAATGCAGGTGTCGGTTACCCGGTTGTAATGGTTTTCAAGCAGGTCCCATTCATCCTGCGGGGTAAGGTCTCGGTAATTGGGCACACGCTTGTAATGTGAATGCGCCACAAGGTTCATCACGTCTTCTTCTAAATTAGCTCCTGTGCATGAAATAATCTGCACTTTGTCCTGGCGGATCATTTCAGCCAATGATTTACCCAACTCTGCGGTACTCATGGCACCGGCGAGTGTAATCATCATTTTTCCGCCTTCGGCAAGATGGGCTTCATACCCTTTGGCGGCATCGACCAACGCGGCAGAGTTGAAATGCTTGTAATGATGAGTGATAAATTGGGAAATGGGACCTTTCATAAGTGAAATGTATTGATTTGAAGCGCAAAGGTAACAAACCCATACAAAAGCACACATCCTGTTAATATTCAAATACATACCTTGATTCTGTGTGTCCGTGTTCTAATTTAGGTAAATTTGCCGTCCCGATGAGGGCATAAAAATTAGCGTGATATGACCTATCTTGACTTTGAAGAGCCGATAAGGGTGCTGGAAGAAGAATTGGCAAAAGCGGAACAGATTGCCGAAAATACCGGAGTGAATGCTTCCGCCACCCTGAAGGAGCTGAAGGCAAAAATCAACCGGACCAGAAAAGAGATTTTTGCTAATCTGAGCCCTTGGCAAAAAGTGCAGGTAAGCCGTCACCCGGACAGGCCCTATGTGCTGCATCATTTCGACCGGCTGAGCGACGGGACGTTTACCGAACTCCACGGTGACCGCAGCGTAAAAGACGATAAGGCCATGGTGGGCGGATTCGGCAAAATGAACGGGGAACCGGTGATGTTTATCGGTCAGCAGAAAGGAATCAACGCCAAGATGCGCATGTACCGTAACTTTGGCATGGCCAACCCGGAGGGCTACCGCAAAGCATTACGCCTGATGAGATTAGCCGAAAAATTTAATGTACCCGTCGTATGCCTGATTGACACTCCCGGGGCTTATCCCGGTATAGAGGCTGAGGAGCGCGGACAAGGGGAAGCTATTGCACGAAATATCTTCGAAATGTTTAACATTAACGTACCCATCATTTGTGTGGTGGTGGGAGAAGGCGCTTCGGGCGGGGCTTTGGGTATAGGCGTAGGTGATCGGGTGCTGATGATGCAGTATACCTGGTATTCGGTAATTTCGCCGGAGTCCTGCTCTTCCATTCTTTGGCGCAGCTGGGATTTCAAAGAAAAAGCGGCAGAAGCGCTTAAACTCACGGCAGAAGACATGCTGGCCAACAAGCTTATAGACGGCATCATTCCCGAACCCACAGGCGGGGCGCATGTAAATCCTGAAGAAGCGTCCGCACTGCTAAAAAAAGCCATAACGGAACACCTGGCACAACTCAAAAAAATAAAACCCGAAAAACGCATCGATCAGCGGATGAAAAAGTTTGAAGCCATGGGTGTGGTGGTGGAAGGGTGAATCAATTTGAAAATGGATTAATTTGAAAATGATATAAATAAAACAATGAGAAATGACAGAGAAAATATCATTGTGGAAAAAACATTTCAATTCAGTTTAAAAATAATCACCTATTGTGAGGGGTTGCTCGAATTAAAAAAATTTTCAATGGCTGATCAGATATTTCGTTCAGGTACATCGATTGGAGCCAACGTTCGTGAAGCACAGAATGCCGAAAGCAAAAAAGACATTATCCATAAAATGAAAATTTCGGCTAAAGAAGCGGATGAGGTGGATTATTTTTTACCGCTTTGCAAGGAATCTGAATTTTATCCGGATCCGGGAGCAATTTTTCATGAAGTGAAGGAAATTCAATTGATTTTGTCAAAAAGTATTGCATCCGCTAAAAAAAACATCTCCAATTAGTCCATTCTCCCCATCTTCAAATTTTCAAATTGATTCATTAGCGCCATGCTGTCATTCCGTCCCAAAGAAAAAACCGTTCCCGAATTGATGAACTACCTGCAGGCAGGAATTGCCCCGAGGCCCATTGCTTTTGCCAGCACGATTGACCGCAGCGGAACGCCCAACCTTTCGCCTTTCAGTTTCTTCAATATTTTCGGGAGCAATCCGCCAATGCTCATATTTTCACCCGCTCGCCGCGTTCGCGATAATACCATCAAGCATACGCTGGAAAATGTGTACGAAGTGCCCGAGGTGGTGGTAAATGTGGTCAATTTTGCCATGGTACAACAGGTATCGCTAAGCAGCACCGAATATGGCAAAGGGGTGAATGAATTTGAAAAGGCCGGGTTCACGCCCATCCCTTCGCTCACCGTAAAACCCTTCCGCGTAAAGGAAAGTCCCATGCAGTTGGAATGTCGGGTGAAGCAGATTGTTGAAACCGGAACCGAAGGCGGGGCCGGGAATCTGGTCATCTGCGAAATAGAGATGATTCATGTCAGCGAAGATGTGCTGGACGAAAAGGGGCAGATTAATCAACATAAAATAGATTTGGTGGCCCGCCTGGGTGGGAACTGGTATTCCCGAGCTACGGGAGCCGCCTTGTTTGAAGTAGCCAAGCCGCTCACCACGCTCGGAATAGGGATAGATGCCCTTCCAGAAGAAATCCGCCTGAGTCGTGTACTTACAGGAAATGATCTGGGACGTCTGGGCAATGTGGAAAAACTTCCCGATGAAGAAGCCCTGAAAGAATTCATGCAATCGGGCCGTGCGGGAGAAATTTGCGTAGAATTGGGATTTTCTTCGGGAGAAATGGGAACCCGCCGCCATGAAATGGCACACCTGTTGCTGGAAAGAGAACGTACGGAAGATGCCTGGATGCTGCTGCTTTCGCAAACGGCCTGATTGGTTTTTTAAACAACCAGTTTATAAAAAATGAATAGTAAAGTAGTATATAATGTCACAGTAAGCGTAGATCAGGAAATTGCGGCAGACTGGCTTTTCTGGATGAAAACCACGCATATTCCCGACGTAATGGCCACGGGCATGTTTCTCGAGTTTCGGTTGCTGAAAATGCTCAGCGGGGAAAATTCTGGAATCACCTATGCGGTTCAATATGTTTGTGAGTCGCAAGAAAAACTGAATCAATACCAGACGGCGCATGCTCCGGCATTGCAGCGGGAACATGTGGCACGCTATGGAGATAAGGCTACGGCCTTCAGAACCATTCTTGAAATTTTGGAATAATCAGTAATAAAGCAGTGTCATGGAAACCCCGGAGATGGAGAACCTGATCAAACAAAAATTCCCCGAATTTGAACCGGAACTCAGGAATTACCTGTTGCTAAATGGTGCCTTGAAAGAAGTAAAAGAAGGGGAAGTCATCATCAGGTATGGTCAATATCTGCGTTCCTCAATTCTCCTGCTGGAGGGCCAGATTAAGGTCTATCGTTCCGATGAGGAGGGAAATGAACTCTTCCTTTATTTCCTGGAACCGGGCGACAGCTGTGCCATCAGCATGATCTGCGGCGGACAGAACAAACCCGGTTATCTCCACGCCGTTGCCTCGGAAAATTCCCTTTTACTTGCCCTGCCTTTGGATAAAATGCCTGATATGATGAGCCGGTACAAATCGTGGTACAGCTTTGTGCTTAATACATACCGACATAGGTTCGAAGAACTTTTGGAGGTGCTGGAGCATGTTGCTTTTAAAAGTATGGATGAACGGCTGGATTTCTTTTTAAGTAAAATCGCCGGCGAAAGCGGGAAAAAAGAAATCAGAATGACCCATGAACAGATTGCCAATGATTTGGGAAGTTCACGGGTGGTTATCTCGCGTCTTTTGAAAAAAATGGAAGAAGCAGGCCGGGTGAAACTGGGCCGCAATTCCTTGGAATGGCTCGGTTAAAGAAAAGGCAAAAGCCCTTGGATATTTTGTGCAGTAACCTAAGTTACAATATGAGGCGTGAAGTACATCGATATTTGTCCAAAAAAGTTAGGACATGGCAGACATCATCGGTTACGCGGCATCTCTCCTTATAGGTATTTCATTAGGCCTCATAGGCGGAGGCGGGTCTATACTTACCGTGCCTGTTTTGGTTTACCTGTTTGGTACTGATCCTGAGTCGGCAACAGCCTATTCTTTATTTATTGTTGGCGGAACGGCAGCCGTTGGCGGAGTCCAAAAACTCCGCGAAGGTTTTGTTGATGTGAAAACGGCCCTTTTATTCGGGACGCCCTCCATTGCGGCCGTTTGGCTTACCCGAAAATACGTTGTGCCCGCAATCCCCGATCCGGTTTTCGGTGCCATAACCAAACCTGTTTTTTTCATGGGCCTCTTCGCTGTTCTGATGGTGGCCGCCTCGGCAAGCATGATTCGTGAAAAAAAGAATACAGGGGGCAAGGAGAACAAAAAAGAAATGAGTGCAGGTATCAAGGCTGTTTTGGTCGTTTTGGAAGGACTGGTGGTGGGTACGCTTACCGGTTTGGTGGGAGCAGGTGGCGGATTTTTAATCATACCCGCTTTGGTTCTGTTGGCCGGGCTCGACATGAAAAAAGCAGTGGGAACCTCCTTAATCATCATTGCCGCCAAATCAATGATAGGCTTTACGGGCGATCTTGGCCGGGAAATCGACTGGCATTTGTTGTTGACGGTTACGGCTTTTGCCATCGGAGGAATTTTTATCGGAAATAAACTCAGCCAAAAAGTAGACGGAAATAAATTAAAAAAAGGGTTCGGATGGTTTGTGCTGATGATGGGTATTTACATTCTTATCAAACAATTTACATCAATGTAATTTAGGTTACCGATAGGCGATGTTAGGCTTTATACATTTGTACCTAAGAAAAGAAAAATAAAGAGCATTATGAAAGTAGAACAAATTTATACGGGATGTCTGGCTCAGGGAGCTTATTATATTGAAAGTAACGGTGAGGTTGCCATCATTGATCCGCTGCGTGAAGTTTCGCCTTACATTGAACTGGCCGAAAAGCGGAATGCCAAAATAAAATATGTATTTGAAACGCATTTCCATGCCGATTTTGTTTCGGGTCATATCGACCTGGCTAAGAAAACAGGGGCTTCCATCATTTTTGGGCCCACCACCATGGAGCTGGGTTTCAATGCCGTCGTAGCGAAAGACAATCAGGAGTTTTCAATCGGGAATGCTAAAATCCGCGTACTTCACACGCCCGGTCATACGCTGGAGAGTTCCTGCTTTTTACTAATCAACGAAGAAGGTAAAGAAGAAGCTATCTTCACGGGAGATACTCTCTTTATCGGCGATGTCGGTCGTCCGGACTTGGCTCAAAAAGTGATTGAAGATTTAACCCAGGATAAGTTGGCGTCCATGCTGTTTGATTCTTTGCGCAACAAAATCATGCCACTCAGCGATGATTTGATTGTATATCCTGCTCACGGAGCCGGCTCCGCCTGTGGCAAGAACATGAGTAAAGAAACGTCTGATACACTCGGCAACCAAAAGAAAACCAATTATGCCCTGCGTGCCGATATGACTCGGGAAGAATTTATCAAAGAACTTGTTACGGGGCTTACACCACCTCCCGGATATTTTCCACAGAACGTGATGCTCAATATCAAAGGGTATGACAGTATCGATGAGGTGTTGAGCCGGGGAACCCGTGCGTTGAATCCCTCCGAGTTTGAGGCGGCAGCCAATGAAACAGGTGCCGTGGTATTGGATACCCGCGCTCCACAAACATTCGCCGCCGGGTTCGTCCCCAATTCCATCAACATCGGCATTGACGGAAGCTTTGCCGTATGGGTGGGCACACTGATTCCTGACGTAAAACAGGAAATCCTGATTATTGCCGACGAAGGCCGCGAAGAAGAAGTGATTACCCGTTTGGCACGTGTGGGCTACGACTTTACCATCGGCTACCTGAAAGGCGGATTTGACGCCTGGAAAAGCGCCGGCAGAGAAACAGATTCCATCATCTCGGTAACCGCCGAAGAAATGGCCCAAAGTATGAAGGATGGCCAAGTAGATATACTGGATGTAAGAAAACACAGCGAATATGCCAGTGAACATATTCCGGATGCCGTTAATGCCCCGTTGGATTATATTAATGACAGCATGACGAAAGTGGATAAAAACAAAACCTATTTCGTGCATTGTGCCGGCGGATATCGGTCCATGGTATTCACCTCCATTCTTCGAGCACGCGGATATAACAACCTGATTGATGTGAAAGGCGGTTTTAAAGCCATTAAGGAATCCGGAAAAATTCAGGTGACGGATTATGTTTGTCCGACAACATTACTTTAAAATTTTCAAACCAATTGTTTAAAAATTGAAAAAATGAAAAATACGATTATCGACGTAAGAACTCCTGCCGAATTTATGGGCGGTCATGTAGCCGGATCCATTAATATCCCGCTCAATGAAATTCCCCAAAGAATGGAAGAGTTTCGGGCCATAGAGGGAAACATCATTCTATGTTGCGCGAGCGGAAACCGAAGCGGACAGGCTGCCGCTTTCCTAAAAGCCAACGGCATTTCTTGCGAAAACGGAGGTTCCTGGCTGGATGTAAACCACATGACGGCCGACGCATAAAAAACAAACATAATACACGGGAGGAAAATGGCCCTCTCCGTATACTTCTATTATAATTATGGATACTGCACTTGTTGTTCTCTCCGCACTTTCAGGTGCGGGCCTTGGATTTATTTACTACAAAAAGATAGGATGTAAGTCGGGAGTTTGTGCCATTACTTCCAATAAATACCTCAGTATGCTTTATGGCGCTTTGGTTTTTGGTATGTTGGGCAATATGTTGGTGAAGAAATTTAATCTGACTCCTTCTCCTGCCGGAACGGTAAGTGTATCGGCAGAAGAGTTTCGCAACTGTATTAATCAAACGGGAGCGGTTGTCTTAGATGTGCGGACCGCCGGAGAGTACGCAGAAGGCCATATTGCGAAATCGCTGAATAATGATGTGACGATCCCAGGTTTCAGCGAAAGGATGCCGGGAGTTCAAAAAAGTACACCGATTTGTTTATATTGCCGTAGCGGATCCAGGAGTAAAAAAGCGTTGCGGGAATTATCTGGTGACGGTTATACCAACCTTACCGAACTTAATGGAGGTATAACATCCTGGCCTTACGAAATTGCAGAATAAGGAATATGGAAAAACTAAAATTTTTAATTCCCGTCGATTTTTCAGAACAAACTGTATTTGCCAGAGATATTGCGGCCCGATTCGGAACTATGTTCGATTTGGAGGTATGCTTTTTACATGTTATACCCAAGTCTGGCGGAGAAATGACGGATTCAACGGGAAACTCTGCCTGCGACGCCGATTCAGACTTCGCTCTCGTGCCACAAAAAATACACGCAGCCGAAATAAAAATTCCGAAACTGATAGCTGATTTTCCTGGGCAAACATCATCCCGTATTCTTTCAGGACCGCTGACGGACCTCATCATCAAAGAAGCAGAAACGGGCGGTTTCGACCTAATCATCATGGGGACCAAAGGGGCTCATGGTTTAAAGGAGATTTTCGGTGGTGCAGAAACGGGTATTGTTGCACAAAAAACGCTTGTACCCGTACTTTCCGTAAAATGCGACCGAAGTCAACTTCACATCGGAGAAATTTTATTGATTCAGGATTTTGAGCACGAGCAGGGCTTCATTCCTCCCGTGCTTCAAAAACTGAATGCCACCGGCCAGGTAAAATTTACCCTGTTTTTCGCAGGTGCGGAATCAGAAAACGTAAAAAATGCAATGGAAACATTTGCCATTGCTAACCGATTGAAACAGGTAAACTTCTTTTTTGCGGGAAAAACCGGAATTGAAAACTCGGTAAATGAATTTTGCATGCGCTTTCCGGTAGATCTGGTATGTCTGGGCACCCACGGCCGTTCGGGTATTTCGCGCCTATTTAAATCCAGTCCTGTTACCCAATTAATCAACCACCTGTACAAACCCATAATTTCTTGGCATCTATGAGATCATTAATTTTCATTTTTCTCAGTCTGGTTTTGGCAGGTACATACTCGAAAGCACAGATTCCGTTTGATATATATGTGGAGCCACATACCGTTACCGGGATGCCCGGTGTACACAGCTACGCGTTTGCACGTCTGGGGAAAAAAATAGTAATTACCGGAGGTCGGAAAGACGGCTTACACCGCAGGCAGCCCAACGTTTCTTTTCTGTCAGGCGAAAATAATACGGATATCCTTCTACTCAACCTGGAGAATAACTCGGTAATTACACGTTCCCTCAGTGAACTCAGCCCCGAATTACAAGAGCAGCTGCAATCGGCAAACATGCAAAGTACCCAAAGCGGTGATTATGTTTTCTGGACCGGTGGATACGGAAGAAGCACAATTGCGGGGGATCACATCACCTATCCGCGGATTACGGCAGCGCATATTCCCGGCCTCATCAACGCCATGGAAACGCAAACGCCCATTGCTCCCCATTTCTTTACTCTGGTAGATCAAAACATGGCCGTAACCGGTGGACAGATGCGTCTGCTGAATGACACGATGTTTCTGGTTGGCGGAAATCGGTTCGACGGACGTTACAATCCAAATAATGGCCCCTCATTTACTCAGGAATATACCAACCGAATCAAAAAATTTCATGCTGCGGTGTCAGGAGGAAGTATTCAGATTTCGGGGTATTCCGAGATAATTGACAATGAACTTTTTCATCGTAGGGATTATAACCTGGTTTCCACGATTTTCACCGGCAACGAACCCGGATATACCATAGCCAGCGGGGTGTTTCAGGTACAACAAAATTTCCCGTACGAAACCTGGGTAGATATCAGGGAAAACGCACATGCCGTTCATCCCACGTTTGAGCAAAAGCTGAACCACTATCACTGTGCCAAAACCGAATTGTTTGACAGTCTATCACAAACTCAATTTTATCTGTTTTTCGGAGGTATTGCCCGCTACCATTATAACAGCCTAAATGTACCCGTGGTGAATGATTCCGTTCCATTTGTGAATACCATCGGGTGTGTCGTGCGTAATGCAAACGGAGATTTGACCGAATTTAAAATGGATGAAGCCATGCCGGGTCTTTTGGGTGCAGGAGCCGAATTTTTCAATGTGGAACATCCCGCTTTTGCCAACGGAGTCATCCGCTATGAGTCTCTGTCCGATTCCGTTACACTCGGGTATATTGTCGGGGGTATCAACAGCACCGCTCCCAACATATTCTTTGTGAACACCGGTTCACAAAGCACGGCCAATTCGGTTGTTTACAAAGTGGTGCTGAAGAAGAAACCTGTCTTGCCCAATACATTGTCCGAAACAAATGAATCTTTCTTCGTTTCCGTGCAACCGAATCCATCAGCCGGAATATTTCAGGTATTGGTTAAAAACCTTTACAGCGACGGAGCAACAATAAAGGTGCTGAATTTAGAGGGAAAACAGGTACATTCGGCATGGCTGCCTAAGGCAGGTGAGGCCTATTGGAGTTATGAGCTGAATCTGTCGGACAAGGCTGCCGGTATTTATTTCGCAAATATCCGTCAGGGAGAAAAAACCAAAACAATAAAAATTATTAAAGAGTAAAATGGAGCAACTGATGAACGGATGGCCCTGGTATGTTTCAGGCCTCTTAATAGTAGCAGTAATGGCCTTGCTGCTTTTTTTTGGGAAATCGTTCGGATTTTCTTCGAATTTTCGCACACTTTGTGCGGCATGCGGAGCCGACAAAATATCCAACTTTTTTGATTTCGATTGGAGAGGTCAGTTATGGAATATACTCTTTTTAGCCGGGACTATGATCGGCGGCTTTTTGGCTGCCGTATTTTTTACTTCCGGCAACGGAGCCCCCGAGCTAAGTCAAAAGGCTTTGGAAGATTTGACTAACCTTGGATTGTCTGCGCCAAACGGGTTTCTGCCGCATGAAATTTTTTCCTGGGAATTTTTAGCTTCTGCGAAAGGTATTTTTGTGCTGGTCATCGGCGGCTTTTTGGTCGGATTTGGTTCCCGCTGGGCAGGCGGCTGCACCTCCGGGCATGCCATCAGCGGATTATCCAATCTGCAATGGCCCTCTCTGTTGGCTGTTATCGGTTTCTTCATCGGAGGACTCATCACCACCTGGTTTATCTGGCCAGCCTTGTTATAATTCATGCTTAAACCAATAAAAACAGGGCTTTTTTTTCTCGGTGTGTTTTCGGCATCGATTTCACTTTATGCACAACATGAAACCTCAGGAGATGAAGAAACCACCGAAACGGAAAAACATCTGCTGATTTCTCCCGAAAAAAAAATTCGCAGTCCCCTGGACTTTTTCACTAAAGGAACTTTTGGCGGGCACATACGGTCAAGTTGGATGGGCACATCAAATTCCGGTGAGCTTTCCGATCATCATGCGCTGGCCCTCGGGGCCAAACTAGCTTATCAAACTGCCGAATGGAAGGGCCTGAGCATCGGAATTTCCGGGTTGTTTACCTTTAATGTATGGTCAAACAAAATTTGGGAAAAAGATCCGATTGCGGACCGGCCGGCCCGACTGGAAGTTGAACTGTTCGATGTTAATCGGCCCGACAACAGACATGACCTGGATCGGCTGGATGAACTTTTTTTGCGATGGAGGAGAAATCATTCCTTTATTCAGGCAGGACGGATTACTTTTTATTCACCTTTGATAAATGCCCAGGATACCCGCATGAAGCCGTATGCCTTTCAGGGCATTTATGGCGAGTGGCATTCCAAATTTCACCTTATTTTGCATGGTGGATTTATTTATCAGTTTTCACCCCGGGGCAGTGTAGAGTGGTATAACACTTCCGAAAGTATCGGAGTTTACGCACAGGGGGTTACTTCGGAAGGAAAACCCTCAGAATATGGCGAACATATACACTCTGACGGTGTTGCGCTTCTTGGGGCCACTTATCACTTCAAACACAAGCTTAAGGCACAGGTTTGGAACTACACTATTTTTAATATAGCCAACACTTTGTACGGACGGCTGGAAACTACCCTCAATCAGGAAATAATTCACCCCATAGCCGGGTTGGAATACCTTTATCAGACTGTTATAAATCATGGCGGCAATCCCGACGTGCATAAAACCTATTTGGAACCCGGGAGCCAAATACATCTGGGCGGAGTAAGAATAGGCCTGGGAATAAAAAAAATACAGCTCACGTTCAACGGCACCTACATAGGTGGTGTAGGCCGATTCACATTCCCCCGGGAATGGGGTCGTGAGCAGTTTTTTGCCACACTCCCGAGGGGAAGGATGGAAGGTCTGGGGAAGGCTGCACAGTTAAACTTGCATTGGAAGCATGAACCGCTAAAAAATTTCACCTATGAAATTTCCGGCGGCCGAACATTTACTTCGGGTTCAAAAAATTATCTTTATAACAAATATAAGGTTCCTTCGCACTGGAACCTGGTGGCAGATGTCAACTATTCTTTCGAGGGTTTTTTAAAAGGTTTCAAAACAAGACTGGTTTATGTAGCCAAATTAGGACATGAACCGGAAAGCGAACTCAGAGACCTTTATTATACCAGCGATTTTCACCATTTGAATCTGATTACACAATTTACATTTTAACGCATGAAAAATAAAATCTCAAAAGGAACCAAATATGTTCTGGCAGGTATTCTTTTTGGAATCGTTATGGCCAAGTCGGAAGCCGCAAGTTGGTACCGGATACGCGAAATGTTTCTTTTCGCCAATTTTCACATGTATGGCATCATTGGTACGGCGGTTGTTCTGGGTGCGGGCCTCACCCTTTTCATAAAAAAATATGGACTTCGGGATATCAAAGGAAATCCGATTGTATTTACGGATAAAGCACCAGGCATTTGGCGGTATTTATTGGGAGGAACCGTTTTTGGTCTTGGCTGGGCGCTTGCCGGCGCATGTCCCGGACCTATGTTCGTGAATTTGGGCTATGGATTTTCAGTCATGATTGTAGTAATTCTGGGCGGCCTTTTGGGCACGTTTGTGTACGGATTAGTAAAAGATAAATTGCCTCACTGATGACAAAATATTTTCTTTTACCTGGCACTGCACGTTTTTTTGCTTTAGGTGCTACCAAACCTGATGTGGAATTTGTTGAAAAATAAGATTATATAGTATTCGGTGACAGCCTTACCCGTATGGCGTTTGTCACTTGGAGTAAAACGCTCAGGGCCTACCGGAAAAGGCTCTTGACGTTTGCATAGCTCAATCGTATCCCATTGCTCAATTCTATTTTGAAACGTTCGTAGCCGTTAAAAAGCATATGGGTGAAAAGATTCCCAAACCCGAAAAATGCCCTATACAAATGCGAAAGGGAAAGACGGGTATTTCTTTAATAGCAGGCCGACCTTACACACCACCCGGAAAAATACCGCGACGGGTGGTTATGTTACTTTAAACTCATTTTAGTGCAACCTGACATGGGAATACGGATTTCTTCTCTCATGAACTGAGCCCTAAAAGAAAAATATTTCCAAGGCCAAGCCGTGAATTACCAGGCTGTCATTTGCAAGGTCTGTAATCAGTTATTTACCATATTAATAAGTAGTGTAACTCCGGTTACCGAAATGGATGCCCCTTATTCTGAACTTGCGTCAAAATTAAACCTAATGAACACCTTGTTTGATGTGGCTGTAATAGGCGCAGGAACGGGCGGGATTATGACTTCCGCACGATTGCTCAAAAAAAAATCGGGGCTCAAAGTGGTCATTATTGATCCTGCCGAAACCCATTGGTATCAGGCCGCATGGACGTTGGTAGGTGCTGGCACTTATGACATGAATGCCACCAAAAGGCCTACTTCATCTGTAATTCCGGCAGGGGCCGAATGGATTAAACAACGCGTAGAAAAAATCAGCCCCGCTCAAAATGAACTGACCCTCGACAACGGAGCTAAAATATCCTTTAAGATGCTGATTGTATCTCCCGGGTTGGTGTACGACTTCGGCGCCTTACCCGGACTCAGGGAAGCTTTGGAAAAAGATAACGTTTGCTCCAACTACCTGAATCCTGAAAAAACCTGGAAGGTTCTGCAAAGCTTTAAAGGAGGGAATGCCGTGTTCACCCAACCCTCCACTCCCATCAAGTGCGGCGGGGCTCCGCAGAAAATCATGTACCTGGCTGAAGAAGCTTTTCGTAAAACACGCGTCCGCGAAAAGACAAGAGTGATTTTTGCCACGCCAGGTTCTGTCATTTTCGGGGTAAAAGTTTTTGCCGACACGCTCATGAACGTTATACACCGGAAAGGAATTATCTTAAAAATATTTTACAATCCGGTACGGATTGATGCCGAAAACAATGCCGTATATTTTCGCTATACCAAACCGGGAGAAAACGGTTGTGTGATTACCGAAGAGCAGGGAATTCAAGAACAAATTGTGGGCGATGCCGAAATAAAGATGCCCTATGACATGCTGCATCTGGCTCCGCCTCAGGCAGCACCTGATTTTATCCGGTACTCAGAATTGGCTCATCAGGACGGTCCGAACAAAGGGTGGATGAATGTAGACATCAACACCCTTCAATCTAAAGTGTACCCCAACATTTTCGGTATAGGCGACGTGGCGGCCCTTCCTACGGCCAAAACAGGAGCCGCTATCAGAAAGCAGGCCCCCGTGGTAGTGGAAGGCGTACTGTCTATGCTGGAAAAAAACACATTGGGCGGAGCCCTATACGAAGGATATTCTTCCTGCCCTTTGGTAACCGGCTACGGCAAAATGGTACTCGCCGAATTTAAATACGATAACGTGCGCGACTCCGATCCGCTGCTGAGCAAAATATTCGACACTACGAAGGAGCTTTACCCCATGTGGATCCTGAAAAAGTACGTACTGCCTTGGCTTTACTGGAACAAAATGCTCAAAGGAAAAATGTAATGAAGGAATTTTGGGATGAACGTTTTGCCGACGAAGAGTTTGTGTACGGAACAGATCCGAATGAGTGGTTTGCATTCCATCTGGAAAACCTAAAACCCGGCAAAGCTTTTTTTCCCGCCGAGGGTGAGGGGCGAAACGCCGTTTATGCTGCCAGAAAGGGATGGCAGGTTCATGCCTTTGACTTTAGTGAGTCGGCAGCCCGAAAAGCCGGGAAACTCGCTGATAAAAACGGAGTTAATCTGTCCTATATGGTTTGCGGTTGGGAAGAGTTTCCGTGGAAACCGGGAACGTATGACCTAGTGGTGCTGAGTTATGTGCACCTCCCTCCGGAGGCGAGAAAAAAACTACATCAAAAGGTGATAGAATCCTTAAAGGCGGGCGGAACAGTATTGCTGGAAGCCTTTAGCCCGAAACAACTGCACTACCGGTCCGGCGGGCCCAAAAACCCGGATTGGTTGTTCTCCCTAAGTGATGTAAAAAATGATTTTTTCGGATTGAATATAATTCAACTTAGAGAAGAGCTGGTTGAGTTAAAAGAAGGCCCAGGACATAATGGGGAAGCCTCTGTGGTGAGAATGCAGGCACTAAAAAATTAAACGGAGGCATCAGAACCCCAACGCAACCGTTTTTTTCGGTAATCCGTTTTTTATCGCATAACGTATATTCCACGGCTGATTTATCGGACAACCGAAGCGGACTTTTTTATCGCTAAACTGCCTATTGAACAAGCTCCTGAGCCAGCCGAATCAGTTCTTTTTCTCGTTTAGATTCAGGGTACTTTTCTGCTATTCGTTGCCGAAATTTACGGGAAAGTTCCCGTTTATCAGCTTTATTGGCCAGCCTGGTCACCAGCTCCGCCAATTCCTCAACGGAGCGGTGCATAAGAATATGTTTATCATCGCCTACGATATCAGGCATGGCGCCCACGGCAGACACGACGGGAATACAACCGCATAACATGGCCTCGCACAACGCATTGGGGAATCCCTCCGACATGGACAACTGAAGATAAAATTCCGATTTGCCGAGATGGGCAGCCAATTCCTGATTGGGAATATTGGGCGTTTTAATCAGGTTTTTCAAAGCAGATCCGGTGGGATAATCGGCCGGCATACCGATAATCTCAAACGTGTACTCCGGAAAACGTTCGGCAAGTTCCAAAATAAGGTCAATGCCTTTAAGCTCCGCAGTAAATCGCATGCGGATATCCGCCGTTACTGTAACAAAGCGATTGGGTTGCCTTAATATTCCTTCAGCCTGCCATTTCAGAGGGTCATATCCATTATGAATCACGGTATATGGCGTCTTCAGGTCAGGCATAAACGCCAAAATGCCCTGTTCCTTATAATCCTTATCCTGGTAGGAATACCGATAATGCATCAGGCTGATGTGGACCGGAGCGATATGGCTGCATAACCGATACGATAATCGGGTAGCCATGCCGAGAATTGCCTTTTGAAAATTTCCGTATCCGATGGATGGAAAACTCACGCAATCGGTTCCGCCGGTAACAATCAGGCTCTTCACCTTGCTGATCTTTGAAATTAATGAAGGAATCAGCGAATGATACCCGCCGAACTGACTGATCAATAATTTTGCAGAAGGCAGATGTTTTATAACAAAAACCAGCTGCTTCAGAAAAAGCCAGGGGGTAAAGAGTTTATTTTTAGTGTAAAAGCGAAATTCAACTACTTCAAAAGTTGTTCTAAGAATTCGTATATCCTTTATAACAAAAGAAGATGGCGAGACATAAAAATATAGAATTTTCGGTTTCAACCGTTTAGTACAGCTTGGTTCTGAAATTCATGATGCCGCTCTCTATATACCCTTTGTAATTTACCGTCAATAAAGGTTTATTCGGCTTCAATACAATGCTTTGGTAATCGCCTTCTTTCACATGCAGGGAATACGTATCCAGCGAATGCAGGTACAA
Organism: Flavobacteriales bacterium; assembly: GCA_044345355.1. Taxonomy (GTDB): domain Bacteria; phylum Bacteroidota; class Bacteroidia; order CAIKAF01; family CAIKAF01; genus JAKRSD01. The sequence goes on from JBIJBG010000004.1 coordinate 29,685, forward strand.
ATCATTCGGATAGGCGTTATTTAACAAATCTTGGGTAGAAATAGATTGATCGATTATTTGCAGCAATTCGGGCTTATTCACCCGAATCCAATCCAGATACCTGGGTGCGGGAATGTTGATGAGAATGGTGGCCTCGGCGTGAATTACACTTCGGATGACTTTAAAAAGATGGGCATGCTGTTCCAGCGGAATATGTTCCAACACATCCGGCAGAATGACAAAATCAAACGTGATATCCGATGTAAAATCAGACATGTCAGATACCGTAAAGCGGATATTGGGCCTGTTTTTATAGATTTCTTTTGCTATCTCGATGCTTTTGGGACTGATATCCGCACTGACCACAATTCCTTCGGAGCAAAACTTGGCAAGAAAACTGCTGAATGTACCGATTCCACAGCCAATCTCAAGCACTTTGGATGTTTTCTGCAGTCCGAGCTTTTTAAGATTCCTGAAAATGGTGCGGTGCCTGGGATTAATGCCCGTTTTTTTCTGGGTTGACGTATACTGGTCGTAAAAGTTGGAAATTTCTTTTTTGTTCATGGCATGCCGGTGTAAACTACCCCTATTTCGGAAAGGTCGTAAATATACATATTCAACTTCAACCCAACATGGAATCACAGCCACAGACCCTGATTTTGCCTCTGATACTGTGTAAACCTTGTTTTCATTCCAAACGCAAGACAATAGCCAATGGTATCCGACAGGGAGGGCGATATTTCTTCACTCCAAACCCGGCCTTCCGCTGCGGGTGCGTTTTATGTCGGACAGGCGCTTCTTTTCGGACAGTCTTTGCTCAATGGCCGATTTCTTAGGCCGGGTGGCTTTTCGGGGCTTTTTATCGGCCAGGGCATTCACAAGGAGTTTCAACAGTTTTTCGGCAGCGGTATGTTTATTGTCTATCTGGCTGCGGGAGGCCTGACAAACCACATGAATGAATCCTTCCCCGTCAAGCTTCTCCGCCAGGCGGCTCAACAGTTTGGTTTTCTCCTCCGCGGAAAACAAGCCGGATTGCTCCACAGAAAAAATCAGTTCCACCTTGGTGGAAACCTTATTCACGTGCTGCCCGCCCTTTCCGCCGCTGCGGCTGGTTTTTATGACACATTGTGCCAGCAAATCGGAAACGGAAAATGGCATGCTCCAAAGTTCGTGAATTTTAAATAACTAATGTACTGACTGCAATTCCGTACCTTCGCCCCATGGCAGAAAACGGGTACATAAAACCCAAAAAACATCTGGGTCAACATTTCCTGAAGGATTTAGGCATCGCCCGTAAAACCGTGGAATCACTGATTCAAATATACCCAAAGGGAAACGTGGTGGAAATTGGCCCCGGAAAAGGCGTGCTGACCGATTTTCTGCTAGAAAACTCCGCCTATGAAGTGGCCGCCGTAGAATTGGACAAAGAATGTATCCCCTATCTGGAACAGAAATACGCCGACAACGGAAAATTCCGCGTGACAGAGGCTGACTTCCTGCGCCTGAACCCGGATACTTTATTTCCCGGTGAATTTGCCGTGGCCGGCAATTTCCCGTACAACATTTCTACCCAAATTGTTTTTAAAGTGCTGGAATGGAAAGAACGGGTTCCCGCCTTCTGCGGCATGTTCCAGAAAGAAGTGGCCGAACGCATCTGCGCCCCGCACGGAAAAAAAGATTACGGCATCCTGAGCGTTTTGGCCCAAAGCTTTTATGAAACCGAATACCTGTTTACTGTTTCTGAGGACGTTTTTCAGCCGCCGCCAAAAGTAAAATCGGCCGTTATGCGCATGGTGCGAAAAGAGAATGTTCACCTTCCAGTGCCCGAAAAATTCCTGTTCACCGTAGTGAAAACCGCCTTCAACCAGCGCCGCAAAACACTACGGAATGCCTTATCGCCGCTTATTCCCAAAGACGGCTCTGTTTCGGGGATTCCCTTTCTGGATAAACGGGCCGAACAGCTCAGCGTGGCTGATTTTTGGCTGCTGGCCGAACACGTATACGCACTGCAGACCTCTTAACCAAAAACTGACAACGGTCATGTTTTGTCCGAAAGCATTCCCATTATATTTGTCCACCTTTTTTAAGGAGAACATATCTTCGTAGCACAAAACTCGCTTAAACAGTATGCCTATTTATCACACCCTGGGTCAGTTGCCCGCCAAGCGACACACGCAATTCCGCAAACCGGACGGAAACCTCTATTACGAACAGCTTTTCGGCACGGAGGGGTTTTCGGGCATGAGCTCGCTACTCTACCATACCCACCGCCCCACCATGATCAAGGAAATGGGAGCCAAAAAAAGCATGAAACCGGAAGTAGCGGATGACCGCAACATTACACCCCGCCGCTTATTCGGCTTCAAAACTGTTCCTGCAGATGATTTTCTGGAATCCCGCCGTTATCAGCTGGTTAATTCCGATTGTTATATCGCACTGGCCGCCCCCCGCCGAAGCATGACGGATTATTTTTACAAAAATGCCGATGCCGATGAACTTCTGTTTGTACATAAGGGAAGCGGTACGCTGAAAACCATGTTGGGAAACATCCCATTCGAATATGGTGATTACCTGCTCATTCCCCGCGGCATGATTTACCAGATGCATTTTGATACGGAAGACAACCGCCTGCTCGTGGTGGAGTCGTTTTCGCCCATGTACACGCCTAAACGCTACCGCAACCATTTCGGACAATTATTGGAGCATTCGCCTTACTGCGAGCGCGACTTGAAACTTCCGAAAACCTTAGAAACCCACGACGAAAAAGGCGAGTTTTTGGTCAAGGTGAAAAAGCAGGACGTACTGCATGAAATTACGTATGCTTCGCACCCCTTTGATGTAATCGGATGGGACGGATACAATTACCCCTACGGATTCAGCATACACAATTTTGAACCTATCACCGGGCGGGTCCACCTGCCGCCGCCCATCCATCAGACCTTTGAAACTTCGGCCTTTGTGGTGTGCAGTTTCTGTCCAAGACTTTACGATTACCATCCGCTGTCTATTCCTGCACCTTACAGCCACAGCAACATCGACAGTGATGAAGTGTTATACTATGTGGACGGTGATTTCATGAGCCGGAATGATGTTGAGCAAGGCATGATTACCCTGCATCCCGCGGGAATCGTACACGGCCCGCATCCGGGTTCCACGGAACGCTCCATCGGCAAAAAGGAAACCAATGAATTGGCCGTGATGATTGATACCTTCCGCCCGCTGCAGATAACCAAAGAGGCACTCGGCATCGAAGATCCGAATTACAAATACAGCTGGCTGGAATAAACGGGACAAGCGAGCGAGGAATTGCGTAATTTTGTAGTTTAAATGACTTTTAGAACAGTATGGCACAAGAGATTAAAAACGTAGAGTACGGCTTAGAAAAAATATTTCAGGGAGCTCAGGATTTTCTTCCTCTTTTGGGAACGGACTATGTGGAGTTTTATGTAGGTAACGCCAAGCAGGCGGCCCACTATTATAAAACCGCTTTCGGTTTTCAGTCACTGGCCTACGCCGGATTGGAAACAGGTGTTCGCGACCGGGTTTCTTATGTGCTGAAGCAGGATAAAATCCGCCTGGTGCTTACCACGGCGCTCAACAGCCAGTCACCCATCGGGGATCATGTAAAAAAACACGGCGACGGAGTGAAGGTAATCGCCCTCTGGGTAGAGGATGCACGCAAAGCCTTCGAAGAAGCCGTATCGCGTGGAGCAAAACCATTTTTAGAACCCGTAACGGAAAAAGATGCCGGCGGAGAAGTGGTGCGTTCGGGCATATACACCTATGGGGAAACCATCCACATGTTTGTGGAACGAAAAAATTATAACGGAATTTTTCTGCCCGGATTTCAGGAATGGAAAAGCGATTATAACCCTACTCCGGTAGGCCTTAAATTCATTGACCACATGGTGGGCAACGTAGGCTGGGGCGAAATGAATACCTGGGTGAAGTGGTACGAAGATGTGATGGGATTTGTCAATTTTCTCTCGTTTGATGATAAGCAGATTCACACCGAATATTCGGCTCTGATGAGCAAAGTGATGTCGAACGGAAACGGACGTATTAAATTCCCGATCAATGAACCTGCGGAAGGAAAAAAGAAATCGCAGATTGAAGAATATTTAGATTTCTATGAAGGTTCCGGAGTACAGCATATTGCCGTAGCCACGGACAACATCCTTGAAACGGTAAAACAACTGCGCAGCCGGGGTGTGGAATTTCTTTCTGCGCCTCCGCACCAATATTATCTGGAAGTACCCGCACGTCTCGGAAAACACATTGAGGTGATGAAAGAGGACATTAATGAGTTAGAAAAATTGGGGATTTTGGTAGATGCGGATGAAGAAGGCTATCTGCTTCAAATTTTTACCAAACCGGTAGAAGACCGCCCCACCCTGTTTTATGAAATCATCCAGCGCATGGGAGCACAGGGTTTCGGAGCAGGAAACTTCAAAGCATTATTCGAATCTATAGAACGCGAGCAGGAAATTCGCGGAACGTTATAGGCCTTTTTATTTTTTGATAAATCGTGCGGATAGGTTTTGCCCGCCATCGGAAACTGTAAGCGTATAGATTCCGCCGGGAAGTCCGCCCACATGAATCGCTTTTTCCGAATAATCCGGCTTTAATACCATACGACCGGTCGCGTCGTAAATCTTAATTTCAGCTGCACCCTCAAGCATCTGGTGTAAATATAATTTATCGTAAACGGGATTGGGAAAAAGCAACAGGTCAGAATTTGGTGAAGTTGTTTCTACTCCGGTATTTCCGCAGGCCAACTGATTGATATACTCCCAAATTTGGTTGTTATACACGTTGGGCACGAAGATATTCTGGGTAGGCAGATTGCCCATACGCACCACCGTAAATCCTGTACTCGGAGACACGTTCAATATCTGGCCGTTTTTCCCCAGGGCGGCCACCATATCATCAGGCGCATCCGGCATGGCCGAACCGTTAAACACGTTTTGAATTCCGGGCAACATGTACGAATCGGTACCGTTGAGCCACCAGAGATATCCATAGGCCTGATTGAGGTTTTGGGAAGTGCTGATCATCTGATTGAAATAGGCCGCATCCCCCAAAACCACCTGAGCATTCCATACGGCATCATTATGTATTAAAATGCCGAAACGGGCCATGCTTCTGGCCGTACTGAAAAACACGTTGTTATAGCCCACCTTAATCCAGGTGCCCGTCATGCCGGTCTTGTTTTTCAGGCGGGTATTGGTAAACCCGTTCAACGTTTGTCCTGTGGCAGAACGGATGATGCTGTCCAATAACGTATAGGGCGCATTATGGTAGGCCCAGCGGGTTCCGGGAGCAGCCAGATAGGTAAGACAGGATGGAAGGGTACAATCCAGATCGGGCACATCATCATTCAGCCCGGTAGTCATGGTAAGGTGATTCCACACTTTTACGTTACTTTCCTGTGCCGGGGATAGCGAGGACCAGCCCGCACCGAGATAATCAGATGATGGATGCTGAATATCCAGCGCACCTTCTTCCTGCGCAATGCCCGTAAGAAGGGAAGTGATGGTTTTACCGGCGGATGCCCAGTACCACAGGCTGTCCTTTGTGAAGGTGCCGAAATATTTTTCCAACACGATTTTTCCGTCCTTCAGTACCAAAAACCCTTTGGTATTCGTCTGCCCCAAAAAACCATACAACGAATCAATCCGATCAGTACACCAGCCCAAATCGGAAGGTGGAATGGTTTCCCAGACACTTCCCGTATTTGGTGGGAAATAGATGTTTTGAGCTTGGATTCCCTGAAAAAAAATAACGGTAAGAATTAGTAAAAGACTACCTCGCATCGCTTTAACTTTAAAATTAAACGTAATTAAAAATGTCATGCTTTTCAATAATTTTTCTTCTGACTACTTAGATAAAAGTAAAAAAATCTCTTGTTAAAGGACGTTTCCTTCCAAATTCAGTAAAAAAGCATATTCCAGCGCCACTTCCCGGAGCCGCTCAAAACGACCCGACTTGCCTCCATGCCCCGCCTGCATTTCGCAATGAAAAAGGAGCTGACGGTCGTCCGTTTTTAAATCCCTGAGTTTAGCCACCCATTTCGCCGGTTCCCAATATTGCACCTGGCTGTCGTGATAGCCCGTGGTCACCAACACATGAGGATAATCCTTTCGCTCAATATTATCGTAAGGCGAATAACTGAGGATATACCGATAAAACTCTTCTTCTTTCGGATTGCCCCATTCATCAAACTCGCCCGTGGTGAGGGGAATACTCTCGTCCAACATAGTAGTCACCACATCCACAAAAGGAACCGCCGCCACGATGCCGTTAAAAAGATCGGGACGCATATTCATCACGGCACCCATAAGCAGTCCGCCGGCACTACCCCCCATGGCATATAAATGATTAGATGAAGTATATCGGTCGGCAATCAGAAACTCGGCACAGGAAATAAAGTCCAAAAAGGTGTTGCGTTTGTTCAGCATTTTCCCGTCTTCGTACCAGGTACGCCCCAAATCCTGACCTCCGCGGATGTGGGCCAACGCAAATATATAGCCTCGGTCAATGAGACTGAGCCGCACGGAGCTGAACGTGGGGTCAACGGTAATGCCGTAGGAACCATAACCATAGAGCAAAAGTGGATTTTTGCCGTTTTTTTCCAATCCCTTTCGGTACATGAGGCTGATGGGGATTCTTTTTCCGTCGTGCCCTCCGGCCCACAGCCGTTCGGTCACATACTCATCCGGATCGTGACCTCCCACCACCTCCTGCTGCTTGAGTAAGGTGCGTGAACGGGTGTTCATGTCAAAATCAAAAACCGAGGACGGCGTTTTGAGCGAAGAAAAAACAAAACGCAATTGATCGGTGTGGTATTCCGGATTTAAATCAGGATACACGGAATAAACGGGCTCACCGAAATCAATGCGGTAATCGGCAGACCCATCCCAAGATTTTACCCGCAGATACGTAAGGCCTTCTTCACGCTCTTCCAACACCATATGGCCCCGAAAGCCGTCCACGCTTTCCAGCAACACTTCAGGACGGTGGGGGATGAATTCCTGCCAGTTTTCCTCCTGAAAATCGGTTTCCGGGGCACGCATCAATTTAAAATTAACGGCCTGTGCATTGGTTCGTATGAAAAACGAATCGGCCAAATGGGAAACAAAATACAGATGGTCGCGACGGCGGGGCGCAATCAGTTCAAAACCCGAATCGGGCAAATCGGCCCGGATGAAACGCTCTTCGGTACTTACCGTACTGTAGGATGAAATAAAAATATACTTGTCGGATTTGGATTTAGAGACAGAACAATAAAAAGCCTCGTCTTTCTCTTCAAAAACCACCTGATCCAGATCGGCACTTTTGCCCAATGTATGCTTTTTTACCAGATACGTTCTCAGCGTTTCTTCATCCTTTACGTCGTAAAATAAGGTGCGGTTATCATTGGCCCACACGTAGGACCCATCGGTATCGGGTACGGCTATGGGATGCGTTTCCCCATTTTCCAAATTCCTAAACTGCAACACATACTGTCTGCGGCTCACCGTGTCTATGCCATAGGCCAGCCAACGATTGTCCGGACTCACCGTAAGGCCGGTTACCTCGCAATAATCATTACCCTCGGCCAAACCATTCACATCAAGCACAATTTCTTCCGTTGCCTGTTCTGCTTCTTTTTTTCTGCAATAAATAGGGTATTCCTTCCCTTTTTCGTAACGCACGTAGTAAGAAAACCCCCTGAGTTTGTAAGGCACACTCATGTCTGTTTCCTTAATGCGCCCTTTCATTTCCTGAAAAAGCCTTTCCCTGAAATCGGCCAAGGGGGCCATAACAGATTCCGTGTAGGCATTTTCTGCCGTCAGATAGTCCAAAACTTGGGGCGAATCCCGCTGATTCAGCCAGAAATAGGGGTCTATGCGGGTGTGTCCATGAATGGTGATTTCATGGGGAATTTTGTTTGCTGCGGGTGCATTTTTCATAAAAAGGTCTGAAATAAACCGTTTAAAACCACTCCAATTTATGGGAGCATCATTTTTCGCATCAACTGCCTAAACTCTTGGCGTACCGCGGGATTAGGCACATGGCCCGAATTGGGCAGAATGGCCATTTCGGCCCCGAGGGTATCGGCCAGTTGTATCCCGTAACGAAGCGGAAATACCTGATCATCGGCACTCCAAATCACTTTGTTTTTTACGCCGGCAGAGAGGCGGCTCGCCTTGTATTTCGCTTCATTGGCGACCAACTCACGCATGAGGGTTTTCTTTATTTCTGCATGCTTGCGGGTTTCAAATTCAAATATCTGGCGCAGCATAAA
>JBIJBG010000021.1:0-19341 GCA_044345355.1 Flavobacteriales bacterium
TTCCGGAATTGGGGGTTCCCCGGAAAAAACAAACCGGAACAGATGCCTAAGCCCCTGCACACTATCAGGAATGAAGAGCTCTTCGGGACTTTTCACGCCGGCCCTGAGGCATAGTGAATCCACATCCTGTTTTCCGAAAACGGGTCCGGGACTGTTGATAATCAAAAATTCATCCGTTCCGCGGGGACGTTGATTCAGCATTTCAAAACCCACGAATCCGCCGTAAGAAATCCCGGCAATCAAATCAGGACGAACGTTCAGTCCGTCCAAAAACTGCCACATCATGCGGGCCTGGTTCTGCAAGGAGGGCGCTACCTTTCCTTCCGAATTCCCGAACCACATCAAATCGGGCACGATAAAATGAAAGTCTTCCTGCAGCCCAAGCATGGGATCCAACCAGGTAGTGGCCCCGCCCAGCCCGAAACCATGAAGAAGCACCACGGTTTTTTTACCGCTGCCTCCGCGACAATAATACAGATCAGCAGAATCCGCCTGCCACACGGAGGAACGGTATCCCGCCACAAAAAGCCGTGCATCCCGAAATCCGTTCAGCAGATTAAGCGTCCGGAAATAGGCATATCCCAATAAGGAAACGAAAAAAAGGCCGAGTAGGCCAAAGAGAAATAAGCGATGCCGTTTCCGACGTTTGTTTTTTTCGGGCATCATTCGAGTTTCATTTCCGGAATTTCCCCTTCGATAATCAGCTTTCCGGCGGTGGCTTTGCGAATGTCATCCACTTCTACACCGGGAGCCCTTTCCAGAAGGCGGAAGCCTCCCTCGGGAACTACTTCAAGAACGGCCAACTCCGTTACGATTTTTTTTACACACCGCACGCCCGTCAAAGGAAGCGAACAATGGGAAAGCAATTTGCTTTCGCCGGCCTTGTTTACATGCTGCATAGCTACGATAATGTTTTTTGCAGAAGCCACCAGGTCCATCGCGCCGCCCATACCTTTCACCATTTTTCCGGGAATTTTCCAGTTCGCGATGTCTCCGTTTTCGCTTACTTCCATAGCACCCAGAATGGTAAGATGCACCTTTCCGGCACGAATCATTCCGAAGCTCATGGCACTGTCGAAAATAGCGGAACCGGGCAGCGTGGTTACGGTTTGTTTGCCGGCATTGATGAGGTCGGCATCTTCTTCGCCTTCAAAAGGAAAAGGACCCATGCCCAACAGCCCGTTTTCTGACTGAAGCACCACGTTAATTCCTTCGGGTACATAGTTGGCCACGAGAGTGGGTATACCTATGCCCAGGTTTACATAAGAGTTATTTTTTATTTCTTTCGCAATGCGTTGCGCTATTTGTTCTTTACTTAATGCCATTGTTTTTACCGATTATCCCAATATGGGTGTTATGAAAACTATCTGAATATTTAAGTCCGTATCCTAATATCCGATCAAAAGATATGTGTGTAAATAAAATGATTCCCGCAATTTCCATCCATTCTTGTTTAGTTGCTTTTGCAATCAGATATGTTATTATTGCTAAAGCATAATGATGAAAAAAGTTATATATCCATGCTCCGATTTTACTATTGACCAAATACCCTATCATCGAAATATCGGGAGTGAAAAATAGTGCCGCAAAAAGCCACCAACTTTTCTCAGTTTCTCTGTATGCGATGATTCCTAAGATAAATAAGAACACATATTCGATTTTTATCAGGTTTTTCATGGCATTATTGTTACTTTTTTACAACGGTGCGTTGCTCTATCCGTTTTTCAAATTTTTCGCCTTTAAAAATGCGGTGTACATAAATTCCCGGAACATGAATCTGATCGGGGTCCAATTCACCTGCCGGAACCAGTTCTTCCACTTCGGCCACGGTAATTTTTCCGGCCATGGCCATCATGGGGTTGAAATTTCTCGCGGTATAGCGAAAAATCAGATTGCCGGCGGTATCGCCTTTCCAGGCTTTTACCAGTGCAAAATCGGCATCAAAAGCGTGTTCGAGCAGATACGGTTTGCCGTCAAACTCGCGCACTTCTTTTCCTTCTGCCACTTCGGTGCCCACCCCGGCGGCCACATACAAGGCAGGAATCCCATATCCGGCGGCTAAGCAGCGGGTAGCCAGCGTTCCCTGCGGAATCAGTTCCACCTCCAGCTCGCCGCTGAGCATCTGCCGTTCAAACTCCGCATTTTCGCCCACGTAAGAGGAAATCATCTTTTTAATCTGCCGGTTTTGAAGCAACAGCCCGAGGCCGAAATCGTCCACACCCGCGTTGTTGGAGATGCAGGTGAGCCCCTTCACATTAAGCCTGACCAATTCGGTAATGCTGTTTTCGGGTATCCCGCATAGGCCGAAACCACCCACCATGAGGGTCATGTTATCCTGAATTCCGGCTAACGCTTCTCGCACCCCGGATACGGTTTTGTTGATCATACGCTTGAAATACTTATTGCCACGAAATTAAACAACCCCGGCGAGATATTGCCTTCCCGGCAGGGGCTTAGGCGGAATTTTCTATTTTTTTAGAAACCCTAAAACCGTTTCGGCAAACAGGGCGGGTTGTTCAGCGTGTACCCAATGACCCGCATCGGGCAGGGTAACCACGGTGGCTTTCGGAAAAATATGTTCCAACTGATGAATGTCTGCATCGCGGACGTAGTCTGATTTTTCGCCCCGGACAAACAAGGTCGGTTTGTCAAACCGGTAAATCTCATCAAGACCTATACCCACGTTTTGGATGTTGCGCGTAATGGAAGGAAGATTGAATCGCCAGGCATATCCCCCCTCCTCTGCAGGATATAGGTTTTTGAGCAAAAACTGAACTACTCCAGAGTTGTCAATGCGCGCGGCTACGGCTTCTTCCGCTTCTTTCCGCGAAGCGAGGGATTCGACCGGAATAGCATGCAAAGCTTCCAAAATTTCCTGGTGATGCGGCGCATAATAGCGGGGAGCAATATCAGCCACCACCAGCTTACCTACTTTATGGGGAAATTTTACGGCAAAGGTCATGGCCGTTTTGCCGCCCATGCTGTGTCCCAGAATATGAGCAGACTCAATGAAATGTTCCTCCATAAAATCAAGCAGATCGGCCGCCAGTACATCATAATCGAAGGCCTCGGCATGGGGCGATCTTCCATGATTTCGCTGATCTACCATGTACGTGCTGAAATGGGCGCCGAACACTTTGCCCATAGAAAACCAATTATCGCTCATGCCGAAGAGGCCATGCAATATGATCAGCGGATAGCCGTCACCGGTTTTTTTAAAATGAAGCGTCATTGTCAAAGGTTAAGTAGCTCAAAAGTAAGATAGTAAATCAAAAATCAAAATCTTCATCCGAAAGGAGACGCTTGTACATGCCCACCGTATTCTGCAGCCCGAAATACAAAGCATCGGAAATAAGGGCATGGCCTATTGATACTTCTGCCAAAAAAGGAATGTTTTTTTTCAGAAAGCGAAGATTGTGCAAATCCAGATCATGACCGGCATTCACCGCCAATCCGGCTTCCCGAGCGGCCAGGGCTGTTTCCACATAAGGCTTCACGGCATGCTCCCGACCCGAAAAATACCCGGAGGCATAGGCTTCCGTATAGAGTTCCACCCGCTGAGCTCCCGTGCGGGCAGCAAACTCAGCTTGTGACGGATCCGGGTTTAAAAATAGGGAAACGCGAATCCCCTCTTTTTTTAGTTCGGCAACCACCTCCCGTAAAAAATCTTCATACTTCTTACAATCCCACCCGTTGTTGGAAGTGAGTACCTCGGGCGGGTCGGGAACCAGGGTAACCTGCTCAGGCTTTACCGAACAAACCAGTCTGATAAAATCGGGTGAAGGATAACCCTCAATATTAAATTCCGTGTAGATAGCTTTTTTCAGTTCCACCACGTCGCTGCGGCGGATATGCCGTTCATCCGGTCGGGGATGAACCGTGATTCCGTCAGCTCCGAATTCCTGTATTCGACGGGCTGCCAAAGCCACATCCGGATTATTTCCTCCCCGTGCATTCCGCAAAGTGGCTATTTTATTGATGTTTACGGATAAATGGGTGCTCATGTATGCAATTTTATGGTGCGCCCTGCAAAGTAATAGAGATTTTAGCTTAAAAATTGAACCTATTTAACCGGAAATTCGTTTATACTTGCAGCGATGATAGCCGAACACATTCTTTCTAATGATATCCCTCCGCTGATGACTTCAGACAGCGGGTTAAAGGCCGTTGCCTGGATGGAAGAGTTCAGGGTGAATCATCTGCCCATCGTAAATAATCGGCAATTCTTGGGCATGATCAGTGAGGATGATATTTTTGAATTAAACTCACCCGAAGATGCTTTGGGAAATCATGAATTGTCCCTATCCAATCTGCACGTAAAATCCTACCAGCATGTTTTTGACGTGTTGCGCGTGATGACGGATCACAAACTCACCCTTATTTCAGTGGTGGATAAAGCAGGAGAGTATCTTGGATGCATTACCCGGAAAGAAGTGTTGGAAAGCATTGCCAAAATTTCTTCCGTGAAAGATCCTGGAGCCATTGTTATTCTGGAAATGTACCAACGCGATTATTCCCTCGCTAAAATTGCGCAGATTGTGGAGTCGGAAGATGGTAAAATCCTAAATGTGTACATCAACACCCATGAAAACGATCCCCTGCTTATGGATCTGACGTTAAAGATAAACCGCTCCGACCTGAGCGCGATTAAAAGTGCTCTATTGCGTTTCGACTTCAACATTAAAGCATTGTACCATGAATCACAGTTCGATGATGAGCTGAAAGACCGCTTTGACGAGTTGATGAACTACATAAATATGTAATTTTGACCTTCCAGCGCCAAAGAGCGGCAGCCTATGAATATATCTCTATACGGACGGCGGATTGACCGTCCAAATCTACCATATATTGTTTCCCTTATTGAGGAATTAAAAAAAACAGGAGCATCCATTTCGGTATATGCGCCTTATTCACAGATTCTTTTTCCCCATCTTATCGACACTTCGGAGCTTTCCCTTTTTGAAAAAACGGAGGAACTCAGAGGTCACTGTGATTATTTTTTCAGTATAGGCGGTGACGGAACCATGCTGAGCAGCATCCGGCTGGTAAAGGATACGGGCATTCCGGTGGTTGGTTTAAATATAGGACGGCTCGGGTTTCTTTCTTCTGTTTCAAAAGACGAAATAAGCCACGCCATCGACCTCCTCATTAAGGGGAACTATTGGCTGGACCGGCGTATTCTGCTCAACGTGGAATCTGACCAAAATCCGTTATTCGGCGAAGGAAGCCATGGCTTAAATGAACTTACCGTTAATAAAACAGATACCTCCAGCATGATTACGGTGGATGTAGAGGTGGACGGTAAATTTTTCAGCCGGTATTGGGCAGACGGGCTCATCATTGCCACGCCTACCGGCAGTACGGCGTATAACCTCAGTTGTGGAGGACCGGTAATTACCCCCGATTGCCGCACACTGGCCATTACGCCCATCGCTCCGCACAACCTGAATGTAAGGCCAATCGTTATTCCCGATACAAGCCGTATTCATCTGCGCATACACAGCCGCAGCGGAAACTACCTGGCCTCCATTGATTCAAAGTTCATTCACCTGAAATCAGAAACAGAGCTAACCGTGACCAAAAAAACACACACTTTTAACATTCTCAGGCTATCTCCCGATGATTATTTCAGCACACTCAGGACTAAATTATTTTGGGGAAATGATGCGCGAAACGCAAATAAATTTGGGAATTGATTGATAATGGCTACTTTTGTTCCAATTGCATCAAAAAACTCATGAGCATGAGAACTATTTCAGTATTAACCCTATTCTTGTTTTTGCTAAGCCATGCCGATTTGACAGCCCAAAGGCGCTATTCGCGAAATACCAATAAAAATGTGTTTGAAGTGTATGCCGGAGTCGGAATCACTAACTTTTTGGGAGACTTGGGCGGAGCCAACCAAATAGGCACCAATTTTGCAAAAGACTTGGACATAGAGGCTTCCCGTCCGGTTTTAACCATCGGAGGTAAATACTTCTACCATCCCCGAATCGCCCAACGACTTTCACTCAGTTACGGATGGCTTCGCGGAGACGACAAATGGACTAGTGAGCCGGCGCGCGAAAGCCGAAACCTGAATTTCCGCACCCCTATTTTTGAGGTGAATACCGGTTTTGAAATTTATCTGCTTACCGAATCTGCCCCCAAAAATAGATATGTCCTTTCCCGGGCCAGAACTAAAGGACAGAACCCCGTAGGCATTTACCTGTTTGGCGGGGTTGGCGGTTTTTATTTTAACCCTAAAGGACAAGACCTAAACACGGGCGAATGGGTGGCACTTCAGCCCCTGCGTACTGAAGGACAGGGTTGGGTAAGCACCCGTTCCCCATACAGACGGTTTCAACTTTGTGTACCCATGGGATTAGGTTTCACCTTCCGCCTTGCTCCGGAATGGCGCCTCGGCCTTGACTTGGGGTTGAGAAAAACCTTTACCGATTACGTGGATGATGTCAGTACCCAATATGTGGATCCGGCCGTATTCAGCCTGAACGGTTCTTCAGACCCGGTAAGCGCTGAATATTTTGGCAGCGGAAAATATACCGGTCAAATCTCAGGGCCCGGAGCGGGAAATGTAGCGGGTCAACAGCGTGGAGATCCTAAAGACAGAGATGCCTACATGTTCTTGACCATTAATGTGCAATACCGTTTTGGCAGAAGTGCCGGTTCAATGCCCAAATTCTTCTGATTCGGGCGATACAATCTTTTATCGAAAACCCCGTTTTGGGGTTTTCCTTTTTAGGGAATCCGGTATGAAACGCTACTCACCGTTAATTTTACTACTAGTTTTTTGGGCTAAGCAGATGGATGGTATCGCCCAAAAAAATGACATGGGAATAACAGGCGGTGTTATGTATTACATGGGTGACTTAAATCCCGCAAAACATTTTAAATTCCCCGGTTTAGCCGTGGGCCTGCTATATAGGCATAATTTTGACCACCATTTCTCTATTCGTGGAAATGTAATCGGTGGTCAGATTTGGGCAGATGATGCCACCTCCAAAAACGGTTACCAGATTACCCGGAATCTGCGCTTTAGATCCTACATTTTGGAAGCATCCGTACAAGGAGAAATAAACTTTTTTCAATTTGAGCCCGGAAATCGGAAAAAGAACAACTTTACCCCTTTCCTTTTCGGAGGGGTAGGGGCATTTTATTTTAATCCTACCACCCGATTATCTACCGGAAATACCTCACTCATTCCCCTGAATACCGAAGGACAGGGTACGGTTGACGGCAGAAAACGGTATCTGCCCTTTCACGCCACGCTCCCATTCGGGATGGGAATTAAATGGAATCCCTTTAAAGGCGCTACCCTGATGGTAGAGTGGAGAATGAATTACACATTTACGGATTATTTGGATGATGTAAGCACCCGATATGCCGAAGAGAGTATCATTGCGGTAAATGGGAAACCCGCCCTGGAGGCGCATGATCAGAACATAGGAGTTACGGTAGATATGACCGACCGGCAAAGGGGTTTTGCCAAAAATAAGGATTGGTATTCCTATTTAGGGCTTTATCTTTCATTCCGCATAAAAGATAAAGATCCTACCTGCTGGAAAACAAGCCGCTACAAACCATTTCTTAAAACAAAAAAGTAGCCGGCTTATTTGTACTTTCGCACTATGGTTTTCAAAGGCAAAGAAGATTTAATTTCTGAAAAAACTCCTGTTCATGTTGCGGTAATCATGGACGGAAACGGACGCTGGGCCCGCAAAAAGGGCCTTCTGCGTATCTTCGGCCATCGAAACGGCGTGAGAGCCGTAAGAGAAACCGTGGAAGCCGCAGCTGAAGCAGGAGTAAAATATTTAACTCTTTATGCTTTTTCAACTGAAAATTGGAATCGGCCTAAAGAAGAAGTGGAAGCGCTGATGGATTTGCTGATAGAGAGCACCCACTCTGAAATGGAAACCCTCATGAAAAATTCCATACGGCTGAAAGCCATCGGCGAATTGGAAACCTTACCTCAAAAAACCAGAGCAAATTTGGAATCGGCCATCAAAAAAACAGAAAACAATACCCGAATGACCCTTATTCTGGCGCTTAGTTATAGCGGCAGAAGAGAAATCGTGCGGGCTGTAAAAAATCTGGCAGATAAAATACAGGCCGGAATGATTGCCCCGTCCTCAATTAATGAGGATGTATTTGCCAATGAACTGAACACCTCCGGAATTCCCGACCCCGAACTCATGATTCGCACCAGCGGTGAACAACGGATCAGCAACTACCTGCTTTGGCAGCTTGCCTATGCCGAACTCTATTTTACAGATGTGCTTTGGCCTGATTTTAGAAAAATGGACTTCTTTCGTGCCATCTTTGATTACCAAAACCGGGAAAGGCGCTTTGGAAAAACAGGTGAGCAAATCGATTCAGAAACCAAGGCGGAACCCTTCTTGCCGACTTACAATAAAACCGCCTGATGCACGTTTTCCTCCCTCATCATTCTCTCTACCCGGTGTCTGCCTTTCGCATTGTTCTCCTCCTTTGGTTATCCATAATGCCCTTTTGGGTAGTTGCACAGGTTCCTTTGGGAGAAAATACCGTTTCCTATAAAAGTCCTTCAGAATACGAAATAGGAGATATTACGGTAAGCAGTAATACCGGCAAAGTGGACAAGAATTACGTAATTTTCATTTCCGGGTTGGTACGCGGCGAGCGGGTTGAAATACCTGGACCTGCCTTTACCAACGCCATCAAAAAACTGTGGGCCGAAAAGGTATTTTCAGATGTAAAAATCACCCTGACTAAAATTATAGAAGACAAAGTTTTCCTTAATATTTATGTGGAAGAAAGGCCCAGGCTATCAAGATTCGCCTTCCGGGGAATCAACAAAACGGAACAGGACAACATCCGGGACATCATCAAACTTTTTCGAGGCGAAGTAGTAACACCGAACCTGCTCATGAGCACCAAGGCCAAAATAAAAGACTATTTTGATGACAAAGGATTCCTGCTTGCCGATATACAAACCATGGAAATTTTAGACTCTGCCGCCGGAACACCCACCGTAACCCTGGAAATTAAGATTGACAAGGGAGAAAAGGTGCGTATCGGTGATATTGTAATCAATGGCAACAACAACCTGGATGATTACCAGGTGAAAAAGGCCATGAAAAACACCAAAAGGAAATCTAATTTCTTAATACATAAAGATCTTTGGAATCTGATTTCCCGTCCAAAGGCCTCCATAGCCTCCATTAAGCGCGAAGATGCCAAATACGACTTCTACCCGCTGCTGATTAAATATTTCCGCACCAAAGCCAATCTGAATATTTTTAAGTCGTCCAAGTTTGTGGAGCCTGATTATGAAACAGATAAGGATGCCGTTATTTCCGCTTACAACAAAGAAGGATTCCGTGATGCGCGGATTCTTAGCGACAGCATAGGTTATGTAAAAAACGACATGGTCATTTACCTGGATATCGAAGAAGGAAATCGGTTCTATGTCCGCAACGTGAACTGGGTAGGAAATTCAAAATATAAAACCGAAGACCTCAACAAAATTCTGGATATTGCAAAAGGAGATGTGTACAACCGGGAAAAGATTGACCAGGCGCTCAACTACAATCCCTCCGGAATGGACATCTCCACATTGTATCAGGACAACGGATACCTGTTTTTTAATATTACCCCGGCAGAAACAGCCGTGGAAGGAGATTCCGTGGACTTGGAATTTCGCATTTATGAAGGCAAGCAGGCCATCATTAACCGGGTTACCGTAACGGGAAATACGAAAACCAGCGACCACGTAATCATCCGGGAAATCCGCTCCAAACCCGGGCAATTGTTCAGCCGGAGCGATGTCATAAGAACCCAACAGGAGTTGGGGCAGTTGGGCTATTTCAATCCGCAGGCGATGAATGTGGTTCCCAAACCTAACCCCACCGACGGTACGGTAGATTTGGAATTTGTGGTGGAAGAACAACCCAACGATCAGGTCGAATTATCAGGAGGATATGGAAACCGTACCATTGTTGGTACGCTGGGTGTGACCTTCAATAATTTTTCCACCCGAAATATTTTCAACAAAAAGGCCTGGAAGCCGCTTCCCTCAGGTGATGGGCAACGACTTTCGATTAGGGCTCAGAGTAACGGACAGTTTTTCCAATCGTATAATTTTTCATTTACGGAACCTTGGCTTGGCGGCAAAAAACCGATTGCTTTCAGTATTTCGGCCTTTCACTCCCAAAACAACCTCGGAGTGACCACCTCCAACAACGGACGCATTCAATCCTCCAGCGTAATGGCCAGCATCGGCAAACGCCTGAAATGGCCCGACGACTTTTTTAACATATACACATTTGTGCGTTGGGAGCGCTACAACCTCCGCAATTATCAAATTTCTCAAGACTACGATAACGGAACCTCCCATAAAATTGCCTTTTCGATAGCCCTTTCGCGAAACTCCACCGATGAATTTATTTTCCCTACCAGGGGATCTAATATTTCCGCATCCGCAGAATTTACTCCACCCTTCAGCTATTTGATAAATAAGGATTATCAAAATCTTGATGTGGCCGAACAGAATAGGTTACTTGAATACCACAAATGGAAATTTAATGCCCAGTTTTTCACCGGTATCGGGGGTCAAAAATTATCTAAGAAACTCGTCCTGCATAATCGTTTTGAATTCGGAGCCCTCGGCGGATATAATCCCGACATCCCCGTCACACCTTTTGAACGTTTTCAGGTTGGCGGTGACGGACTCTCGGCTCTCGGTTTCCAAAATCAGTTCTTAGGAAGGGAAGTCATTGCGCTACGGGGGTACCAAAACGGTGCACTTACCCCGGGTTTTCCCGGTAACCCTTTCGGCGGTACGGTATATACTAAAATGACCACCGAGGTTCGTTACCTTATTTCGGGAAACCCGAGTGCCAAAATTTTTGCCCTGGCCTTTCTTGAAGCGGGAAATGCATGGGAATCGTTTAAAGAATTTTCTTCCTTCCGCGTAAACCGATCGGCAGGAGTGGGCGTGCGCATATTTCTGCCCATGTTCGGACTGTTGGGCGTTGATTACGGCTGGGGCTTCGATCCTGTGCGCGGAACTCCTGAGGATCAACGTAAAAAAGGGAACTTTCACTTCATGATCGGACAACAATTCTAATTTTTATGTATAAACCCGATAGATATGAATAGAATTACCTTGTTTTTCTTTCTGCTCCTAACCGTTTCAGGTATTGCGGCAGCTCAAAAATTTGCGTATGTGGATTCGGAGTATATTCTGGCCAATCTGCCCGAATATACCCAGGCCAGGTCGCAGCTGAATCAGGTGGCCCAAAAATGGCAAAAGGAAATTGAAGACAAAAATGCCCTTCTCGATAAGGATATTAAGGCTTACGAAGCCGAAAAAGTACTTCTGACAGAAGAAATGAAGAACAAAAGAGAAGATGAGCTGGAGGAAAAAAGAAAAGCCATTCTCGAGTTGCAGAAAAAACGCTTTGGGAAGGAAGGAGATTTGTTTAAAAAACAGGAAGAACTGATAAAACCCATACAGGATAAAGTCTATGAGGCGATCAAAGATGTATCGGAAGGTAAAAGCTACGGTATTGTTTTTGACAAAGCCGGGGCAACCACCATTATGTATGCCAGCGCTAAGTTCGATATCAGCGATCAGGTAATTCGCTCCATGGGTTATGAGCCAGGGAAAAACGATGCGGAGCCTGACAATAAAAACGACGGGGGTAAAGGCGGCGTAATTCAGGATATCAAAGATAAGTCGAACGAACTTTTTGGTAACGGAAGCAAGCCCAAATGAACCGGGGACCCATCGGTATTTTTGATTCAGGATTTGGCGGACTGACTGTTTTCCGTGCCATTTCGGAAGATTTTCCCAACCACGACTTTGTTTATTTGGGCGATAATGCCAGGTCTCCTTACGGCACCCGCAGTTTTGAAACGGTTTATGAATATACGCTTCAGGCAGTAAACTGGTTTTTTAAACAGGGCTGCCCGCTGGTTATTCTCGCCTGCAATACAGCTTCCGCAAAAGCATTGAGAAGCATTCAGCAATTGAATCTTCCGCTCATGGCTCCGCACAACCGTGTGCTCGGGGTCATAAGGCCCACGGCCGAAAAAATAGGTCTGTATTCCAAAACCGGCCATGTAGGTATCATGGCCACGAGGGGTACCGTACTATCCTGTTCCTATCCGCTGGAAATTGCCAAATTTTTTCCTAAGGTCAGGGTATTTCAGGAAGCCTGTCCCTTGTTGGTCCCACTCATTGAAAACAATGAACATGAAAGCCCGGGAGCTTCGTATTTTATAGAAAAATACACCCGAAACTTACTCAACCTCTCAACAGAAATAGACACCCTTCTGCTGGGCTGCACCCATTATCCGGTGATAGAAACTCAGATAAAACGGTGGGCAGGAGAAAAGGTACGCATCATTTCGCAGGGTAAAATGGTTTCCGATAGTCTGTCCGACTACCTGAGCCGCCATCCTGAAATGCATGAGCGGATTTCCCGATTCGGAGATCGCCGATTTTTCACGTCGGATGATTTCGCTGATTTTGAAAACCATGCACCCCTGTTCTTTGGGCAACCGGTAAAAGCAAAGCAGGTGAAAATTTAAGCAGATAATCATGGCCTCTGGTCTCCCGGGCAAAATTCACTTGATAACCATCCTCATCCGTCTCTGGAGGCTTGGGTTTTTTCTTCATTTTGCAGGAACCCTTATTTTATTTTACCCGGTGTTTTTGGTTTTATTCAGCCATCCCAAACTTTATGGGACCTCGCTGCGGGCCCAGAGGCTTTGGGCATCCTGGCTTTTGTTTTGGGCAGGGATACGAATCCGTCCAACTTTTGAAGAAGATATCAGCAATAAGGGACCTTTTATCTGGTGCCCAAACCATACCTCCGCGTTAGACATTTTGGAAATGTACGCCGTCGTTCCCTCCTATTTTCATTTCGTGGCTAAAAAGGAACACGCTCAAACTCCCTTTTTCGGAATCATGTTCAGTAAAACCCACATTCCCATTAACCGAAACAGTATGACGGATGCTTTTAAGGGTATGCAGCGGGCCATGAACGATTTAAAAAAAGGAACCGATATTGTTTTGTTTCCGGAAGGCACCATGAATTTTAAAAGGAATACATTTCTTCCCTTTAAAACGGGAGTCTTTAAACTGGCCTGTGAGTCTGATTGTCCCGTTCTTCCGGTATATATGCCGGACAATCTGGTGCGATTGCCCTATACCTATAAGGTTCTTTATCCGGGCGGAGGTCCCGGGCAGGTAAGGGTAATTGTGGGAAAACCTCTTTATCCGGCAGATTTCGGAAATAACCCGGATGCACTTAAGGACGCCGTAGCAGAATTCATGAACCAGCAGGCCCTGAAGTTTAAGCGAGGCCTTTAATGATTATCTTTGTAACGGAGTTGAAACCTTTTTTGGGAATAGGCGTTCAACTCTAAAGTTCTTTGGGGTCGATCGGTTTTGACAGCGTGTCGAATGGATGAGTAAGCATGCCGAGGGTTGGATTGTACCTCGCAAATATCATGGTTCAAATGTTTAAGTGGCAACAGCTACTCTTACGCAATGGCGGCCTAATCGATACGATTAGCACCTTGCCGTTTCCCGCAGCTCGAACCCGTAGGGCTGTGATAGGAGGCGTCGTTTAAATCGGGTTGGCCGAATCGGATTCCCGACGAGGAGGCGAGAAACAGGGAATAAGGCTGAGTTCCGGCGGCGTCTGGCCAAAACTCAGCCCGACAAACAAATCAGATGATAAGCATGTAGAAAGCTTCTCGGTTCCGCGTTTGGACGAGGGTTCGAATCCCTCCGACTCCACTTTGAAAAAACCGCCTCGGGCGGTTTTTTCATTTTTGACAGCCTACATTTTTAAAAAAGTTTTGGATAAAAGTTCCGGAATTGTTTGCCTAATCGATTAAAAGGATACTTTTGTCCGTTATTCAAATTAAAAATTTAGAAACAAATCAAACCAAAAGAACAATGAAAAAGATCGTTGCTCTGTTTAGCATGGTTCTCTTCATGACCATCGGAACATTCGGATTATTTGCCCAAGAGGCTGAAGCCGCTGCCGACAGCGGTGCAAAAACTACAGAAACCGTAAATACAGAAGCGCCCGAAGCTCCTGTTGATGCCGCAGCTGCCCCGGCAGAAGAAGGCGAATCCTTTCATCAGGCTATAAAGCGGTATTTTGTAGAAGGTGGCCCTGAGTTTATGGCACTCGTGGTTATCTGTATGATTCTCGGATTAGCCATTGCTATTGAGCGGATTATTTTCCTCAATCTCTCATCAACCAATTCTGAAAAACTCATTTCTCAGGTAGAATCAGCTCTTCGTTCAGGCGGAGTAAAATCTGCGCAAGATGTTTGCCGAAACACAGCGGGCCCCGTAGCCGGTATTTTTCTGGAAGGACTTAATCGCTCTGACGAAGGTATCGATATTGTAGAGAAAACAGTTATCGCATACGGCGGGGTAGAAATGGGTAAATTAGAAAAAGGATTGGCATGGCTTTCTTTGATGATTGCGTTGGCCCCGATGCTCGGATTCTTGGGAACCGTAGTAGGTATGATCCAAGCCTTTGATGCGATTGCCGTTGCGGGAGATATTTCGCCTACCGTTGTGGCGAGTGGTATCAAGGTGGCCCTTATCACTACCGTGGGAGGTCTTATTGTGGCCATTATCCTTCAGATATTCTACAATTACATTCTTTCCAAAATAGAATCCATCGTGAGCACCATGGAAGAATCATCCATTTCTTTCATTGATGTTTTGGTTAAAAACGGAATGGGTAAGAAATAATCTTACCGCCATAATCTTGTCGTATTATGAGTAATAAAATAATTAAATATGCTTCTCTCGGTGCCGCAGGGGCTGTGGGTGTTCTGGGTGTTATATTCGTTTTTGTGGCACTCTCCAAAACATCTGATCCCGAAGGCATGGGCGGAGCATTGGACGGATTCTTTTATGTCATATATCTGGCCACGGTGATATGTATGTTTTTAGCCATAGGCTTTGCCTTGCTGAAGGCTATTCAGGCGCCGAAAAAAGCATTGGGTACACTGCTGGGTGTTGCTATATTGTTCGCCATTCTGGGAATTTCCTACGGAATAGCCGACGACTCGGTAAAATGGGTAGGCAAATCCGCTGAAGAAATTCGGCAAATTAACGAACAATACTCCTCCGGTGCCCGTAAATTCAGCGGTGCAGCCATCAATGCTACCTTCATCTTCCTGATTTTGGCCATCGCTTCCCTCTTCGGAATGGAGGCCTTCCGGTCAATTAAAAAGTAAGTGCCATGGCCAGACCAAAAAAGAAAAGAGAAATTCAGGAAATCAATGCGAGTTCCATGGCGGACATCGCGTTCCTCCTCCTGGTATTCTTTCTGGTAACCACCACCTTCGATTCTGATTACGGCCTTCAGCGGTCATTGCCGCCAAAACCGACCGAAGAAATAGAGCCTATTGATATCAATAAGCGCAACGTATTCATCATTCTTATCAATAGAAATGACGAGATGTACGTGAACGGAGAAATCGGCGATATCAACCTGCTTCGGGAAGAAATCAAGAATTTCATCATCAATCCGGCAAATGATGATAAACTGTCCTCCAAAAAACAGATTTTCTCTGAAAAATGGGGGAAAGAAATTCTCATTTCCAAAGGCGTGGTAGCTTTACAGACAGACCGGAATACCTCCTACAAAAAATACATCGAAGTGCAGAATGTTCTTGCTGGAGCGTTTAACGATCTCAAAAATGATCTGGGTTCCAGAGAGTTTCGCACCAGCTACGATGAATTAAAAGAACTGGCAACTAAAGGAGACGAAAAAGCAAAAAAACAGATGGAGGCCATTGATGAAGCCATCCCGCTGAGTATTGCCGAATCCTCTCCGAAAAAAACCATTTAAACTCCTGTTGAATCATGTTCAGAAAAAAAGGATCTAAAGCAGTACCGGCCATTTCTACAGCTTCTCTGCCTGACATCGTATTCATGCTCCTGTTCTTTTTCATGGTGGCCACCAAAATGAAGGAAATTACCCTGAAGGTTAAAGTGACAAGGCCAAAGGCATCTTCCGCCACCAAGTTGGAAGATCCATCCCTGGTGAAAACGGTTTATATCGGAAAGCCGACCGAAGAATTACGTGCCCAGTTTGGAACCGAGGCCCGTATACAGCTGAATGACGTTTTGGCAAATGATTTAACTGAGATAGATGCAGCAGTACAAGACTGGAGAAATGAAATTAATGAAGCGGAACGTTTGAAAATGACGATTTCACTGAAAATTGACCAAGAAACCCGTTACGGGCTGGTAAATGACGTAAAAGAGCGTCTCAGAGAAATTAATGCACTCAAAATAAGTTACTCGTCTCTGAAAGCAGATTAAGTATCACCTTTACACAGAACTATTGCAAAAGGAGGGAATTGAGTCCCTCCTTTTTTGTTTGTATCTTTACCGCGGAAGATAGGAAACAACATGGACAGCAACCGACAACAAAAAGTAAATGAATTGATCAAAAGGGAACTGAGCCTGATTTTTCAGCAAAAAGCCCGGAGCTGGTTCGGGCCCGAGTTGATTACGGTCACCGAGGTGCGTATTTCGCCCGACTTGTCTGTGGCTACCGTTTATTTGAGTATTTTCCCCACGTCAAATAAGGACCAAATCATCCAGACGGCAAGGGACATTCACGGGCAAATTCGCTTCGAATTGGGCAACCGGCTCAGAAACCAGCTGAGAAGCATTCCCGAGCTCCGTTTCTTTGCAGATGATACTCTGGAGCAGCTGGAACGCATAGACAATCTGCTAAAAAAGTAATTTTGTATTTTAAAAAATAGAGTAAAACCAACTTTTGCCCCTGTATCGAAAGGAGCAAGTTGCAAAATAGCCTAAAATAGTGCAACGCCTTTCAGAATATGGAGAAAAAAAGTAGATTTGGCATGATTTTAGTCAAGTCATACCGAAACACACTTATCATGAAACCATTCCTTTTAGCCATTATTTCTATTGTTTTTTTCAGCACAGCCTCAATCGGACAACAGGCAGGAAGCACCACGACAGGTCAAAACACGTATACCTTTAATTTTTTTGAAGGCACATTTGAGCAAGCGTTAAAAGAGGCTGCAAAAAAGAAAAAAGTCATCTTTGTTGATGCCTACACCACCTGGTGCGGACCTTGCAAAATGCTTAATAATTCAACGTTTAAAGATGTGAAAGCCGGTGAATTTTTCAACGAAAACTTCATCAATATAAAGATAGATATGGAGAAAGGGGAAGGTCCTGCTTTTGCCATGAAATACAGTGTGCGCGCTTATCCTACGCTTTTGTTCATTAATGCCAAAGGCGAAGTGGTTCATAAGTCCTTAGGCTATAAAGATGCCGATATGCTTACGGAGGAAGGAAAAATAGCTCTTGCCAAGGGTAAATAATTTTTCCCTGTTTTGATCTATGAAAGCTGATCCTGAGGGTTCGGCTTTTTTTCTGCATTTTTAACCACCTTTGCACCACTAAATTTTTCCCGTATGCTCAAATCTATGACGGGATTCGGAATCGCCAAGGCCGAATCAGACAATGTAAAAATAACCATAGAAATACGCTGCCTGAACAGCCGCTCATTGGATTTGATGCTGAAGCCCCCCGGGGTATTCAGAGAGCTGGAACAGGAAATCCGCCGCACAACGGGAACCCGCTTAGTTCGGGGAAAAATAGATTTAAGGATAACTCCTGAGTATAAAAAAATTGCGGGAACCGGCAAAATAAACTATCCGTTGGCGGAAGCCTATTTCGCCGAAATGAAAGCATTGGCCGCCAAGCTCAACCAACCTGAAACAGGATTGATGGAAAGCCTGTTCCGTATTCCGGATATTTTTAAAAACGAGGAGGATACTCTGCCGGAAGAAGATGCGGCTGCCTGTCGGCAGGCTTTGGAAGATGCCTTGGGCAAAGTGGATGAATTCCGGTGTATGGAGGGGAGCATGCTGAAAAAGGAAATATCAGGAAGAATTCAAAAAATCAGGGAGGGTCTGAACCGGGTATCCGGATTTGAAGAAGAGCGAATGCCAAAAATAAAGGCGCGCATCATGGAAAGTCTTAACAGCTTGAAATTGCAAGTGAATTTTGACAAAAATCGTTTTGAAGAAGAGATGATTTATTACCTTGAAAAAATGGATATTACCGAAGAAAAAGTACGCCTTTCCGGGCATTTGGATTATTTTGACCAAATGGTGGCTTCCACTTCGGAAGATCATGGTCGAAAACTTAATTTCCTTTCCCAGGAAATAGGCCGGGAAATAAATACTCTCGGATCAAAAGCCAATGATCAGGAATTGCAGCGATTGGTGGTGGATATGAAAGACGAATTGGAAAAAATCAAAGAGCAACTTTTAAATATCTTGTAATACAATAAGAGGGCTTAGGCCTAGTCCTTCAGGCTACCCTTATTTGGATGCCAGAAGAATCCACTAAAAAGCCGATGGGTGATGAAGGGCATGTCTCCAATGCTTTGATTTTGCCCGGGGAAAGGCGATCTCCTATATGGGTTAAAAAGTTAAAACCGGGAAAAGCAAATCGCAGATTGTGGTTAAAAGGTCTTTCTGTTCTCTTTTGGGGGGCAAACAGGTTCTTTGAGACCAGGCTTTTTTAGGAGAAAAAAGATTTGGAGGCTTGTAACCTGTTGGATGTAAGCAGCTAATAAAAATACTTTGAAAATCACCAAAAACAGGGATAATCCACACATTATTTAGACACATTCTAAATAAGCAAAGGGATACCGAATTTTAGGTATTGCACATTGGTTTTTTTTAACAGGCTATTAACTTTGCGCCCGGTTCGGAGTGTTCCGTACAAGTCATTCGAAAAACAAAATCGTCCGTATGACCGAGATTACGATTAAAAAAGCCGGCTATGCAGCAATACGCTGGTTGGTGTTTTCCTTTCTGTTGTTAGGTTCAAATTCCGTGATGGCCCAGCCTGACGGAGCAAAGCTGTTTGAAACCCAATGTAAGCGTTGCCACAACGTCGGTGACAAAAAACTCATCGGCCCCGGGCTCAAAGATGTCCGCACCCGTTGGTCATCCGAGGATAACTTAGTTGCCTGGGTTCAGAATTCAGCCGAATTCCTGAAAACCGGTGATGCTTATGCCAACAAATTGTTTGAGGAATACAACAAATCTGCCATGCCGGCATTCCCCAATCTGGCCAAAGAAGATGTGTTGGCTATTTTGGACTATGTGGATGCAGAAAACGCTAAACCTGTTGATCAACCTCTGCCGGCTGATGGAGCTTCAGGTGCAGGTGGAGAAAAAGGTAATGACAACAGCTTGCTTTACGTGCTCATCGCCGTATCCGCCGTACTTCTCATCCTGGTTTATTCACTT
>JBIJBG010000234.1:0-3599 GCA_044345355.1 Flavobacteriales bacterium
GAGGATTCCGTTGACGAGAGAAACTTCCTGCAGAAAATGGAAGACTGTCTCAAAAATAGCCGAGGTTGGGCCAAAGAGAATAAAAAAATAGTAGGGCTGGGAGTTACCCTTTTGGTATTGATAGGCCTCAAATTTGTTTGGGATGCCTTGCTGGGAATAGGCGTCTACACCAATTATCAACCGCACCAGCCCATCAAATTCTCACACAAAATTCACGCCGGTGAAATAGGGATTTCCTGCGTGTATTGCCACACGGGAGTTAATGAATCCAAACAGGCAACTATCCCTTCACCTTCCACCTGTATGAACTGCCATAAAGGAGTAAAGGAAGGTCCCACAAACGGAAAAACGGAAATCGCCAAAATTTACGCATCCATCGGATTCAATCCTGAAACTGACTCATACATTAAAGATTTTGAGAATAAGCCGTACGAAGAGATGGCCGCCGTTTATGAAAAATGGCTGGGAGATGCCGATGCCTACAGGCAGGTGCAGTCATTCATTCAAAAGCCTATTTCCTGGGTTCAGATTCACAAATTGCCCGATCACGCCTATTTCAACCATGCCCAGCATTATAAAGTGGGAGGTATAGAGTGTCAGACCTGCCATGGCCCGGTGGAGGAAATGGAAGAAGTATATCAATATTCTCCCCTCACTATGGGATGGTGCATCAACTGCCACCGCGAAACCAAAGTGAATTTTGAAGAAAATCCATACTACGATAAACTGCATGATTATCTGGCTAAGCGCTACAAAAAGGGCGCCCAGTTCACGGTATCGCGCATCGGCGGTTTGGAATGTGGTAAATGTCATTATTAATCCGAATTATCTCTTCGCAATCATATGAGTAATCAGAAGGTTTATTGGAAAGGACTGGAAGAGCTTCACGAGACACCGGAATTCGTGAAGAGCCGCGACAATGAATTCGTGGAGTCGCTTCCCATGGAAGAATTTCTGGGAAAAGAAGAAGTCGGTCAGGCCAAAACCGGGCGACGCGACTTTCTGAAATTTTTGGGATTCAGTGTTACCGCGGCCGCTGTGGCAGCCTGCGAAACACCGATAACAAAATCACTCCCATATGTAATTAAGCCGGAAAATATCACGCCGGGTATCCCCAATTACTACGCATCGGCCTATTTCGATGACAACGACTTCGCCAACATTCTGGTGAAAACCCGCGAAGGGCGTCCTATTTTTATCGAAAGCGGCAACCCGATGGTACCGAATCGTAAAGGATTATCGGCCAAAGTATCGGCCTCGGTGTTGGGTCTTTACGATACCACACGTCTTCAGGAAGCCAAAAAGAAAGGAAGTTCCATTAAATGGGAAGATGCGGATAAGGAAATCATGAACGCGCTGAATGAAATCGTTGCCGCCGGCAAACGCACCGCCGTTCTGACTTCCACCATTATTTCTCCGTCTACCAAAAAAGCCATCGTAGAGCTGATGGCCAAATATGGAAACATTGACCACGTAGTTTACGATCCCGTTTCTTATGACGGAATTTGGAAAGCCAATGCTTCCGTTAACGGAAAAGCGGTAATCCCGACTTACCGATTCGATAAGGCCTTGGCCATTGCATCCTTCGGGGCTGACTTTCTGGGAACATGGTTAGACCATAATGCCTACGAAGGTGATTTTGCCAAGACCAGAAATCCCAAAAAGGAAATGAGCCGCTTGTTTGCTTTCGAAGCAGTCATGTCGCTCACGGGCGCGAACGCCGATTATCGCTCTGCCGTTAAGCACTCTGAAATTGCCCATGCGCTCATCAATCTGTATAACAAAATAACGGGAGCCTCTCTGCCTACGGGCAAATTGGGCTGTGAAGCAGAAATAGCCAAGTGTGCCGATTACCTGAAATCCAAAAAAGGAAAAGCATTGGTGGTTTGCGGACTCAATGACACGAACGCCCAAATCATCACCGCTGAAATCAACAAAGCGCTTGAAGCGAACGGCAGTACCATAGATATGGATACTCCCGTTTACCTGAAACAGGGAGATTCGGCAAGTATTGACAAATTATTCAAAGACATCGCCGGCGGCAATACACAAGGCATTATGCTCTATAATGCGAACCCGGCCTACCATCATCCTTCAGGCGAAAAAATCCAAGAGGCTCTGAGTAAAATAAAACTCTCCGTCTCTTTCTCAAGCCACATGGATGAGTCTGCTGAGTCTTGTACTTATGCTCTTCCCGATCACCACTATCTGGAATCCTGGAACGATTATAATCCGTTCGGCGGACATTATGCGGTATCCCAGCCCACCATTCATCCGCTTTTCAACACGCGCCAGGCGCAGGAAAGCTTTTTGGTATGGGCGGGTAAAGGCACCCGTACGGATAAAAATTCGACCCTGTACAGGGAATTTATGAAAACCGTGTGGAGAGATTCACTTCAGGCTAAACAGATCAAATACGCTACGTTTGACGACTTCTGGAACTACTCGGTTCATGATGGCGGATTTGAGTCAGCCGGGCCTTTTGCCGACAGTGTTTCAGGCTATGTGTCCACACCGGTAAGCGCAGATAGCGCTGCAGCGGCATTAATAGCAACTTTTAAACCCGGGTCAGATTTTGAAGTAGTGCTCTACCAAAAAATAGGTATCGGTACCGGAAATCAGGCCAATAACCCCTGGCTGCAGGAATTCCCCGATCCGATTTCCCGCGTTACCTGGGATAATTATGTAACCATGAGCTACGAAGAAATGAAAGAGCTCGGTTACAACACCCTGATGGGACAGGAAGAACCCGCCGATATGGCCGAAGTTACGGTGAACGGAAAAACCGTAAAGCTTCCCGTTATCGCCTCCCCCGGACAGGCACGCGGAACCATAGGTATTGCCGTGGGTTACGGACGCAAATTCGGGAAAGAAGGACAGACAGTAGGTCAAAATGCCTTTCCGTTGGCGTCTCAGTCAAACGGCCAGGTTGTCCTTCATGCATTCGGCGCTACGCTGAAAAAAACCGGTGAGAAATATCCCATTGCTTCCACGCAGACCCACCATACCATGATGGGGCGTGATATCGTAAAAGAAACCTCGCTGCCCCAATACAAAGAAAATCCGCATAGCGGAAACCATAAGCATTCTTTCCATACAAAGGTGAAAAATCTGAAAGGGAAAGAAACGCACGGACATTTAACCGCGGATGAGGCTGACTTCTGGAAAAAATTTGACAGGCCCAACCATAACTGGGGCATGACGATTGACCTGAATGCCTGCAACGGTTGCGGAGCTTGTGTAATTGCCTGTCACGCCGAAAACAACGTGCCTGTGGTTGGAAAGGATGAGATCCGCCGGGTGCGCGATATGCATTGGTTGCGTATTGACAGATATTACTCTTCCGACACCGGAAAAGAGAAACTCAAAAACGCCAAAGGGTTTTCCGAATACAAAAAAGCCAATCTGGATGCGGAAGTGCCTTCTTCCTCACCTCAGGTTGTATTCCAGCCGGTGATGTGTCAGCATTGTTCACAGGCCCCCTGTGAAACGGTTTGCCCGGTATTGGCCACCACGCATAGTAATGAAGGTCTCAATCAGATGACCTACAACCGCTGCATCGGTACACGTTATTGTGCAAACAACTGCCCATATAAAGT
>JBIJBG010000106.1:0-6832 GCA_044345355.1 Flavobacteriales bacterium
GACAACGAGAAGTTTGATTTCTATATGAATGATGACCTCGGTAAAATGGTGTTGAATCCGGATGTTACCGTCCGTTCGCGCGGGGTGATGGAAAAATGTTCCATGTGCGTACAACGGATTCAGTACGGAAAACTTACTGCCAAGAAAGAGGGTCGCAGCATAAGAGACGGCGAGGTTCAGACCGCCTGCCAGACGGCTTGTCCTACCCATGCCATCACTTTCGGAGATTACAACGATGAAAGTTCTCTGGTAAGATCATTCCGTTCTGATGACCGTTCTTATGCCCTTCTTGAAGAAGTAGGCACAGAACCGAACGTATTCTATCAGGTAAAAGTGAGGAACGTGGATGAAGCCTATTATCATGGAGATGAAGCGGCGCACGAAACCGAAGAGCATGCCGGAGGCCATGGGGACGACCACGGAAAAGAAGGCGCTCACGATCATTAATTCCATTTCACGAAACAAGCAATTTAAACGTAAGATATGCACGGCGAGTCGATACACAGAAAACCG
This sequence comes from Flavobacteriales bacterium, assembly GCA_044345355.1. Taxonomy (GTDB): domain Bacteria; phylum Bacteroidota; class Bacteroidia; order CAIKAF01; family CAIKAF01; genus JAKRSD01. The sequence continues at coordinate 514 of JBIJBG010000106.1, forward strand.
CTGATTTTAGGAGATAAAACCTATAATCAGATTACGGAAGACATTTGTGCCCCCATTGAAGGGCGCGCCGGAAAATTGTGGTACCTGGCCTTCACATTGGCGGCGATGGCAGCCTTATGGGGCGTAGGTTGCATTTCCTATCTGTTGGGCACCGGAGTGGGTGTCTGGGGTTTAAATAAAACCGTTAACTGGGCCTGGGACATCACCAACTTTGTCTGGTGGGTAGGTATCGGTCACGCAGGAACCCTTATTTCCGCGGTGTTATTGTTGTTCCGTCAGAAATGGAGAATGGCAGTAAACCGCTCTGCGGAAGCCATGACTATTTTTGCAGTGGTTTGTGCCGGTTTGTTTCCCCTTATTCACATGGGCCGCCTTTGGGTAGGCTGGTGGACACTTCCCCTGCCCAACAATTTCGGTTCACTTTGGGTGAACTTCAACTCTCCGCTGCTTTGGGACGTATTTGCCATTTCCACCTACTTTTCGGTATCACTCGGTTTCTGGTACACGGGGCTTATTCCGGACTTTGCCACGGTGCGTGACCGTCAATCCGTTAAATGGATGCGGAACATTTACAAAATCACCTCCTTCGGTTGGTCCGGGACGGCAAAACAATGGCAACGTTTTGAAGAGGTTTCATTGGTTTTGGCCGGAATGTCAACTCCTCTGGTACTATCGGTTCACACCATCGTATCGTTTGACTTTGCCACGTCGGTAATTCCGGGATGGCACACAACCATTTTCCCTCCCTACTTCGTGGCGGGTGCGATCTTCTCCGGGTTTGCCATGGTACTCACGCTGCTGCTGGTAATGCGAAAAGTACTCAAATTAGAGGATTACATCACCGTAGGCCACGTGGAATCCATGAATAAAATCATCATTACCACCGGTTCTATCGTAGGTGTGGCTTACATTACCGAACTTTTTATAGCCTGGTACTCAGGCGTTCAATATGAGCAGTATGCATTTCTGAACAGAGCAACCGGGCCACTGTCTTGGTCTTACTGGATTATGATGACGTGCAACGTAATTTCACCCCAGCTGTTCTGGATTAAAAAATTACGGACAAATCTTCTGTTTACGTTCTTCATGTCACTCGTGATTAATCTGGGTATGTGGTTTGAACGTTTTGTGATCATCGTCACATCGCTGCACCGGGATTTTCTCCCGTCAGCCTGGACGATGTTCTATCCTACCTGGGTGGATATCGGTATTTTTATCGGCACGCTGGGTATTTTCTTTACGCTATTCCTTTTATTCTCCCGCACGTTCCCTGTGATTGCCATGGCCGAATTGAAGTCCATTCTGAAAACTTCAGGCCAGAAGCAGAAAGAGGAGTATGCCAAACATTTGAAAGAACACGCTAATACAGGACATCACCATGAGTAAGAATTTGATATATGCCGTATTCAGCGATCCTGATGACGTGTTAAAAGCAGGATCAAAACTCACTCAGTCAGGAGTGAAAATTAACACCGTGTACTCTCCGTTTCCGATTCACGGAATGGATGATGCCATAGGCCAAAAGCCTACCCGCATCTCGGTAGCCGCCTTCCTTTTCGGGGCAACCGGATTGTCACTGGCGATATTGATGATGTGGTACATGATGATTTACGATTGGCCCATGAACGTGGGTGGAAAACCCTCGTTCAGCCTGGCTGAAAATTTCCCCTCTTTTGTGCCCGTGATGTTTGAGTGTACCGTTCTCTTCGGCGCGCACGGAATGATTTGGACATTTTTCTTCATCAGTGATATTTTACCGGGCAAGGATGGAAAGAACCCCGATCCCAGAACCACGGATGACAAAATCATCATTGAACTGGATCCTTCACTTCAAAAACAAAATGAAGCGGAATTAATCGGCATGTTGAAGGAATCGGGCGCCGAAGAAATCAACCGCAGCGAAAATTAAAAGAGATGAATCGTATGAAATATACAGGATACTTTTCAGCAGGTCTTTTTGTGGCAGCCGCTTTTCTGGTAAGCTCCTGTTCAAAAGATCCGCAAGGACCCGGGTATGAGTTTATGCCGGATATGTATCGTTCTGTCGGGTATGAGGCTTACGGGCCAAACAAGAATTTTACCGACGGAAGTAATGCACGCAAACCGGTTGATGGAACTATTGCATACCAGACGGATCGCAGCAAACTGATGGATGTATTTCCGTATTCAAATTCCGATTCTCCGGAAGGATATGCGGCGGCTGCAAGCCTAAAAAACCCAATACCCTTCAGCGACCAGGTTTTGGAAGAAGGTAAAGCCGTTTACACCAATTTCTGCATCCATTGTCATGGTCAGAACGGACAGGGTGACGGAGGTGCGGGGAAAAAACAGGCGGTCCTGATTCCTCCCGCATACAATTCCGACCAATTGAAAAACCTGCCCGAAGGACAGATATTCCATTCCATCACGTATGGCAAAAATGCCATGGGTGCGCATCAATATCAAATATCCAAAACAGATCGCTGGAAATTGGTTCACTACGTGCAGTCACTGCAGAAATATGGTGCAGAAACAGCAGTTGCGACAGATTCAACAGCGGTGGTTAAATAATATCCGAATTTTAAACGCATAACCGATGAAATACGTTTTTCCGGGAAAATTAAAAATGACTTCCTTCGCCCTGATGGCGTTGGGACTGGCTGGACTTATCGCCAGTTTTTTAGTATTTAAAGATAATACTCAACGGGTGTGGGCCAATTTGTTGCTCAACTCGTTTTTCTTCACAGGAATTGCGGTAGCCGGAACATTTTTTATAGCGGTGAATATCGTGGGTGAATCCGGTTGGTACACCATGATTAAGCGCGTTCCCGAAGCATTGGGACAATATACGTACTTCGGCATGGCTGCCGTATTGATTGTCATACTTGCCGGAGTATTCGGAGTGCATCACCTGTATGAATTTCTAGATCCTAAAGTAGTGGCCCATGATCCGCTCATTCAGGGCAAAATGGGTTACTTGAATACGCCTTTCTTTGTGGGAAGAATCGTAGCCTATTTTATAATTTGGGCAGGATTTGCCTATCTGCTCAGAAAGTTTTCTATTCAGGAAGAACAGCTCGGTGGCGATTTTAACCACTACACCAAAGTGCGCAAATGGGCGGCCGGTTTTTTGGTGCTCTTTGCGGTAACTTCATCCACCTCTGCCTGGGATATCCTCATGTCCATTGATGTGCATTGGTTCAGCACACTTTTCGGATGGTATATTTTCGCCGGTATTTTTGTTTCCAGTTTAGCGGCCACGTTAATCATTCTGTTGCATCTGCACAAAAACGGATACCTTCCGAACCTAAACCCGAGCCATATTCACGATGTGGCCAAATTTATGTTTGCCTTTTCCATCTTTTGGACCTACCTCTATTTTTCCCAATTCATCCTCATTTGGTATGCCAACGTACCCGAAGAAATTGTGTATTTCATGGAGCGCTATGATACCAATTACCGTCCGCTGGTTTTGCTGATGGTCGTGATGAATTTTGTGCTTCCGCTGCTAATTCTCATGACGCGTGATGCAAAAAGAAATCATAACCTCATCACTTTGGTCGCATCTTTAGTCTTGATAGGACACTGGTTAGATCTGTTTCAGATTATCATGCCGGGCACCGTGGCTGAAAATTGGGGTCTTGGATTGCCTGAAGTATCTACGCTGGCTTTATTTGCGGGCCTATTTATTTTTGTGGTATTTACGGCGTTAACCAAAGCCAATGTAGAGCCCAAACAGGGGACATTCCTGGAGGAAAGCCAACACCACGAAATTTAATTGTTTATCGAATTTTAAAAATTAAGGAGAAATGATCGTACCTGTTTTATTCAGCCTGGTTATCCTACTCACCCTTATCAGCGTAGGGAAACTGATGAGTATTGGAGAACTGATAAACCGAGTGAGAAACAAACCTTCTTATGAAATAGAAGAAAACGAAAACAACTGGAATGCCCTTCTGTGCCTATTCATGTTGTTTTTCGGCTACGTTATCTATTTTTATTTCCATGTAGAATATGTGGCAGGCGGGAAACTGCTGCCCGAATCCGCATCCCTCCACGGAGAATCGATTGATACTTTACAAACCGTTTCCTTTGTCGTTATTTCACTTGCTTATTTATTGGTTCAGCCCGTTTTGTGGTTTTTCGCCTATCGTTACCGTTACAGGAAAGGAAACCAGGCCTATCACTATGCCCACAACAATAAATTAGAAATGGTTTGGACAGTGGTGCCGGCCATTATTTTCTGCGGGTTAATTTTTTACGGTTTGAAAATATGGAACGATACCCTCGGATCTGAAATAGAGGGCGAGCCTTTAACGGTAGAGCTTTATGCTAAACAATTCGATTGGACGGCGCGTTACGCAGGTGCGGACAAAGAATTGGGAGAAGCTAACTATACGATGATATCGGACTTGAACAGCTTAGGACTGATTACTCCTGAAACCATCGAGGCCCAATTCAATACCATCAATGAAAAACGAAATGAGGTGCTGAACCAAATCAACAATTTTCCGTTGCCCGAAGAGTTGGCAGAACTGGATATACAGTTAATCCGATATAACCACCAACTGCAGATGGTTAATGACTTCCGCAAGAAAAATGAGGAAACAAAATTCGTAAAAGCTTACGACGATATCGTCATCGCCCCAGGCGGAGAAATTCACTTGCCGGTGAATAAGCCCATCGAATTGAAGATGCGTTCTCAGGACGTCATTCACAGTGCCTATCTGCCTCATTTCAGAGTACACATGTATTGCGTTCCCGGCATGACGACTTCTTTTTCATTCATCCCCACCATCACCACGGCGGAGATGAAACAGAAAATGAACAATCCCGATTTTGATTTCCTTTTGTATTGCAACAATATCTGCGGGTCAGCTCACTTTAACATGCAAATGAAAATAGTGATTGAAACTGAAGAAGAATTTGAACGCTGGAACAAAACACAGGTGCGCTTTGCCGAATCGCTTCAGGTAGATAAAAAAGAAGAAGAAAAACCGGCGGTAGAAGAAAAAGCCGAAAATCCGGTGGCAAAACTTTAAGAAAAAAAGATTGTTTATAACTCATAAATCTCCATTCCATGGCTGAAAGTTTGAATATCCCCGCCGAAGAATCTGCCGCGATACATGACCATGCACATGACCACCACGCAGATCATCACGATCACCATGAAACATTCCTGACGAAATATATTTTCAGTCAGGACCATAAGATGATTGCCAAGCAGTTCTTGGTAACATCCATTTTTATGGCGGTTGTGGCCTTTTTAATGTCCCTGTTTTTCCGGCTTCAACTGGCTTGGCCCAATCAGCCTTTTGAAATTATGGATGTGTTCCTCGGCAAATGGGCGAAAGACGGAATCCTGGATCCGAATTTTTACCTTGCCTTGGTTACCATGCACGGTACATTGATGGTGTTTTTTGTACTGACGGCAGGTTTAACCGGTACGTATGCAAACCTCCTGATTCCATACCAATTAGGCGTTCGTGATATGGTAAACCCGTTCATGAACATGCTTTCTTACTGGTTCTTTTTCGTTTCCTCCGTTTTAATGATTGTTTCCCTTTTTGTGGAATCTGGTCCCGCGGCTTCCGGATGGACGATCTATCCTCCCTTAAGCGCACTGCCTCAGGCAATACCCGGTTCAGGTCTTGGAATGACATTGTGGTTGGTATCCATGGCCTTATTTATCATTTCTTCACTGCTCGGAGCCTTGAACTATGTTGCTACGGTAATCAACTGCCGCACCAAAGGGATGAAAATGACTCGTATGCCGCTTACCATCTGGACTTTCATGACGGCAGCTATTTTGGGTATTCTCTCTTTTCCCGTGTTACTCGCTGCGGCCTTACTCTTAATTTTTGACCGCAGTTTCGGTACGGCATTCTTCCTTTCCGATATTTTCATCAGCGGTCAGGCTTTAGAGCAAACAGGAGGTTCTCCCGTATTGTTCCAGCACTTGTTTTGGTTTTTGGGACATCCCGAAGTATACATTGTATTGCTTCCCGCATTGGGAATAGCTTCTGAAATTATTGCCACAATGGCCCGCAAGCCGATTTTCGGTTACAGGGCGATGGTCGCATCCGTATTGGCGATTGCCTTTCTTTCATTCATCGTATGGGGCCACCACATGTTCATCACGGGAATGGATCCATTCCTGGGTTCCGTGTTTACATTCACCACGCTGCTGATTGCCATACCTTCGGCTATTAAGGCATTCAATTACATCACCACGCTGTGGAAGGGGAATATCATTTTCTCACCCGGTATGTTGTTTGCCATCGGTATTGTTTCCATGTTCATCTCAGGCGGTCTTACCGGTATCATCCTGGGAGACTCT
>JBIJBG010000157.1:0-5244 GCA_044345355.1 Flavobacteriales bacterium
TTCGGTTTGCGGTTCCGAAGCAGGAGAAGGCGATGTTCCCTCATGGCCTTCAGCGGGCAAATCATCATGGGTTTCGTTCTGATTATTTTCTACCGGGTCACTCATATCTACTTGTTTTATTCAACTTTAATATCACCGAATCTACGAATTTTATACCAATCGTCCCAAGTTGCCAATATGTCAGCCGAGTTCGGTAAAAAACGTTAACCAAATAAAAAAAGCAAAAAACGAAGAGTTACATTTGACTATGATAAAAAGTTGGATAATACCGGCGGTGTTTTTTCCCGTATGGGTTTGTGCCCAGATTACGCCTTCGGATATTGTAAAATACCGAACGGAAAAACAACCCCGCGCAGAAATCGCAGAGACTGACGGACGGATTTTCATTCCCTGTCCTTTCGGGAAACCGGAACTGAATAAAGAAATAGCCGAACGGCTCAAAAAGGCGCATGTTATATCCGTAGAATTAATTTACACCGGCTTCAGGCGCTCGGCCCGTTTTAACCAAACGGAACTGAACAAAAAACGGCTGGAAAACCTACGCATTTTATTACCTGCATTATTTAACGACCCCGGGATAGACTGGAAAATAACGGAACAGACGGGAGCTGATAATTACGGAGAAGCAACTACGTATTTTCACGGATTTCGCATCGATTACCGCCTTCTGATAGACCGTGAATCCGAACGAAAAAAAGAAGTGGATGCCTTGCTGGAGAAACTCCGGGAAGACAAAGGTTCAGATTTATCAAGGGCTGATTTTTTGCCGAGGGTAAAAAAGAAAAAACGCGATTCGGACCCCGTAACCTTTTACGAAAAAGGGCCTTCCTTCGGCAGCGATCCGTGTGATTTAGCGGCGGATGCGCAGCAACACCTGGTATATCCGAAAACGGGGGTCGGAAAACCTATTTCAGGACGGGCGGAAGTGGAATGTACCATAAACAAAAACGGAGGCGTGCATGACATCCGTTTTCTGCAGAGTTTGGGAAAAGCCTGTGACGAAGCCATAAAAACGTATCTGAGCGAAATGCCTTTGTGGAATCCGGCGAAAACAAAAAATACGTCGGTCAATGCCTATGTCACCCTGATATTTCTCTTCAATCCGGAAACCGCACCGGAAGAGCGCGAAGGCTGCCAATTCATTGTGTTATATTCCGCTGACAGGAAAAAAGAAGCAGGATCTGACCAGAAAAAAGAGGCCGCCATTTCAACCGTGTTAAACCGAAAAAACGACTGGAAAAAACTGGCCGTAGTATGCGATGTAACGGCGAGCATGAGTCCGTACATCCGCGATTTGATGGGGTGGTTCCGTACCAACCAGAACCGCATCATCCATTTCAGTTTTTTTAATGACGGAGACATGACACCCGATTCCCAAAAACAAATCGGAGCCACAGGGGGCATTTACCCGATCGGTGCCATTTCAGCGGAAGCGGTAGAAAAAGAATTAGAAAGAGCCATGCGGGCGGGATACGGAGGCGATATTCCGGAAAACGATGCGGAGGCGCTATTGGAAGCGGAGCAACAGGCGCCATTGGCAGAAAGGCTGTTGTGGATTGCCGACAACTATGCCCTGCCGAGAGATAAAGAACTGCTGAGCCGGATTAAAAAACCGCTTTCCATTATTTTGTGTACGCGGAGCGAATCCTTAAACCCCGAATACCTAACTCTGGCACGAAACGCCCAAGCCTCTGTGCATACCCTGAGCGGCGACTTACCCGATTTAACCTCACTGAAAAACGGAGACCGTTTTACCTGGAACGAACGGGAATACAAACTCCAAAACGACAAATTTGAACGCGTATACTGATAAAATAAAGAAATACAATAACAGTATATTTGGAAAGACCTTAACCGATCAATAAGCAGCACGAACTGAACACATCGGTGGACATAGCCTACAGAACACTGCTGTTTACAAGCGAAGCCAACCGAATGAAATTTTTGTTTGGACTGTATGAAAAATATACGGCAGACCTGTTTACAAAAGTGAAGACTAAAAAAATCAAAAACCAATGAAAGCAAACGGCAAAACCGTAGATGAAATTCTGGCCAACGTTCCCACGGAAAGAGCAGAAGGATTTCACAAGCTGCACGAGGTGATCATGAACAACCTGCCCGAAGGTTTTGAAGCGGCTATCAGTTACGGCGGCTTGGGGTATGTAATTCCCCATTCCGTTTATCCGGCGGGCTATCATTGCAAACCGAGCGAGCCTCTTCCGTTTGCCGGAATTGCTTCCCAAAAAAATTCGATTCATTTTTACCACATGGGCATGTATGCCGAGCCCGAATTATTGGCCTGGTTTACGGCCGAATACCCGAAATACGGCAAGAAAAAATTGGATATGGGAAAAAGCTGTGTCCGCTTCAAGAAATCAGAGGATATTCCCTTTGAGCTCATCGGTGATTTGATGAAAAAAATGAGCGCCGGAGAATGGATCAAACTGTATGAATCGAAATTAAAAAAGTAGCCTAAAGGCGGTAAGCTTTTTATAGCGTAACTCCTCAGATGCGCCTCGATTTGAGCGTCGAGAACAGCAAAATGGCACAGGGTTATCTTTCACCTTGTTGATTGAACAGTTAAAGGCCCTTACGGGAAAGCCGTTTATGCCATTTTTATTGGCCGACCTGTGCAAAAGTCTATAAAATCACGGCCGAAAAATGGGGGACTTACCAAAGAACTTGCAGAACATGTTAAGGGAAAAATTAAAAATAGCCCTGATTCCATAGAATTGAGACAGGGAGCAAAGATTTTTAAAACTGATAGCGTAATTTCCGACTCTCGTCCATGAAAAATCAGGCAAACCGAACCATTAATGAATAGGATGATTTCTTAACATTTGTTCAGCCATTTGAGCGGAACCCATTTTACTTTTACAAGTAAAATAAAACCCCACACGGAGTAAAAAGAAATCCTATTATTGAATGGTACAAAATTTGCACATGGTGTCTATGCGAAAAATGTAAAATGACCTCATTTAACGCAATAATCATTCCCGGGCATTTTACTCAACATGGATAAACTCAATGGTGGAAAACATAGGACAAGGAGACAGATAATCATTACGAACCCTTTGACTGTAGGATGATAAGAGGAAATTCAGATTAAAATAGTAAGCCATGATGACAGCATCAGAAAATATAAGCCAGATAATAGACCTGACGGCAGACGAGAAAAGACGCATTGACGAAATGTTTAAACCAACCAACATTTCCAAAGGGAATTTCTGGATAAAAGAAGGAAAAGTTTGTGATCAAATAGCCTTTGTGCAAAGCGGGAAGTTAAGAATATTCTATTGTAACGAATCAGGTGATGAAGTAACCTGCTATTTTTCAACACCCGGCAACTTCATTACCTCGTTTACGAGTTTTTTAACGAACACCCCTACAAATGAAAACATTTCTGTTATAGAAGATTCCCAACTGATGGTTATTTCCAAGAAGGATATAGAAATCTTATCAGACGAAATGCCCAAAATTCAAATTTTTCGAAGAATTATCGCTGAAAATCTTTTCATCATCATGGAGAAAAGAATTGCCATGTTTCAATCACAATCAGCTTACGAAAGGTATGAAAAGATGCTCCAGGAGAATCCTGAAATCATTCTCAGTGTTCCGCTTCACTATACGGCATCGTTTTTGGGCATAACCCCGCAACACTTGAGCAGACTAAGAAAAGAATTGACTAAGTGATTTCTTATCATTTGTTCAGTGTGCTTTTGATGCAACACCGGATCTTTGACTCCTGATTCAAAATAAACTCCTATTGAAAATAGCGGCATCATCAGGTACGACCTTTTCATCAGATTGTTCAGAAAAAGAATATATACTCTGTAAAGAAACTGAACACCTCCGTTTTATAACATGCCAATCGGAGGTGGTTATGGCATTACCCCATTTTAGTGCAAACTGAACGAACTAATTACAAATAATGAATAGGGTTAACCGCTTTTTTTATTCGATTGTTGCTCACCGTGATGGTAAAAAGGACACAAAAATTCAACGGTTTGTGAAATTAAATCAAAGAGAACCGAGATGAATATAGTAAAAAAGCATGGGCCCTTTACCGCCTGAATCGAAAAATGAGAAACATGAGCGTATGATGGCTCAGAAATTATCGAAAAACACGGAACGTTTACGTTAAAATATAACAGGAGCGGAAAGAACAACAAAGTGACAAATCTATACTTCATAAACTCAATCCCGTCTTTTTAAACTATCCATCATGAAGATATTGCTTATTAATTTTCATAATCGAGAGAACAGTTTTTGTTCAGCATTAGCCAGCTCTTATGAAAATGGGGCCAATGTTTCGGGCCACTTATTTAAATCATTAAATGTAAGGGAATTGGAATTGGAAAAATACCTGAAGTATGGACATGAAAAAAGATATGAACCCGAAGGAGATATAGCCAAAGCCCAGAAACTTATTTCATGGGCAGACCATCTGGTGTGTGTTTACCCTACTTGGTGGGCGGGCCCTCCCGCTGTGATGAGATTATTTTTTGAAATGGTACTCTCTCCGGGTTTTGCCTTTAAATATCACGAACAAATGACCATGATCGTTAGCTGGGACAAATTATTATCAGGCAAAACGGCCAGATTAATCTCCACAATGGATGCACCGCCCTGGTACTACAGATGGATTTTGGGCAACCCGGGAGGTAAAATGATGAAGGCGGGAATACTCGGTTTTTGCGGACTTAAGCCTATAAAGACAACCTATTTTGGTTCCGTCAAATTATCCACAAAAAAGAAAAGAGAACAATGGATAAAAACGGCATATACTTTGGGTAAAAAAGGAAAATAACTACTTGCCGGGAATTAGTACCATTTGTTCAGTGCCATTTAATTGAATTCCCTAACCTTTACGGGCAAATTAAAAACAACAGGAAATGAAAAAAATAATTCTCCTAATGGGGCTCGTTAGTATTCTGGCAATGTCTGTATTCGCTCAAACTGAGCAAAAACCACGAAAATTCAGCATTGAAACCGATATTCTTTGGCCATTTTTTCCCGGAGCTACAAGAACCCATTTTCTTATTAAACTTTGGCAGAAAGGCCATTTCCGTGGAGATGTCTATACAGGAATAAATGTAGACTTTCCTCAAAATCGCGAAACAGAAGGTCGCTTTGCTGACTACAGTATCGCCAGTGGATATAGGCAATATTTATGGAAAGGACTCCATATAGAATATTCTCAGACAACCGGATTGGGCATTTTGCAAAATCATGTAACAACAG
>JBIJBG010000280.1:0-2872 GCA_044345355.1 Flavobacteriales bacterium
AAAGTAAGCGGTAATGTGAAGGTAACCCCGGGCGAGGTGAAAGCCTATTACAACCGTATTCCCAAAGACAGCCTGCCCTACATTCCCTCTGAGGTGGAATTTGCCCAACTCTTAATCAAACCCGGTATTTCTACAGAGGAAAAACGGAAAGTGCGTGATAAATTGAATAAAATACGGAATGACATTTTACGCGGAGCCAGTTTTACCCTAAAGGCAAAAGTAAATTCCCAAGACCGTGCATCTGCGGAACAAGGTGGCGAATTGGGATTCCTTTCCAGAGAAGATCTGGTGCCTGAATTTTCCGCAGTGGCCTTCCGCCTCAAACAGGGAGAAATTTCGGAAGTAGTGGAAACGGAGTTTGGGTTCCACATCATCGAATTAATCGAAAAACGGGGCGAGCTGGCCAATTTCCGTCACATTCTGTTGAAACCTGAAATCAGTGATGAATCTTTTTTGAAGGCACAGGAACGGGTGGACAGTCTGTACGCGGTTTTAGGCACATCGGACACACTCACCTTTGAAAAATTGGCTGAATTGCATTCAGATGACGAAGAAACCAAATTTAACGGAGGACGTATGTTCAACTTTCAGTCCGGTAGCGGAAAATTTAAAATTGACCAGTTGGATTTGTTCACGTTTCGTGAAATCAGTGGTTTAAGTGCGGGGCAACATTCCAAGGTACACCTTTACGATACACCCACGGGTGGTAAAGCTTTCCGCATTCTAAAATTAATCAGCCGTACTCAACCCCACATTGCTGATTTAAAGTCCGATTATCAGATTATCCAATCGGCAGCCCTTGCACAGAAAGAAAAATCAGCCATTTCCAAATACATCAACCGAATGAAAAAAACGATGTATATCCGAATCAATCCAGACTATATGGGATGTGAGTTTGAACACGACTGGACCAACGAAAAATAAATTTATCTCCGATGTCAAAATATTCTTCAGATAAAGAAGCCATAGAAGGACTCGTGCACGTTTACGAAAGCCTGAAAAGTGAAATAGGTAAAATCATCGTGGGACAGCACGAGATAGTGGACGGAACCCTGATCTCCATTTTTACGAACGGACATTGCCTTTTGGGAGGTGTTCCCGGCCTGGCCAAAACCCTTCTGGTAAATACCATTTCCGATGTGCTGGGCCTGTCGTTCAACCGCATTCAATTCACGCCCGATTTGATGCCATCAGACATTACGGGATCTGAAATTTTAGGAGAAAACCGGGAATTTAAATTCATCAAAGGTCCTCTTTTCGCCAACATTATTTTGGCGGATGAAATAAACCGTACACCTCCCAAAACTCAATCAGCCCTGCTGGAAGCCATGCAGGAAAGAGCCATAACAGCTTCGGGACAGAGGTTTAAATTGGATGAGCCGTTCTTTGTACTGGCCACCCAGAATCCCATTGAGCAGGAAGGTACTTATCCCCTGCCCGAGGCACAGCTAGACCGGTTTATGTTTAACCTGGTGCTGAATTACCCGTCGTTTGAGGAAGAACTGAACGTGGTGAAAAACACGACGACAGACCGCAAAGTATCCGTAAATAAGATACTCGGCGGAGAGGATATTTTATTTTTTCAGCAACTGATCCGTCGTATTCCCGTATCGGATAATGTGTATGAATACTGTGTAAGGCTCACCTCCAAAACACGGCCGGGAACTGCCGCTGCAACGAAAGATGTAAACGATTTCGTTTCATGGGGCGCCGGTCCCAGAGCTTCCCAATACCTGGTTTCAGCCGCGAAAACACATGCCGCGCTACGTGGTAAATTCTCGCCCGATATTGAAGATGTGAAGGCCGTAGCATTGCCAATTTTACGTCACCGCATCGTGCGAAATTATCGCGCAGAGGCCGAAGGACACAGCCTGGAAAGCATCATTGCGGGCTTGCTGTAAGCAAAAAACTTTTCTTGCATGGAAAAAAATTGTTTTGCCGGCGAACAAGGAGTTGATATTTATTACACTCTCTTGGGCCAGGGAAAGCCTGTCATGCTGCTCCACGGGCTTTGCGAAGACCGCAAAATTTGGAAATACCATGGAAATATTTTGGCTGAAAAATACCGCGTCATTATTCCCGACTTACCGGGTTACGGAGCCTCTACCCCATTTCCCGATGCTGATTTTTCACTGGAAAAGGTAAGTGATGCCCTTTTCTTTTTGGCCGATAAAGAAGGACTGGACTCTTTCGCGGTGGTAGGACACAGCATGGGCGGGTATACAGGATTGGCCATGGCCGAAAAGCAACCCGGACGGATAAAAGGCCTCAGCTTATTTCACAGCACGGCAAGAGCCGATTCAGAAGAAAAGAAAAAGAACAGGGAACGGGCCGTAAACATTTTTGCACAAAACAGGGAGCTATTCTTTCGTGAATTATTTAAAAACTTATTTTACACCGAACGTCTGGACGAGTTTGTTAAAGCGGTAAATCAGCTGCTGGAAGAATCAAAAACCATAAAAGATAACACCCTGAAAGGAACCCTAGTGGCCCTAAGAGACCGGAAAGATCGTTTTGATTTTTTAAAAACCTACCCGGGTAAGCTATCCTATTTCATTGGCCGGCATGACAACGTATTGCAGGCAGACGGCCTGATTGAAGAAGCCAAACTGCTGAAGGCTCACATACATATCAGCGAACAAAGCGGCCACATGGGTTTTTACGAAAGTATTGTTGAAAGCGAAAAGTACCTTTCCGATTTTTTAGAACAGACGTTCTAATGCCTATTAGGTAAAATAAACTCCGAAATTAAAGTGCAGAAGTAATTTCCGAGGCAAGCGGCGAAACACCGGACCGCCAACGATGAATCAAGGTACCCTTTTCATCCACCAGAAATTTCTCAAAATTCCATTTAATGGATCCCGTGAAATTT
>JBIJBG010000044.1:0-12078 GCA_044345355.1 Flavobacteriales bacterium
TCCAGGTAGGCCACACCTTCCAGAATGGGTGCTTCAAAGAGGCCCCGAATCCTCAAATTTCCGGTAAGGTAGCCGTTTAGTTTGGTAAGTATGGGCGTGGTGAATGTTTCAGCGGGTTGTACGTTGAATTTGGAAAATTGGAGCGCAAGGTCTAAGTTTTGGGTCTTGGAAAATGGATAAATGCGTCCATCCGTAAATTCTAATGAAACGCCTGCGGGCGTGTTTAACCGTCCATTTACTTTTAGTGCCTGTTCTGAGGGAATAAATTCGCTGTTGAAGGAAAAGTTTCCAAGCAATTGATTAAATAGGGTAAATTGGTCAACCTCCAGATCTGCCGAAATAAATGGTTGATGAAATAAGGCATAAATACCTGCCTTCCCGGATAGTGATCCGCTCATCTGCGGTATGTTTTTTCCTAAATTTTGGAAAAATTCTACCGGGAAATCTTTAATCGCCAAATCCAGGCTGTTTTCCCTATTTTCATCCGTAAGGCCATTAACAGTCAGGTAGCCTCCTTCGGAAGAGGAGAAGGAAAAGTCATAGGCTTCCAGGGCATTGATGGAATAACCGAGAAATGCGCCCTTTTTTAGTTTCCATTCCGTGTTTTTTAAAAACAGGGAGGTATTGTCAAAATAAAGGTCGTAACAACCCGGAATACCAAGCCAGGTGGCAAACTGAATATTGCCCCGGCTCAGCTTGAATACATCGTCTTTCCAGGAAATTCCCACCCGAAGACTGTCTTTGAAAGCAGCTGCCTTTACGTCCACATAGTCGAACCATAAGCTGTCATCTGCAAAAAAGCGGAAGGTATTCAGGCTCATGTCCACTTCTTTTTCAGAGGTGCTAAGAAACAATTCCAAATCGGTGGCTTTCAGTTTCCCGTAGCCTATACTTTCCGATTCCAAAAACACTTCGCTGGTACGCAGCTCCGAAAAATACTTTCCGGAAAGCCGGGTTCCGCCGCTCACAAAAAATTGGGGGATGAAGACATCAAAAATCGGATTCAGATTATTCACTTTAATGTCAAAATCGAGTCTTTGTGATTGAGCAGCCCGTTTTTTGTCGTATGGGATGCGGAAGGAAGGAAAATACTCGTTCAGATTAAATTTTAAATTTTCGAAAAGGGGAGTCAATTGAAAGTCACCAGAGAGCTCTGCATAAGCGGGAGTGCCCGACAGTATAAGTCTTCTGTCCGCATTTACGGAATCCGCCTTTAAGGTAATTTTGCCAAGGTCATGCGTTTTTCGTGCTGTGCTGAATATCAGACTGTCCAAAACCAGACTTCCCATAAGGTTGTCGATGCTTTTTCCTTTAAAATTAATGTCTGATACCAGATTGTCTATGGTTAATTTATGCGGGTATAATCCCAGGGCACTAAGGTCTGCTCCTGCCATGGCTGCCTGGAAATGAAACTGCGGAATGCTGCCGGAGAAATCAGTAGTGCCTTCAAATGTCAGCTTCAGGTTTGGATCGTTTATGTGAAGCTTGCCTGAAAAAGCCTTGTTTTTCAGATATCCCTGTTTTATGGAAATACCCGTGTAAGGATAGTCCAGAAGTGTGATTTTGGAAAAGTCGCCCCGAATGGCTATCTCCATATTCTCCGGATTGAATCCCTTTCCTTCCATTTCTGCTTCTCCGGATATCGGCCCCAAGGTTTTTGAGTTTCCGAGCAGAACTCCGGGATTAAATAATACGGTTTTGATTTTTCCTCTGTAAAATGGATTTTTAAAACCCGGATCAGTGGTAAGTTGCAGGTCTGTGGCTATGCTTCCTGCCGATGAATGAAAGATCCCTTCGGTAACAAAATTTCCGATGCTTCCTGTTATTCTTCCCGTATAGCGAACATTGCCCAGGTTGTTGAGTTCAGCCGGTATTTTTAATCCCGAGCCATCCGGACCCACCTTTAATCCGGAGAGGTCTTTGGGTGAAATTTCCAATTCTTTTATTTTGATGTCGAAAAGGGTTTCTTCTATGTCGGGCAGGCCGAATACATCGGCATTCAGCGCTATGGATGATTCTTCTCCCAAATACACTTCCAGGTTCCGGCCCTTCATGTCGGAAACGGGACCATTTACCCTTCCTTTGAATCGCATGGTTAAGGGTATGTTTTTCAAAGCATCGGTATAGAAGGCGATATCCTTGAATTTTACCGAAGATTTTTCAATGCGTGTGTCAAAGCGAACGGAATCCACGAAATCGGAAAAGGAGGTCCAATTTTTGTAGTGAAATCCGATATCACCTTTTACAAAGCTGCCCTGTACGGTTTCCAACAAGGTGTTGGAAAACAGCATGGCTGTAGAACAGATGACGAAGTCAGTCTCAAAGTGTTGTAAACCTGATCCGGATCGTTCCAGCGCTTTTAGTTCTCTGACTTTAAAGATGATGGAATCTTCTGCAATGCGAAAATCTTGCATTTCGCCGTGGGAAATGAGGGCCCTGATATTTCCCGGCTGAAAAGCTGCCGGTAAAGTATCCGCAGTTTCGTCCAAAAGATTGAAGGCTACATTTTCTAAAAAAATCTTTTTTATTTTAAAACCTACCGGTTTTCCGGTGGTGTCTTTGGGCTTGTCTGAACGGAATTGCCTGATGATGTAATCCAGGTTCATACCCTCCTCGCCCGGATATTTATGCAGGCGGAACAGGGCATCAGACAGGCGTGTCTCGCCCAAAACTATTTCGGGTTCAGAAAGATTGATCAGATCAGGGCCGGTTTCCAGTTTCCCGGCCAAAAGCAGAGTGTCGTTATGGTGATCCAAAACCCGAAGTTCCCTTAGGGAAACATTTCCGCTGATGAGGTTGATGCTCACCCGTTCAATGCTAAGCGTAATCCCTAATTTATCTGAAAAATAGGCTGCCGTGCGCTGTGCAATCCAGGTTTGTACGGGCGGGAAGGCCAAAAAAATAGTCAATGTGAGGAGCAGGGCAAGAGACCCGAGCAATAGAAATCCGAAAAAACGCAGAATTCTGCCTGAAAGGCTGCGCTTAGTTTTTGCGTTATTTTTGTCCGGGTTTTCCAATATTCTGTTGTTTTGAATCTGCAAAATACAAGCCAAGCGGTGATTTTAGCGTTGGAGTCATCTTGCGATGATACTTCGGCGGCGGTGATTCGGGACGGGGTTATTCTTTCTAACGTGGTGGCCGATCAGGAAATTCACCGTCAATATGGCGGTGTGGTTCCGGAGTTGGCTTCCCGTGCTCATGAATCAAACATAGTTCCGGTGGTTGATGCAGCGTTAAAACAGGCAAATATAACAAAATCCGAGCTTTCTGCCGTGGCGTTTACCCGTGGGCCCGGGTTACCCGGTTCACTGATGGTGGGGGTTTCTTTTGCCAAGGGGCTTGCTTTGGCTTTGGGTATTCCGCTTATCGAGGTACATCATATGCAGGCCCATGTGTTGGCTCATTTTGCCAAGAAGGTGGGTGATACCCGTCAACCTCCCGCTTTCCCCTTTCTCTGCCTCACTGTTTCAGGAGGACATACCCAAATTGTGCTGGTGGAAGCACCGCTCCGAATGCATATTTTGGGCCAGACGCTGGATGACGCGGCGGGGGAGGCTTTCGATAAAACCGCTAAATTGCTCGGTCTGCCATATCCCGGCGGGCCGGTGATGGATAAATTGGCCGGAGCGGGAAATGCCACCCGGTTTACTTTTCCGCATCCACGCGTGGCCGGGTTGGATTTTTCATTCAGCGGCTTAAAAACCTCCGTATTGTATTTTCTTCGGGACAGGGAAAAGGAGAATCCACTGTTTGTAAGAGAAAATTTATCAGACCTCTGCGCCTCGGTTCAGGAGACCATTACCGACATGTTGATTTCTAAAATGGATAAGGCCCTGGAAGAGGTTTCTGTAAATCATATTGCATTGGCAGGTGGGGTTTCTGCCAATTCATCCCTGAGGAAAAAATTTGCTCTTCTGGCAGATAAAAGGGGCGTTTGTGCGCATATTCCTCCTTTTGAATTTTGTACTGACAATGCGGGGATGATTGCCTCGGCGGCCCGATTTAAATATGAGGCCGGATTGTTTTCTAGCTTAGAAGTGACTGCCGATCCGCGTCTTCCGTATTAAATGATGTCGGTTATTTGGGATACTTTTCAGCCCAGGCAAAATGCTCTTTACGGATAGCTGTTTTTTCTTTTCGGAGGAATTCTACAAACGCCGAAGCAACCGGAGACAGTTTTTTGTTTTTCAGCCAGATGATTCTCCAGTCATTACGGATAGGGAAGCCTTTCATGGGGATGATGCACAGTTCCTTTTGAATCAACTCCAGTCGTATGCTGTAAATAGAAAGTGCCGCCACGCCCAGCCCGGCAATCACGGCCTGCTTTGCCGCCTCTGTGGAAATCAGTTCCAGCTTTACTTTGGATAAATTGCCGGTGTTTTCTAGAAATTTTTCAGCCGAGAATCTTGTTCCGGAGCCCTTTTCCCGGAGGATAAGCGATGTTTTTATCAAATAGTTTTTCATTTCGGCTTTGTCTAAATTTCCCACCTGCCGGCAGGCACCCACGAGATGAAGCCAATTGGGTAAAATAATTTCTTCCTCAACCTCCAGATGGGAAGGCATCACACTTACTAAGACGAAATCAACCTCCCCTTTTTCGAGCTGATTCAGTGCGTTTTCGCGCTGTGATACATCAAAATGCAGGTCAAGGTGATTGTGTTCGGCCAAAAAAGGCTGCAAAAAGCGGGACATGATATATTTACCTGTAGATACCGAGGCTATTTTTAAGGTGCCCGAAAGCAGTCCTTTAAATGCTAGCGTCTGTAATTCCAATGCGGAGACATCGTTCAGGATGTTTTCTGCCAGAAAGGCCACACGATGACCAAATTCGGTGATTTGAATTTTCCGGCCGATTACCTGAGTCAAAGGGATGTCAAACTGTTCTTGCAGGTTTTTTAATTGGATGGAAACTGCGGGCTGTGTCATGTTTAATTTTTCGGCTGCCCGGGTAACTCCTCCGAGGTTTACCACCTCTCTAAAAATCCGAAGTTGATTTAAGGTAAAATTCATAACAGAAGTGTATGTTTTATATAATAAATATAAATATTGAGTAATGAAAAATTGATTTAATTTTGTTGAATTAAAACAACCAAACATTTAAATTGATTATAAAAATAATAAAATTAATTTAATGAATGGCTGAATGATTCATTTTTCCGAGAAAGGTTTTAGGAAAGAATGTGCGACCAAAAAAACGGTTTGAATCAGGAAAATGAATTTCTCAGCAGGGTTGGGTTTGAAAAAAAGATTTCCCACATGGGAAAATGAACAATACTGTTTTGGATGATGCGATATCTGTGGATAGATTTTGATGATGAGGGATAATTGAAATTTCAACGGGACTGAGGGGTTTTCGTTGATAGAGAGTGAGGGTTAAACTTCTTCGCTCTTGAGCAAAAGGTACCGGGTTGGGTGTGTCCCGGTGCCTTTTTTGCTTTTAAGAAATTACCTTTGGGCATGCTTTACGGAAAAAAAATTGTGGTGGTTTTACCGGCATACAATGCCGCGCTTACTTTGGAACAGACGTTTAGGGAGATTCCTATGAATTTGGTGGACGAGGTGGTGTTGGTGGATGACGCGGGAAATGATGATACCTTGGAAATCGGCAGAAAATTAGGAATTCGACATTTAATACGTCATGAGAAAAACCGGGGTTACGGTGGAAATCAAAAAACCTGCTACAAGAAAGCGATGGAGCTGGGTGCAGATATTGTGATCATGGTGCATCCCGATTATCAATATACTCCTAAACTGATTCCCTCCATGGCCCATATCATAGGACAAAATCTGTATCCCGTAGTATTGGGTTCACGCATATTGGGAAACGGTGCCCTGCGCGGAGGAATGCCCCTCATTAAATATGTGGCCAATCGAATACTCACGTTTATTCAAAATATACTGGTCGGTCAGAAACTTTCCGAATACCATACAGGTTACAGGGCTTATTCGCGAGAAGTGCTTGATGCGGTTAATTTTGAGGCTAATTCAGATAATTTTATTTTTGATAATCAGATGCTTTCCCAAATCATTTTTAAAGGATATGAAATTGGAGAGGTAACCTGTCCTACCAAATATTTTAAAGAAGCCAGTTCCATCAATTTAAAAAACAGCGCGATATACGGTTTGGGTGTTTTGAGAGTGTCGTTGATTCACAGGCTTTGCAAGTGGGGGTTGATGAAATCCTCCCTTTATGCGGAAAAATAAAATAAGGCAATCAGGATGACTTTTGTCATGGATTGGCCCGTTGTGTGATTTTACCTTCGCAGAAAAGATTTTTATGGATTTGCATATAAACGCAGATACCCGTCTTGATGAAATCCGGGCGGAATTTCGGAAGCGGTTTCCTAATTTGGACATTGCCTTTTTTGCTTCCTCACATAAAGAGGGGCAGGGAAGTCCCGCAGCAGATCGGATTCCCGGCGATTTTACCGCAGGTGAGGCCGGAGATCCCCGTAAAAAGGGAAGATTGTCAGTAAGCGGACTTACGGTGGTAAAAGATTTGGAAGCCGCATTTGACAAGGAATTGGGCTTATATGCCCAGGTGCTCCGTAAATCGGGAAATATTTGGCTTCAAACTACCCATACCGACAATAAAACTTTAGCGGAGTTACATGCCATGGGACGTGAAAATCATACGGATGTGGCGGAATCCACCGAGCCGGAGGCATTCAGAGAGCAAGAATGATCGGGCCATAATGGCTGAAAATCGGTTTCCTCTTTGGCAGGGTTATTTTTTCTCTTTTGCTGATTGGGCGGTTGCGTAAGTATATTTGTCATCTGTCTTATTTATGGAATTTACCGTATACAGCGATGACTTTTTTATGCGTGAGGCTCTTAAAGAGGCTCGTTATGCCTTTGATAAAGATGAGGTTCCCATTGGGGCCGTAGTGGTTTGTGAAAATCGCATCATTGCCCGTGGCCACAACCTCACCGAAACGCTTAATGACGTTACCGCGCATGCCGAAATGCAGGCCATTACAGCAGCCGCCAATTATTTGGGAGGTAAATACCTGCGGGAGTGTACGGTTTACGTAACAGTAGAACCCTGTGTCATGTGTGCCGGAGCACTCAAATGGAGTCAGGTTTCCCGAGTGGTGTACGGCACACCGGATGAGAAATCCGGAGCTTCCACTGTGGGAAAATCTTTATATCATCCGAAAACAAAAATTGAATACGGCCTTTTGGATGTGGAATGCCGTGAGTTGATGCAAGCTTTCTTTCAATTCAAAAGAGGACTAAAGTAATATCAGTTCAGCGTCATTTCCTGAATCAGCCGGTCTGCACCTCCCCACTTGTCCACCACCCAAAGCACGTAGCGGATGTCGCAGGTAATGTTTCTGCAACGGGAAGGATCGAACATGATGTCGCTCATGGTACTTTCCCAGGAACGGTCAAAATTGATGCCGATTAAATGTCCATCCGCATTCAAAACGGGGCTTCCCGAATTTCCGCCCGTGGTATGGTTGGAGGCTGTAAAGGCCACGGGTAAACGACCGTCATTTCGTGCATATCGGCCAAATTCTTTGTTGCGTAGAAGTTTCAGGAGCTTTTCATCCAAATCAAATTCTTCATCCCCCGGAACATATTTTTCCAAAATTCCTTCGGCAGTGGTAAAGGGTAAGTAAGTGGTACCGTCCACAGGATCGTAGCCTTCCACTTTTCCATAAGTGACCCGAAGGGTGCTGTTGGCGTCAGGCCAGTATTTTCGTGCATTTGGCAGTAATTTCATCAGACCTGCCATAAACATCCCCATATTCAGTTCAATTTCTTCCGCCTTTTTCTCATAAGCAGGGTTGATCTCATTCAGCAGGATGCCGTACATGTTTTTCATCAGGGCGTACACGGGGTCTTTTTGCAGTGCCAGTGCCGACTTTTTATTCCAGGTATTGAGCAGCGCTTCCAATTTGGCTTGGGAGCTAAACACGGAATGTTGGTAAACCTGATTTTTCCAATGGGAATAATAATCGCCCTTTACTTTGTCAGAGGGCCCTTTGGGATGGAATTTTTCCGGTAGGTTGGAGTGCAGGATGGGCATGAGGTCCGCAAAGATTTTTTGGTCGGTTTCCAAATCCCAGTTTTTGTAAAATCCGGCCAGGTTTTTTCTTTGTTTTTTCAGTTCGACGGTATCTGATTTCCCCAATGCGTAGGTGTCGGTCAGTTTTTCAAAGTTGCGTGCGAAACGGAATATTTCAGGGCCGAACACCAAGAATTCCACATAGGTATCATAGGCTTTATTGTACTCCGCGTTTTCACCGTACAGGGTTTCCAACCGATTCAGTATATTTTCAAATTCGGTTCCTTTGGCTTTCTCCGAAAAGGCGGCGTCCATGCGTTTTTTTACGTCCAGTGCGTTAAGTCTGCGCAACCCTTTTCCTTCGCCTATCCATTTTTTGTATGCATTGGCTATTCGGGCCTGTTTAGCGGAATAACGGATGCGAAGATCAGCGCTTTGGCGCATCGTATTGGCAATTATGGCAAGCGATGTTTCGCGCATTTTTACGCGTAGGGGGTTTTGTACATTCATCACATAATTCACCGCCACGGCGGGAAGGTATTGTGTAGTACGTCCCGGGAATCCGTACACCATGGTAAAGTCGCCTTCCTGAACTCCTTTCAGTGAAACGGTGAGGTGTTTTTTGGGTACGTATGGAATATTATCTTTTGAATATGCAGCAGGACGGTTGGTTTTATCCGCATAAATACGAAATACGGCAAAATCGCCCGTGTGACGGGGCCAAACCCAGTTGTCGGTATCTCCTCCGAATTTTCCGACACCGGCGGGAGGGGCAAAAACCAGCCTAATGTCTTTGAATGTTTCGGTGCCGATTAAAATGTACTGATTTCCGTAGGCAAAGGGTTTAATTTGCAGTTCAACGCCTTCCGCTCTTTTGAATTCTTTCAACAGTTTTTCCGTGGCTGCTTTTATTTTTTGAGCTCTGTCGGGAGTGTTCCAGGTGATGCCCGCCAATATTCGATCGGTCACGTCTTCCATAAAAACTATGCGTGTAGCGGTAAGTCCTTCGTTGGGTAATTCTTCGGCAAAAGAACGGGCTACGAATCCGTTTTTCAGGTAGTCGTTTTTTACGGAACTGTGAAACTGAATCTGTCCAAACCCGCAGTGATGGTTTGTAAGGAGTAGTCCCTGTGAGGAGATGATTTCAGAGGTGCATCCGCCTCCGAACAAGAAAATGGCGTCCTTCAGTGAGGGTTGGTTGGCGTGGTAAATATCCTCGGCACTGATGCGCATGCCCAGGGTTTTCATTTCACTTTCGTTCAGATTTTTCAAAAGGAAAGGCAGCCACATGCCCTCCACGGCGCCAAGGCGGAAAAGGAGTGTGAAAAATAATGTACCTGATAAAATCCACTTTTTCATGTTTGTGTTCAATTTGCATCGCAAAGTAACTAAAATAGGGCTAATAGGTATTCGTTCTCCGTTGCCCTTGCGGAACCTTTCGTGGCATTATCTTTATGCCATGAAAAATCAGGGGATGTTTTTATGGATTTTGGTTATTTCGGGTTTGTTTTCCTGCGGAGCCTATGAGCCTTGGGTGAATAAACGGAATTCAGATTGGCAGGATAAAACACCGCCTGCCGAGGCCCCGGAATTTTCCGTTTTTCTTTCGGGAGACGGGGGCGAGCCCATGCCTGACGGAACAGATCCCTATCTGCACGCATTGAAAGGCCAATTAGATTCTTCGGATGCCCGTTCGGCCCTCATTTTTTTGGGAGATAATATTTATCCTGCCGGACTTCCCGGCAAAGACGATCCGAGCCGTAAAACGTATGAAGAAATATTGCGCGAACAGATTTCCGTTTATGAAAAATACCCGGGTCGTGTATTTTGGGTGGCAGGCAACCACGATTGGGATGACGGACATTCTCTGGGATTAGAAAAACGGCTGAATCAGGAGCGGTTTGTGGAAGAAGTGTCTGCAAGGGGGAATATCTATTTTCCGGACAGTGCCTGTCCCGGGCCGGCAACGGTTGAGCTTTCGCCCAATTCGGTGTTACTTCTTTTGGATACGCAGTGGTGGCTGCATCAGTATGAAAAGCCTAAAAATAAGGAATTATGCGGAGTGGTGACCGAGGAAGAGATGGTAGCCGCTTTGCAGGCCGAATTAGCTAAGCATGTAGGAAAAACGGTTTTCGTAGCGGCACATCATCCTATGGAAACCTGCGGTCCGCACGGAGGAAAGTATCCGCTCCGGTCTCATTTTTTTCCGCTGTTGGAGTTCAATAGGAAATGGTGGATTCCCATGCCTGTTTTAGGGGGAATTTATGTGTTTGCACGGAAAGGCAGCCGCTATATCCAGGACACACACAATAAACATTACCGGAGAATGGTGAATGCATTTGAAGAAGTTTTTGACACTCATCCGGGGTTGGTGTATGTGAACGGTCATGATCATTCTTTGCAGCTTATCAGAAAGAAAAAGGTGAACTACATCACCAGCGGATCGGCCTCAAAAATTTCCCATGTGGTAAGAGCAAAATACTTAGATTTCGGTTTTGCGGGCAACGGCTATGCGTTGGTGCATGTATATCCGGATGGGCAACGGTGGGCTGAATTTTTTCGTACGTCTGCGGCCGGCAGGAGTTTGGTTTTTCGAACCAGGTTGAATTAGCGGCTTTTTATTTTCCTGTCTTTTCTTCCAGTTCCATCCAACGAAGGGTGCGTTCGTCTATTTTTTTCAGCAGAGCCCCCAATTCTGCCGTAATCTTGGTCAGTTTTTCCGAATCGGATGCATGCAGCCCAAGGTCATCTTCGAGTTTTTGTTTTCGTTGCTCCAGCTCGGTTATTTCTGCCTCAATGTGTTCGTATTCATATTTTTCTTTGAAGCTTAGCCCGCCACGTTCTTTTTTTGGCGTTGCGATTTTAATCAGATCCTTGGCAAATATCTCTTTTTCTCGTTTTTCGGCAATTCCGGAACTCTCTTTTTCTGCCCGGTAATCGGTGTAATTACCGATATGTACACGCACCTCTCCGTTTCCTTCAAATACGAAGGTCTGGTCGGCGATTTTATCCATAAAATAACGGTCATGGCTGACCACGAT
The DNA here is from genome assembly GCA_044345355.1 of Flavobacteriales bacterium. Classification (GTDB taxonomy): domain Bacteria; phylum Bacteroidota; class Bacteroidia; order CAIKAF01; family CAIKAF01; genus JAKRSD01. The sequence continues at coordinate 11,056 of JBIJBG010000044.1, forward strand.
GAGGCATCCGGGGAAATTTAGTAGGAATTCTTCCAGTTTGCTGAGTGTTAAAATGTCCAGGTCGTTTGTGGGCTCATCAAGAATGAGAAAATTGGGAGCTGCAATAAGGATGGAAAGCAAATGTAGGCGACGTTTTTCGCCTCCGCTCAGTTTTTCAATCGGGGTGTACTGTCTGTCGGGCGGAAAGTCGAATTTGGTGAGGAGCTGCGCGGCGGTGAGTTTTCCGCTTTTTCCGTAATCGGCATATTCGGCAATGTTGCGCACGTGTTCAATGACGCGTTCTCCTTCTTTAAATCTAATGCCATCCTGCGTATAATAGCCGAATTGTATGGTTTCACCTACGATTACTTTTCCGGAGTCGGGTTGAAGTTTTCCCGTGAGCAGATTGAGCAGGGTGCTTTTCCCTGCGCCGTTGCGTCCGGCTATGGCAATTTTTTCCCCTTTTTTGAATGAATAGGAAAATCCGTTCAGTACCTGCTTCTCTCCAAAGTGTTTATTCACTTTCACCAGTTCAGCTATTTTTCCCCCCATACGCTGCATCTCAGGCTCTAAATCTATTTTTCGGTCCTGACGGCGGAAGGACGTTTTGTCCTTTAATCTGCGGTAGGCATCAATGCGTGATTTGGATTTTCCCGTGCGTGCCTGTGGAGTTTGTCGAATCCATTCTGTTTCGCGGCGCAGTACGTTCAGGTTGCTTTCCAGTTCGCTCTGCTCTGCCTCGTGCCGTTCGGTTTTCTTTTCCAGAAAGTAGGCGAAGTCGCCCCTGTGGGTGTACAGGCGGTTGTTGTCCATCTCCAAAATTGTATCGCACACCGAATCCAAAAAATAGCGGTCGTGCGTAACCATGAGCAAGGTGAGCTGCTCCGGGCTGAGAATTTTTTCCAACCATTCAATCATCTCAATATCTAAATGGTTGGTGGGTTCGTCCAGAATGAGCAGGTCGGGTTCGGAAAGCAATATTTTCGCCAGGCCCACCCGTTTTTTTTGGCCGCCTGAGAGAGAGTCTGTAAGCGCCTCTTTATC